>DASZTT010000138.1:0-10058 GCA_035547895.1 Rhodanobacteraceae bacterium
CCCCGCGCGTGGTAATGGTCGGCGATGCGCATGACCAGCGCACGCGCGAGTTCGGGCTTCGGCGCACGCGGCAGGGATTCGCTGCCGTCCGCCCAGATCAACTCCAGCGCGTTGTCGTCGGCGCCGATGCCGAGGTTTTCATCGACGTGGTTGGCGGCCAGAAGATCGAGCTTCTTGCGCACGAGTTTTGCGCGCGCGTGTTCGATGACGTGATCGGTTTCGGCGGCGAAGCCCACCACGAACGGACGTGGATCGCGCGCCGCGACTTCGGCGAGGATGTCGGGATTCTCGACGAGTTCCAGAACCGGCGCGCCGGACGCGCCCTTCTTGATCTTGCGCGCGCTGTAATCGGCGACGCGCCAATCGGCGACCGCGGCGGTGGCGATGAAGATGTCGGCGCCCTCGATCGCGTGCATCACCGCGTCGCGCATCTGCAGCGCGCTGCGCACGTCGATGCGACGACCGACGCCGGGTGGCGTCGCAAGCGCGACCGGGCCCGCAACCAGCGTGACATCGGCGCCGGCTTGCGCGGCGGCCTCCGCGACGGCGAAGCCCATCTTGCCCGAGCTGCGGTTGCCCAGGAATCGCACAGGGTCGATGTCTTCGTAGGTCGGTCCGGCGTCGATCACGACGTGCAGGCCGGCCAGCGCCCCTTCAAGACGACTGCACGTTTTCACGCGTCCACGTCTCCACGCGCGACCGACGCCGATGGAAGGCATTTATGCAACATGCGTGCCGCCCGGAGTCGTCAGGGCCTGCACCAGTTGCTGCGGCTCCAGCATCCGGCCCGGTCCCGATTCGCCTTCCGCAAGTGGCCCGTTGGCAGGGCCCAGGATCGCAACGCCGCGTGCGCGCAGGGTGGTGACGTTGGCTTGCGTGGCGGGGTGCAACCACATGCGATGGTTCATGGCCGGCGCGACCGCCAGCGGCGCGGTGGTCGCAAGGCACAGCGTCGACAGCAGATCGTCGGCAAAACCATGCGCCAGTTTCGCCAGCGCGTCCGCGGATGCCGGTGCAATCAGCACGGCGTCGGCCCAGCGGGCCAACTCCAGATGGCTCATGCCCATCTCGGCCTCGGCGTCCCACAGGCCGTGGCGAACCGGTTGGCCGGAAAGCGCCTGGAAGGTCAGCGGCGTCACGAAGCGCGCGGCGTTTTCGGTCAGCACCACGCGTACCTCTGCGCCGGCATCGCGCAGGCGGCGCACGACTTCGCATGCCTTGTAGGCGGCGATGCCGCCGGAGACGCCGAGCAGAACATGGCGATGTTGCATGGCACTCATGTCGGCATCCGCTGACAGGCAAACCCGCGGTTAGCTTACCCGAATCACGCAATCAGGCCGCTGCATCCGTTGTCGCGAGGCCAGCATGCTGGAGGCCGGTCACGAGGAACACCGCAATGAGCATCCGCGACTGGCCCGAGGATGAACGTCCGCGCGAAAAACTGCTGGCACGTGGCGCCGCCGCGCTGACGCCGGCCGAATTGCTGGCGGTGCTGCTGGGCAGCGGCGCGCGCGGCTGCAGCGCGCTCGACATGGGCCGGAACCTGCTTGCACACGCCGGCAGTTTGAACGCCTTGCTCGCGCGTGATCCCGGCGGCGTGCGGGGCCTCGGGCCGGCGAAGCGCGCGCGGCTGGCTGCCGCGCTGGAGCTGGCGCGCCGATGCCTTGGCGAAGAGCTCGCCGGACGCACGGCATTGACGAGCCCGCGCGACAGCGCCGCGTTCCTGAAGGCGCAGCTCGCGCACAAACCCTACGAAGTCTTCGCCTGCCTGTTCCTCGACAACCGCCATCGCGTGCTCGCGTTCGAGGAACTGTTCCGCGGCACCCTCGACGGCGCTTCGGTGCATCCACGCGAGGTGGTGCGCGCATCCCTGAAGCACAACGCGGCGGCGGTGATCCTGGCCCACAATCATCCCTCGGGCGTCGCCGAGCCGTCGGCCGCCGACCGCAACATCACCCGGCAGTTGCGCGATGCGCTGCAGCTGGTGGGCGTGCGGGTGCTCGATCACCTGGTGGTCGGCGCGGGCGAGCCGACGTCGATGGCTGCACGCGGATTGATTTGATCCGCGGCCAAGCCGCGCCCTTCCTGCCGTTAGTTATGCACAATGCCGGATCACAAGCGTTTGCCGGCTCCTTTTCGCGTGCTTTCATCAAAGCAAATCCAACCATCAGAGGGTAAAAGGATTTCTTCCCGCGCCGGGGCAAAACATAGGCGGTGACAAAGCTCCCACATGCAAGTGGTCCACGACTGTCCACCAAGTTATCCACAACGCCCGGTTTGGACTGCCCGCGCCACTGCGTTACGATGTCTGATCCCCTTTGCATCTTCTTCGTTCGTGAAAGACGCCCTCCACGATTTGCTGCAGCAGGCCCTGCAGCGCTTGCATCAAGACGGCGTGCTGGAAGCGTCGGCGCCCGATTTCGTGGTGGAGCGCACGCGCACCCGCGAGCATGGTGACTTCGCCTGCAACGTGGCCATGCTGCTCGCGAAGAAAGCCGGCAGGCCGCCGCGCGATCTCGCCGCCGCGATCATTGCCGCACTGCCCGCGAACGCCTTGATTGCGAAAGTCGAAATCGCCGGGCCGGGGTTCATCAACTTTTTCCTGACCGATACTGCCTGGCACGACGAAATCCGTCGCGTCCTGCACGAAGGCGCGCACTACGGGCACGGAAAATCCGGAGCCGGGCGCGCGGTGGGCGTGGAATTCGTGTCGGCGAACCCCACCGGTCCATTGCACGTCGGCCATGCACGCGCCGCCGCGATCGGCGACACCCTGGCGCGCTTGTTTTCGGCCAGCGGCTGGAAGGTCTATCGCGAGTACTACTACAACGACGCGGGCGCACAGATCCAGAACCTTGCACTGTCGGTGCAGGCACGCATCAAGGGTATCGAACCCGACGATCCGCGCTGGCCGGCGGATGGTTATCGCGGCGATTACATCCGCGACGTGGCCCGCGACTACGTCAGTGGGGCGACCGTGGAAGCCGGTCATCCCACCGGTGACTACAACCGCGAGTACACCCGCGAGTTCGCGAAAGATGATGTCGCCGCCGCTGCCCCCGAAGCCACCGGCTACCGGGTCACGGCCGGCAAGGATCCCGACGACCTCGATGCGATCCGCGATTTCGCGGTCGCGTGGCTGCGGCGCGAGCAGGATGCCGACCTGCGCGCGTTCGGCGTCGAGTTCGACGTCTATTTCCTGGAATCGTCGTTGTACACCGAAGGTCAGGTGCTGCGCGTGGTGGACCGCATCGCCGCCGAAGGGCATTCGTATGAAGCCGATGGCGCGCTGTGGCTGCGCGCGACCGAGTTCGGCGACGACAAGGACCGCGTGATGCGGAAATCCGACGGCACGTACACGTATTTCGTGCCCGATGTCGCCTACCACCTTTCCAAGTGGGAGCGGGGCTACAAGCGCGCGATCACCGAGCTCGGCGCCGATCATCATGGCTCGCTCGCGCGCGTGCGCGCCGGCCTGCAGGCACTCGACATCGGCATCCCGAAGGACTGGCCCGAATACGTGCTGCACCAGATGGTGACGGTGATGAAGGGCGGCGAGGAGGTGAAGATTTCCAAGCGCGCCGGTTCCTACGTCACGCTGCGCGACCTGATCGACATGGCCGGCCTCGATGCCACGCGCTACTTCCTGATCGCGCGCAAGAGCGATTCGCAACTGGTATTCGACATCGACCTCGCGCGCGCGCAGACGAACGACAACCCCGTGTACTACATCCAGTACGCGCATGCGCGAGTGTGTTCGGTGGAGCGGCAGATGCACGAACGTTCCATCGTGTTCGAACAGCATGACGCGCTGAAGCACCTTGACCGGCTGCAGGGCCACCATGCGCGCGACGTGATGGTGGAAATCTCGCGCTTTCCGGAGATCGTCGAAGCCGCGGCCGACAACCGTGAACCGCACCTGCTGGCGCAGTATCTGCGCGAACTCGCGGGCGCTTTCCACGTCTGGTACAACGCCGAACAATTCCTGGTGGATGACGAGGGCCAGCGCAACGCACGCGTGGCGCTGGCGTATGCGACGCGTCAGGTGCTCGCCAACGGACTCGCTATGCTGGGCGTGTCGGCGCCGCAAACGATGTAATCCGCGAAGCCTGACCAACGGCCGATGCGGTCCTCTGCGGATCGTACGGGAAACATTGACGAGGACTGGCAGTGGCAACTCGCAACAATCGACAAGCAGTACGCAACGGCGGCGCGGCCTTTCCCGGCTGGGCCTTGTTCCTGGCGGGCGTGGTGGTCGGCCTCATCGTGATGGCGCTTGCCTATCGCGGGATGCCCAGCCTGCGCCGCACCGATCAGCCGCAGGCCAATCCCAACGCGGTCGCGCAGCAGGGCAGCTCGCCCGGCATCGCTGCCAGCAGCAGCGCGGCAGCCAGCGCCTCGCAGTTCGACTTCTACAAGGTGCTGCCGGAAAAGGAAGTGGTCATTCCGAACGCGGAACTCTCCGCGATGGCCAAGGCCGAGCAGCAGAAAGCCGCCGCCGCGAACAACGCCAGCGCATCCACGCCGGCCGCCGCCGGCGCGAACGAAACAGCCTCCTCTTCCAAAGGCACTTACGTGCTGCAGGTCGGCGCCTACCCGGATTCCGGCGCCGCCGATGCGAAGAAGGCCCAACTGGCGCTCCAGGGCTTTACTGCCCACGTCCAGAGCATCACGCTGGATGGCAAGACCTGGAACCGGGTGCGGCTGGGGCCGTTCGCGACGGCGACCGAACTGCAGGCCATGCAGAAGAAACTGCAGGCGGCGGGTTTCCAGGCCATGCCGATGAAGGAAAAATAGTGGGTACGGTGCTGGTCACCGGTGCCTCGGCCGGATTCGGTGCCGCGATTGCGGCGAAGTTCGCCGAGAACGGCTGGCGCGTCATTGCTTTCGCGCGTCGCGAAGAGCGCCTTGCGCAACTCGCCGAACGCTTCGGCGCAGAACGCGTGCACACCGCCGCCTTCGACATTCGCGACGATGCGGCCATGCGCGCCGCGCTGGACGCACTGCCGGAAGATTTCCGTGCGATCGACCTGCTGGTCAACAACGCCGGCCTCGCGCTCGGCACCGCCAAGGCACAGGATTGCGACCTTGCGCAGTGGCAGCAGATGATCGACACCAATGTCACCGCGCTGGCGACAATGACGCGCCTGCTGCTGCCGAAGCTGATCGAACGGCGCGGCGCGATCGTCAACATCAGTTCCATTTCCGGCACGTATCCGTATACCGGCGGCAACGTGTACGGCGGCACCAAGGCATTCGTGACGCAATTTTCGCTTGGCCTGCGCTGCGACCTCTTCGGCACCGGCGTGCGCGTGACGAGCGTGGAACCGGGCATGGCCGAAACCGAATTCACGCTGGTACGCACCGGTGGCGACCAGGCCGCGTCGGACAAGCTCTACGCAGGCGCGCATCCCATTACCGACCGCGACATCGCCGATACGGTATGGTGGGTCGCCAACCTGCCGCCGCACCTCAACGTGAATCGCATCGAGGTGATGCCCGTCAGCCAGACGCCGGCGGGATTGCAGGTCGCGCGAGAAGGTTGAGGCTCGCCGCGCCGGGGCCGCCACCGCCGCCGGCGAACGCTTGGACTAGAATGGTCCGGCATTCCGGTGCGCGCGGGAACGGCGCTCGCGCGCAACCAACAAGCGTCGTTTCGGCACAATGGGCCCGGCGTGAACGCATTCTGGCAACGCCTGAAGCAGCGCAAGCTGGTGCAATGGGCGATCGCCTGGGTGGCGTTTGCGTTCGCGTTGTTGCAGGGCTTCGACATCATCGCGCAGCGCTTCAACTGGCCGGGCGCTGCGGAACGCTACCTGATCCTTGCATTGGCGGTCGGTTTTTTCGTGGTGCTGGTGCTGGCCTGGTATCACGGCGAGCGCGGCGCGCAACATGTCGGCGGTGCCGAGCTGCTGATCCTTGCCCTCTTGCTGGCGATCGGCGGCACGCTGATGTGGCGTTTTGCACCGGTTGCGGCGAGTGGGCCAAACGCCAAGCCGTCCCTTGCGACATCCGCCGCGCAACGGCCACCGGCCAGCGCAGCACCCATCCTGGCCGCGCAACCCGTCCCGGCCAAATCCATCGCGGTGCTGCCCTTCCAGAATCTCTCCAACGACACGGACAACAATTATTTCGTCGCCGGCATGCAGGACCTGATCCTGACCAAGCTGGCCGACATCGGCGATCTCAAGGTGATCGCGCGCACCTCTACCGCGAAATACGCCAGCCATCCCGAAGACCTGCAATCGATCGGGCGGCAACTCGGCGTTGCGACCATCCTGGAAGGCAGCGTGCAGAAGCAGGGCAAGCAGGTCTTGATCAACGTGCAGTTGATCGACACCAGCAGTGACAGCCACATCTGGGCGCAGGATTACACGCGCACGCTGGACAACGTGTTCGGCGTGGAAGGCGAAGTCGCGGAAAAGATCGCCAATGCGCTCGACGCGAAACTTTCCTCGGCGGACGCGGCGCGCCTGGCCGTCGTGCCCACGCGGAACGAGGCCGCACTGGACCTGTTCCTGCGCGCCGAGAACGAGGCGAACCAGGCTGAACTCACCGGCGGCAATCCGTTGTTCCTTGCGGCCGCTATTCCGCTGTACCGGCAAGCGATCGAGAAGGATCCCGCCTTCGCGCTGGCCTATGCGCGGCTGTCCTATGTGGAAAGCAACTTCACGTATGAAGGCGCCGGTGGCCGGAACGCCACACAACTCAATGAGCAGGCGCGCCAGGACGCTCAACAGGCACTCAAACTTGCGCCCGATCTCGCGGCGGCTCAGCTCGCGTTGGCTTACAACGACTACTGGGGGCGCCGTGACTTCGAGGGCGCGCTGAAAGCCTTTGCGTCGGCGCTCGCGCTCCGCCCCAACGATCCCGGCGCGCTCGAGGGACAAGGCTTGGCCCAACGGCGCCTGGGTCGCTTCGACGCGGCGCTTGCTTCTTTCCAGCAGGCCTTCACGCAGAACCCGCGCAGCGCGGTGCTTGCCAGGGACATTGTCGATACCTACATGGTGATGGAACGCTACCCGGCTGCCGAACGCTGGTCGCAACGTGCACTGACCCTGGCTCCGGACAACATCGTTGCCAAGGAGCTTTACAGCCGCAGCATCCTGTTCGGCAGTGGCGATGTTGCGCGTGCCTTGGCGGCCGCCACGGGCAACTCCAACCGGTTGAAGGTCGGAACCCGCGTGCCGCTGTTGATTTACCAGAGGCGATACAGGGAGGCGCTGGATCTGCTTGACAGTGTTCCCGTGAACGTACCCGATCCTTTTCTTGCCTATGTGATCGTCGGCAAGCCGCAGACGCAAGCATGGTTGTTGCGGTTGCTGGGTGAGCCGGAGCGCGCCAGGCCTCTCTACGAGAAGGTCCTGCCCATCCTGAGGACGCAACTCAAGATGCAGCAGGGTATCGACCTGGGAGCAGTCTGGAACTGCATCGCCGAAGCCGAACTGGGCCTGGGTCATACAGCGGAAGGTCTGGATGCCCTCGCGAGATCCCAAGTCATCGCTTCCAAAAGCAACGATCGCATCTCCGCGGCGCGGCTGATGCAAATGAACGCCGGCCTTTACGCCCAGGCCGACCGGCCCGACCTTGCGGCGCCGCTGCTCGCCAAGGCCTTGGCGACGCCCGGCATCGGCGGGAATTACTCGCCCGTGATGCTGTGGCTGGATCCGATATGGGATCCGATCCGGAAGGACGCGCGCTTCCAGGCGCTGCTGAAGCAATACGCGCGGTACAAACCGGCCGTGATTCCCGTGGCGGCCTCTTCTGCTGCGCATTGAGCACGCGCGACCGGTCAGGCTTCCTGCAGGTACGTGTAGCCGGTCAGGCCCGCTTCCAGCGCGGCTTCGAGGCTTCGCGCCTCTTCGGCACCGAGGCGTGCGGATGAGATCCTGTCTCGATACGACGCGCGCAAGTCATCCAGCCGGTAACCGACATAGTCGAGCAGCATGTCGGCGGAATCGCCGCGGCGTGCGCCGTCCAGCGCGAAGCCATCGCCCTCGATGCGAACGTTCACCGCGTCGGTGTCACCGAACAGGTTGTGGATGTCGCCCAGCGTTTCCTGATACGCACCGACCAGGAAGATGCCCAGCCGGTACGGCTCGCCTTCGCGCAATTCGTGCAAAGGCAGGCTGACATCGAGGTCGCCCGATTCCACGTACACGTCCACGCGGCCGTCGGAATCGCAGGTCAGGTCGGCCAGCGTGCCGCGCCGCGTGGGCTCCTCGTCCAGGCGCGTGAGCGGCATGATCGGGAAGATCTGGTCGATCGCCCACACGTCCGGGATCGACTCGAATACCGAGAAGTTGCAGAAATACTTGTCGACCAGTTTCACGTCGAGCGCATCGATGATCTCGCGGTGCGAACGCTCGCCGGGCTTCAGGTGCCTGCGCACGTCCAGCGCGATCGCGTGGAACAGCGCGTCGAGCTTCGCGCGCTGCGCCAGATCCAGCACACCCTGCGCGTACAGCAGCTGGCCTTCGTGCAGGTACTGCTGCGCGTCCTGCCAGATCTCACGGACCGGGCGCTTGCCCAATGCGGCGAGCGTATCGCGCAGCGAACGCAAGACCGGCGATTCGCTTCCATCGTCGGGCGGCGTCGCACCATCCGGCGCGGCTTCCACCTCGCTTACGTTGACCACCAGCACCGCGTGGTGCGCGGTCATCGCGCGGCCTGATTCGGTGAGCACGCGCGGCGGATCGAGTTTCCATTCCGCGCACGCGGCTGCGAGCGGCGCGACGATGGCGTTGGCGTACTGGTCGAGGTCGTAGTTGATCGAGCATTCGCCGCGCGAGCGCGTGCCTTCGTAATCGATGCCGAGGCCGCCGCCGACATCCACGTGGTCCAGCGGCAGCCCCGCCGCGCGCAATTCGGCGAAATGCCGCACCGCCTCGCGCATGCCGGCCGCGATGTCGCGCAGGTTGGAAATCTGCGAGCCCATGTGGAAGTGCAGCAGGTGCATCGTGTGCGTCAGGTTGGTTTCGCGCAGTCGCGCCACCAGCGCCAGCAGTTGCGACGGCGTCAGACCGAACTTGCTCTTGTCGCCGCCGGTGTTCTGCCACTTGCCGGCGCCGATCGACGCCAGCCGCACGCGGACCCCGAGTTTCGGTTCGACGCCGAGCGCCTTCGATTCCGCGATCACGTGTTCCAGCTCGGACGGTTTTTCGATCACGATCACCACGTCGGTGCCGAGCTTGCGGCCGATCAGCGCGATCCGGATGTACTCGGCGTCCTTGTAGCCGTTGCACACCACCAGCGAACCCGGCTCGGCCAGCCCCAGCACGGCGAGCAGCTCCGGCTTGGAACCGGCTTCGAGACCGAATCCCGTGGCCGCCGCATGCGGCGGCTGCAGGCCGTGCGCCAGCGTGCCTGCCACCGCGCGCTGCTGGTTGACCTTGATGGGATACAACGCGGTGTAACCGCCGGGGTAACCGTGTGCACGCATGGCGTTCGCAAATGCGGCACGCAGCTTCTCGCGACGATCCAACAGGATGTCGGGAAAACGCAGCAGCAGAGGCAGCCGCAGGCCGAGTCCGCGTGCGCGCGCGACGGCTTCGTCCAGCGCGATGGCCGGGCCTTCGGCGCCGCGCGGACGCATGACCGCGCGGCCGCCGGAGTCGATGTCGACGTAGCCGTCGCTCCAGTGGGCAACCGAATAGGTGGCGCGGGCGGCATCGACGTTCCAGGCGTTCGTCATCTTGGATCTCCGGATAACGAGGGTCAGAACGTCGCAGCGGCGGGCCTTGACGCGAACAAGGTGTCGACCGGAAGCCACCATCGCCGCGGGATCGACCTTGCCATTGTAACGCGGCGGCGCGGGCGGGCCGCTACAATCGGCGATCTCCCGCAGGATTCCCGGCATGTCCAACTGGTTCACCGAAAAGCACGAAGCGTCCGGTTCATCCATCGGCTATCGCGTGGACGACAAGCTCGCCGAGGCTTCCACGCCGTTCCAGCACATCGAGATTTACCGCACCACCGATTGGGGCAACCTGATGGTGATCGACGGCTGCGTGATGCTGACGTCGCGCGACAACTTTCTCTATCACGAAATGATGACG
>DASZTT010000139.1:0-3706 GCA_035547895.1 Rhodanobacteraceae bacterium
CCCGGTTTACCCCTGCTCGATGCGATACCCGTGCTGGTACACCGCCGTCAGCCTCCAGCCGTTTTCGCCCGACAGGCCGAGCTTCTTGCGCAGGCGGCTGATGTGGGTGTCCACGGTGCGGGTGCTGACGTCGCTGGCGAGATTCCACACGTTTTCGAGCAGCGCGTCGCGGCTGACGATGCGGCCTTGCCTGCGGAACAGGTAGCAAGCCAGTTCGTATTCGCGTTGGGTGAGTTCCACCGGCACGCCATTGACGCTGATGACGCGGCGTTGCGCGTCGACGCGGTAAGGCGGCAGCTCCAGCACGTCGCCCGCCTCCGCGTCACCGCCGCGGCGACGCAGCACCGCCGCGACGCGGGCCAGCAACTCGCCCTGCTTGGGCGGCTTGACCACGTAGTCGTCGGCGCCCGCGGCCAGGCCTTCGATGATGTCGGATTCCTCGCCGCTCGCGGTGAGGAAGATCACCGGCAGCCCGGAATTGGGCGACTGCCGGATCCAGGCGAGCACGTCCAGCCCCTTGGCGTCGGGCAGGCTGCGGTCCAGCAGCACCAGGTCGACGGCCTCGTTGCCGAGCCGCCGTCGAAAGTCACTGGCAGACCGGAATACGGCGCAACCATAGCCCGCCTGTTCCAGCCACAACCGCAGCAGCGCAGCCTGGTTGAAATCGTCCTCGACACAACCGATCGTCCACGTGACAGCACTCATTGTTTTCTTCGCGCCCTCAACTGCATGACCCCCTCACGCTGCTGCCGGACTTCTGGCGCCGCCGCGTGCCACCCGTCCGCCAACTTCTCAATCGACCTCGAAGTTGATGCGCATGTTCACCCGCCACTCCTTGATGCCCCCGTCCTTGTCCGTGGCGATCTTGATGTCGTTGATCCAGGCGCCGCGGATATTCTTGACCGTTTTGCCCGCTTTCTCCAGCCCGTGCCGCACCGCGTCCTCGATGCCCCTGGAAGAAGACGCGCTCAATTCGATGACCTTGGTCACGGACATGCTGTTCTCCTTGCTGGCTGCGGAACCCGGATGATTCGAGTGTACACAGGTAGGCAACCGTGACATGTTTCACGCTTTTGTCAAGGGTCACGCGGAGGCTCCATCCGCTGCAGCAGCGGCGCGTGCAGCGCCGGCACCGAAGCCAGCACGCTGCGCGTTTCCAGGGTCAATGGCGCTCCGGAAAGGTCGGTGAAAACGCCGCCCGCTTCCCGCACGATCACGGCCAGCGCGGCGATGTCCAGGATGTTGACGTCGGATTCGATCACGACGTCGAGCGCGCCGCGTGCCAGCAGGTGGTAATGGCAGAAGTCGCCGTAGCCGCGCGTGCGGCCCACCGCCTGAACCAGCCCGCCCAGCGCGTTCCAGCCGCGCGCATCCTGCGCCAGCGACTTGACGTTGCCCAGCGACAGCGCGGCTTCGCCGAGGCGGGCGACGCCGGAAACCCGCACGCGCTTGCCGTCGAGCCAGGCGCCGCCGCCACGCCGCGCCCACATCGTTTCGCCGTACAGCGGCGCATGCGAAACACCCAGCACCAGCTCGCCGTCGTGCATCAGGGCGATCTGGGTGGAAAAGAACGGCGTGCCGCGCACGAAGCTCTTGGTGCCGTCGAGCGGATCGACCAGCCACAGGAACGCGCCCTCGCCTTCGCGGCCGCGTTCCTCGCCCAGGATCGCGTGATCGGGAAACGCAGCCTTCAACGCCGAGCGGATGATGTCCTCGGCTTCGCGGTCAGCGACCGTGACGGGCGTGGCGTCGGGCTTGATTTCCACCGCCACGCCGCGGTGGAAGTGATGTGCGATGCGTTCGCCCGCGGCGCGCGCCGCGGCCAGCGCGACCTCTAGCGCGTGTTCGAGGAATGCGTCATCGAGGTTGCCGGACATGGCGCACAGCTTAGCCGTGCTTGAGGCGATTCGCGGTGCCCGCGATCATGGCGGGATGACCGAAACCCCTTCCCGCAACACGCCGCTCGCGGCGCGCGACCTCGCGCACGTCTGGCACCCCTGCACGCAGATGCGCGAACACCCGGCACAACTGCCGCTGATCCCCATCGTGCGGGGCGACGGCGCGTGGCTCGTGGACGCCGACGGCAAGCGCTATCTCGACGGCATCAGCTCGTGGTGGAGCAATCTTTTCGGGCACGCCAATCCACGCATCGCGGCGGCCATCGCCGAACAGGCGGCGCGGCTCAACCACGTGATGCTGGCCGGCTTCACCCACGAACCCGCGCTGCAACTGGCCGAGGAGCTGGTGCGGATCGCGCCTGCCGGTCTGACGCGCGTGTCGTACGCCAGCGACGGCGCGAGTGCGGTCGAAATCGCATTGAAGATGAGCTTCCACTACTGGCGCAATGCGGGACAGCCGCGACGCAGGCGTTTCATCGCGCTCGCGAACGCTTACCACGGCGAAACGCTGGGCGCCCTGGCGGTCAGCGACTTGCCGTTGTACCGCGCGGTGTACGGGCCGCTGCTGTTCGATCCGATCGTCGCGCCCTCGCCCGACTGGCTGGATGCCGAACCCGGCGAAACACATGAAGACGTGGCGCGGCGCCGGCTCGAAGACATGCGCGCGCTGCTGGAACGGCATGCCCACGAGACCTGCGCGGTGATCGTCGAGCCGCTGGTGCAATGTTCGGGCGGCATGCGCATGCACGCGCCTGCCTACCTGACCGGGCTGCGCGCGCTGTGCGATGCCTTCGACGTGCACCTGGTCGCCGACGAAATCGCGGTGGGCTTCGGCCGCACCGGCACGCTGTTCGCCTGCGAGCAGGCCGCGATCACGCCGGATTTCCTGTGCCTGTCGAAGGGATTGACCGGCGGCGCGCTGCCGCTTTCGGCCGTGCTGACCACGGACAAGGTCTATGACGCGTTCCTCGGCGACTACGCCGACAACAACGCGTTCCTGCATTCGCACACCTTCAGCGGCAATCCCATCGCCTGTGCGGCGGCGCTGGCGTCGCTGTCGATCTTCCGCGACGAGCCGGTGCTGGAACGCAACCGCGCCCTCGCCGCGCACCTGGCCATGCGGCTGCGACCGCTGGCCGAACATCCGCATGTCGCGAACCTCCGCCAGACGGGATGGATCGCGGCGTTCGATCTGGTTCGCGACAAGGCGACGCGCAGCGCGTGGCCGGGTGTCGAGCGCCGCGGCCGGCGCTTCTACACACACGCGCTCGAGCGCGGCGTGCTGCTGCGGCCACTGGGTGACACCGTGTATTTCCTGCCGCCCTATTGCATCGATGCGGCGGATATCGATTGCATGGTGGACGCCGCGATCAGCGCGGTCGATGCCGCAACCGCGTGATCCGGGCAGGCACCGCGAACTCGGTGCCGGGGAGGATCAAACCTCGTCGATGCCCTTGGACATGTCCTCGTCCACTTCGGCCGCGGCCCATTCCATGGCTTCGCGGTCGCGGCGCTCGCGCTCGACGCGGTCGATTTCGTCGATGGTCGGCATGTCGATGCTGCGGTCGGCGATTTCGCGCAGCGCCAGCACGGTCGGCTTGTCGTTCTCGGGGTTGATGGTGGCTTCGACGCCGTTTTCCAGCTGGCGCGCGCGGCGGGTGGCCATCAGGACCAGTTCGAAACGGTTGTCGACCACTTTCAGGCAGTCTTCGACGGTGATGCGTGCCATGTGAGCTTCCAGTCGTATCGCAAACTTCCAGATTGTACCAGCGCCGCGGGATTTGTCGATCCGGCGGCGCCCGCATCCG
>DASZTT010000140.1:0-7414 GCA_035547895.1 Rhodanobacteraceae bacterium
GCAGCATGCGAACGACGAAGCGCTGAAGCCCTTCATCCCGAAGCTGTCCGCGCTGGCCAAGGAATGGGCCGAGGTCACGCAAGGACTCGGATTGCGCGCGGTCTCCAATCCGGACGAAATCGGTGCGGCGGCGGTCGATTACCTGCTCTATTCGGGCTACACCGCGCTGGCCTACGCGTGGGCACGCAGCGTCGCTGCGGCGGAGGCGTCCTCGCACTCCGAAGATTTCAGGCAGGCCAAGCGGCTGACCGCACGCTTCTATTTCGACCGCATCCTGCCGCGCACCCGCACGCATCTTGCCGCGATGCAGGCCGGCGCCGACAGCCTGCTGGCGATGCCGGATGCGCTGTTTGGTTAAACATCCAGTCCAAAATCGTTCCTGCTGCCGTCGCCCAGGCAGGCCGGGGCCCAGTAACCACTGTGATCTCGCACTCGCCACGGGATTCCGGCCTGCGCCGGAATGACGAGGAAGGATCGATATGCCGCGATCGCGCACTTCCAGCGATGCCCCTCCGATCCGCCCCGCCACGTCGGGCGACGCGGATTTCATCCTGTCGCTGGTGCCGCGTTTCGTCGCCTTCGAATTGCCGGAGGGACGGCGCAAGCGTGAAACGGCCGCCGCGATCCTCGCGGACATCGAGCGCGCCTTGCGCGAAGCGCCGCCCGGCGATCTTTTTTTTGTCAGCGCGGATCCGGGTGGGCAGCGCACCGGCTTCCTGCATCTGCAGGTGCAACGCGATTTCTTTTCCGGGACGCGCGCCTGCCACATTTCGGATCTGGCGGTAGCGCCCGGGCACGAAGGTCGAGGCATCGGCCGGGCGCTGCTCGCACACGCGGAGACATGGGCGAAACGGAACCGCTGCAAATGGCTGACGCTTGCGGTTTTCCCGGGCAATGCGCATGCCCGCGCGCTGTACGAGCAAACCGGCTTCACCGCCGACTTGCTGCGCATGGCCAAGCCCCTGAGCCGCGCGCCGCCGCGGTCCAAAACGTGACACCGTTCACATTTGGTGCTAGTTTCCGCATCGCGACCCGTCCGTAGCGGATCGCAGCGACCCGCCAGCGCTCAGCGCCCGACGATCGCGTCTGCCAGGAATGGTTTGACGTATTGACGTGGGGACGCCATGCCCGATCCGGCTGTTGCCCTTTTCAGCTATCGCGCTTTCATCAGCTACAGCCACCGCGACAAGGTATGGGCGGATTGGCTGCACAAGGCGCTGGAGACCTATCGCGTACCGTCGCGGCTGGTTGGAACGACGACCGCGCACGGGACGATTCCGCGCCGCCTGATTCCGGTGTTCCGCGACCGCGACGAACTCGCCAGTGCCACCGATCTTGGCCGCAAGGTCAATGAAGCGCTCGCGCAATCGGAAAACCTGATCGTGATCTGCTCGCCCGCAGCGGCGACTTCGCGCTGGGTCAACGAGGAAGTGCTGGCGTACAAGCGCATGGGCCGCGCGGAGCGCATCTTCTGCCTGATCATCGACGGCGAACCGGATGCGACCGACCTGCGCGGCCGCGAATCGGAAGAATGTTTTTGCCCTGCATTGCGCTTCGCCACCGATGCGGATGGGCGGCCCACGAACGAACGCATCGAGCCGATCGCAGCCGATGCCCGTCCCGGCAAGGACGGCAAGGCCAACGCCAAGCTGAAACTGATCGCCGGCATGCTCGATGTCGGCTTCGATGCGCTGAAACAACGCGAGCAGCACCGGCGCATGCGGCGCATGGCGATGGTCACCGCGGCCGCGTTGGCGGTGATGGCAGTGACCATCGTGCTGGCGATTGCGGCATTGTTCGCACGCCATGAGGCGGTGATTGCCCGACAAGCCGCCGAGCGCCGGCAGAAGCAGGCCGAAGGGCTGGTCGATTTCATGCTCGGCAACTTGAGCGACAAGCTGCTTGCGGAATCACGCCTTGACGTCATGACGGACGTGGATGACCACGCCATGGCGTATTTCAAGTCACTCCCGCCCACGGACATCAACGACACCGCGCTGGCCCAACGCGCCAAGGCACTGGAAAAAATCGGCACCGTCCGGACGGATTCCGGCGATTTGCGCGGAGCCCTGGAAGCTTTTCATGCCTCCGCGGCGATTTCCTCGGCACTCGCAAGGGCCGATCCTGGAAACACTTCAAGATGGATCGCCTATTCGCGCACGCTCGCTTACATCGGCATGACTCTTTGGAATCAGGGCCGGCTGGGCGATGCACAACAGAGTTTCGAAAAAGCGCGGCAGATACTGCAGCCGTCATTGAGACACAACCCGATCGGCCTGCCGCTGTTGCAACAACTTACCTATCTGGACAACAACCTCGACCACGTGTTGGCGGCGCAGGGGCAACCGGCCAGGGCGGCCAAGCTGGCTCACGAGCGGCTGGAACTCGACGAAAGACTTCTAAAGTCCAAACCGGACGAGATCGAGTATGCCTCCGACCTGGGTTCTGCTCACAATGAGCTGGGCAGACTGGCCCTGCAACGCGGCGATCTGGCCACGGCCATCACCGAGTACCGCGACGACGATGCAATCGAAACCCGATTGTCGCTGCGAAACGCGACCGACCGTTCCCAGCGCCAATTCATGCTGCAAACGCACGCGATCCTGGGCCGCACGCTGGCGCTCGCCGGCGACGAAGCCAGTGGCATGCACGACCTCCAGCAAGCGGTCGATTGGGCAACGGAATTGTCGAAATTCGATCCGCAGGATACCGGTTTGCGGGATCTCATCGCGCTGTATTCAACGCAACTGGCGGAGCTGCAGCATCAGAACGGCAACGGAGCCGCCGCGAGCGCGCTCGATTCCCGTGCAATCAAGATCCTCACTGCGCTGGTCAAACAGGACCCGACCAACGATTACTGGCAAAGCGACTACGCGAGTGCGTTGACGGTACAGGCAATGGAGTCAAGCGCGGCGGGTGACCTAGCGTCGGCACGTTTGCAGGCACAAGCCGCACTCGACATCCTGGTACCAATGCTGGGCAAGCACCCCGATCAACGTGACACGCTGCTCGCAACGATGACGGCGAAACTGCTGCTGGCTTCACTGAGCAACAGCCCTGATGACGCCCGATCGATGCGCGAACAAGCGCTGCAAACGATGCTGGCAGCGCGGTTCGATCGCAAGGATCCGCGCCTGCTGGGCCTGCAGGTCGAGGCGCTGGTCGATTTGGGCCGGATCGACGAGGCACGGCCACTGGTCAAGCAACTCTGGATCGCGGGTTATCGCGAGCGCGGTTTCGTCGAGACATTGCAGCGCCAACGCATCGCGTATCCGGCCAATCCTGCATTCCAGCAGCGGATCGCGGAAGCCGTACGAAACAGCACGACCGCGCCGGTCCAGACACCTCAATGAGCCAGGAATTGTCCCCAACGCAATCAGCCAGGCGACGCGGCCCGCCACGAGCGCCGCATGCAGAAGGAAACGTGTCATGGATCTGGTAGTCAAGCTCGTCCTCACCCCCCAACCGGTTTTGACCGTGACTCCGCTTCACGAAGTGGATTCTGGCGGCCCCACCACGCTGACGTGGGTACGCGATACGACGGGTGCCAATTTCCAGTTTTCCGCCAATTCGATCTCCGGTTTGCCCAATCCTCCGTTTTCGGCCCCAAGCTACAACTCGAGCAACAATACCGTGACCGTTACGGACAACCATACAGGCCAGCCCGGTACCTTCTCCTACTCCCTCTCGGTGACGTCCGGCGCGACCACGTACCCCGCAAGCGGAAACCCATCCATACGAAACCGGTAAACGCCATGGCTGGCGCAAGCGGCGGCAGGTTCGGTTGGGGCTGACGCGCCGGTCGCCGCGGCCATGGATCGGGCGCCGGGTATTCGAGGGCCTTGCGATGATTGAGTCTCCTTCCGGATTCATCTATCGCGCTTTCATCAGCTACAGCCACCACGACAAGGCGTGGGCGGACTGGCTGCACGGGGAACTTGAAACCTGGCGTGTCCCTTCGCGCCTGATCGGGACGCAGGCTGCGCACGGCGTGATCCCGCGCAGCTTGCGACCCATCTTTCGTGATCGCGAGGAATTGGCCAGTGCCACCGATCTCGGCGAAGAAATCACCGGCGCGCTCGGCCGATCCGAATGCCTGGTCGTGATCTGCTCGCCGGCAGCGGCGGCATCGCGCTGGGTCAACGAAGAGGTGCTGGTGTTCAAGCGGCTGGGTCGTGGCGGCCGAATCCTCTGCCTGATCGTGGACGGCGAGCCGAATGCGACGGACATTTCCGGTCGCGAATCGGAAGAATGTTTCTGTCCAGCGTTGCGCTTTGCCGTAGACGCGACGGGAGAACTTTCGAGCAAGCGGGCCGAACCGATCGCGGCAGACATTCGTGCCGGGCACGACAGCAAGTCCACCGCGAAATTGCGCCTCATCGCCGGCATGCTCGGCGTGGGCTTCGACACATTGATCCAGCGCGAAGTGCATCGTCGTCGTCGTCGCGCGCTCGTGATCACCATTGCGGCGCTACTGGGCATGGCGATTGCCGGCGTGCTGGCCATCAATGCGGTCATTGCGCGTAACGAGGCACGCCAGCGCCAGGCGCAAACCGAGCAGGCCCTGAACTACATGCTTGGCGACCTGCATGACAAGCTCAAGGGCGTGGGGCGGCTCGACCTGATGGCCTCGGTCACGGACAAGGCGCTGGCGCTGTTCGCGGCCAGCAAGCCCGGGGCGCTGACTGACGATGAACTCACCCAGCAATCGCGGGCACTGGTGCAGATCGGCCAGATCCGCCTGGATGAAGCCAAACACGGTCCGGCAATGGATGCTTTCCGGCGCGCTTACCAGCGCAGCGTCGAATTGACCGCGAGACATCCTGACAACGGACGGTTCCTGTTCGATCGCGCGCAGGCGGAATACTGGATCGGCTATGTCTATTGGCAGGAACGCAAACTCAGCGAAGCCAGCAAGTGGTTGACCCGTTATCGCGACTCCACGCTCGCCCTGGTGAAAATCGATCCGCACAACCATGACTGGCAACTGGAATCCACGTACGGCGAACACAACCTCGCCGTACTGGCGCTGGACCGTGGTGACCTGACCGGCGCGCAACAGGGACTCGAGGCGGAACTGGCGAAAAAGGAAGAACTCGCCCGACGGCAGCCCGGTGATACTGACTTGGCGTCGCAGGTAGCGGACACTATTTCGTGGCTGGGGAACGTGGCCGAACAGCGCGGCGATCTGGCCGGCGCCCAGCGCTTGTTCGGCGAACAGGCGCACCAGCTTGCGCGCCTGCGTGCCTTGCACCCCGAGGACTTCAGTCGGCTGTCGGAATGGGCCAACGCGCAGGAGTTGCTGGCTGCTTCGCTGGCCACGACCGGACGGGACGAGGAAAGCCAACGTACCCTGGCGGAAGTGTCCGGGGCCTACCTGGCCCTGACCAGACACGACCCCCACAACGTTCCATGGCGGGTGGCCCTGGCGAACGTGCAGGTCACGCGCGCGACGCTTGCCTTCGTTGCAGATCATATCGACCAGGCCGAGGCATTGCTGTCACCGGCGATGGAGCAAACCCTGGAACTCGGGAAATCGGAGGCATCGCAGGGCAACCCACAGATCCATCGCGTGCTCAGTCACGGCTGGTTGCTGCGCGCGCGCATTGCCTGGCGCCATGGTGATGATCTGCAATCGGCGACAGAAGCTGCCGAGCACGCCTTCACCGAAGCCCGGGCCGAGACGACGAGGGACGCCGTCGACGACGGCAGCCTGGCCGATCGGGCCGAAGCATTGCTGCTCCTCGGCACACTGCAGCAGTCGCATTCACGGGACGCTCTCCCGCAGGCCTGGGTGCAAGCGCACGAATTGCTCGCGACACGGGCCCGGGATTCACATTACTGGCGCCTGCTCGATCCATGGCTGCGTGCGTGCCGGTTGACAGGCGACGACGCCGGCGCGCGCGTCGCCCTCGATCGCCTGAATGCAAGTGGTTACGTTCCACTGCAACCCTGGCCGACAAGCGCCATCCGGCCATTCCCATCCACCCAAGGAGACCAGCATGTCCACTGACCACGCGGTTTGCACGACAGCGAGAATTTCCATCACCGTGACGGACTTCCATGAAATCGGACACGGCCCCAGCCGCGCGGACGTCGAACTCATCGACACCGCCCACGGCACGGTAAGCCAAGGCAGGATCAACGATCCCATCGTCGTCACTGACGAGGTGTATCTCGAGTTTTCCATAGCCACCTGCGGAAATGACCGACATACCTACAGCCCTGTCGGGATCAGCTTCAGGGAGATTCACGCGTACGAACGCGACCCACTCGGCCATGCGGCATTCCCGGCGCGCAGGTTCGTCTCCCGCGGCGGCACCGTGCAACTCTCGCTGTTCGATGCCAACCCTGAGCCGGCCGAGTTCAAATTCGATTTGATGATCCAGCGATCCGATGGATCGCTCGGTGTCATCGACCCCCAAATTCGCAACAACCCGGTCATGAAATAACAGGATGGCGAGGAATTCATGGGCAGTCCTTCAACCAGGAAATGGCCGGGAGAGGAGTTGCTGCAAAATGACGGGGACGGAACCGCTTTACCGAACGTAATGCATGACGCGCAGTTGGCGTGACCGGCAAACACAAACGGGCCGTTGCGATGGACATGGTCGATTCAGGGCAAGCAAACACCGCGACAGGGAATCCCGGGCTCGCACCGCTGGTCGTCGGAATCACCAGCCATCGCAACATCGCGGCGCATGAGATCCAATCGATACGGCAGCGTGTCCGGGATCTTCTCGGGCAATTGCAACATGAATTCCCGCACGCGCCGCTGACGATCCTGTCGCCGCTGGCCGAGGGTGGCGATCAACTGGTGGCGGAGGAAGGTCTGGCACTTGGTGCGCAACTCGTCGCGCCGTTGCCGTTCGCTCGCGAATTGTATGCGCAGGACTTTACCAACAGAGCGGCGCGCGAAAGATTCGAATCACTGTGCACGCATGCCCGACTGATCGAATTACCGCTGCTGACGGGTCACACGCACGCCGAGGTTTCAGAACCGGGCGACCAGCGCAATCGCCAGTATGCACACGTCGGGATGTTCGTGGCGCGCCATTGCCATCTATTGTTGGCGATCTGGGATGGCAAGCCCTCCCATCGCCTGGGTGGCACCGCGCAAATCGTGGATTATTTCCTGACCGGTACACCGCCGGGCGGCATCGAGCGCAGGCGCGACAAACGGCCGAGCCTGTACGGTGGCGGCGACGAGCGCCTGTTGTGCCACCTGGTGTGCTCGCGCGATGCGCCGGATGGCGCGCCGATTGCTCCGCTGCAGCCGGGCCAGGTGGTCTGGCGCAACCTCGACGAAGCGTCCGCGCCCGATGCGCCGATGCCGCAGGCCTTCCGCACGGTGTTCGCACATACCGACGCTTTCAACCTCGACGCCACGAAATACGGCGAAGAGATCGAAGCG
>DASZTT010000141.1:0-17083 GCA_035547895.1 Rhodanobacteraceae bacterium
GAAATCATGTTCGCGCTGGGTGAAGGCGCGGACCGCCAGGCCGCGCAGGCGCTGGTGGATCGCTACCGCCGCGTTGACTTCGAGGCCGTGCTCGCGGACACGGGCAAGCTTTGGGACGGCGTGCTGCAACCGCTGCAGGTCGAAACGCCGCAGCGTTCGGTCGACCTGCTGGTGAACCGCTGCCTGCCGTACCAGGTGCTTGCGTGCAGGCTTTGGGCGCGCACCGCGTTCTACCAGGCCAGCGGCGCCTACGGCTTTCGCGACCAGTTGCAGGATGTCGCCGCGCTGTGCCTCGCGCGGCCGGATCTTGCGCGCGAACACATCCTGCTTTCCGCCTCGCGCCAGTTCGAGGAGGGCGACGCGCAGCACTGGTGGCTGCCGCCCTCCGGCAGGGGCGTGCGCACGCGGATCGTCGATGACCGGCTGTGGCTGCCGTTCGTGGTGGCGCACTACATCCGCACGACCGGTGACGCCGCGATCCTCGAAACGCGCGTGCCGTTCCTGCGTGGCGACGCGTTGACGCCGGGGCAGACCGATTCGTTTTTCAAGCCGGACGTGTCATCGCAGGCGGGAACCCTGTTCGAACACTGCGCGCGCGCGATCGACGCGAGCCTCGGCGTTGGCGTGCACGGGCTGCCGCTGATGGGTACCGGCGACTGGAACGACGGCATGAATCGCGTCGGTGCGGGCGGCAAGGGCGAAAGCGCCTGGATGGGCTGGTTCCTGATCAAGGTGATCGGCGATTTCGCGCCGTTCGCCGAAGACCGCCGCGACGCACGCCTCGCGCGCTGGCGCGACCATGCGCGCGCACTGGAACTGGCGCTCGAGACCAAGGCGTGGGACGGCGACTGGTATCGGCGCGCGTTCTACGATGACGGCACCCCGCTCGGCACGTCGGCCGACACGGAATGCCGCATCGAATCGATGGCGCAATCGTGGGCGGTGATCAGTGGGCGCGGCGACGCGGAGCGCGCTAGGCGCGCGATGCGCGCGGTCAACGAGAACCTGGTGCGTCCGGGCGAAGGCTTCGTCGCGCTGTTTTCCGAACCGTTCGACCAGACCACCCACGATCCGGGCTACATCAAGGGCTATCCGCCCGGCCTGCGCGAAAACGGCGGCCAGTACACGCATGGCTCGATCTGGTCGCTGATCGCGTTCGCGATGCTGGGCGACGGCGACAAGGCCGGCGAGCTGCTGGAAATCTTCGATCCGATCCGGAAATCCGACAGCCCGGAAAAGCTGCAGCGCTACAAGGTCGAGCCGTACGTCGAATGCGCGGACGTCTATTCGGTCGCGCCGCACGCTGGCCGCGGCGGCTGGACCTGGTATTCGGGTTCGGCCGGCTGGCTGTACCGGGCGATCGTGGAATGGGTGCTGGGCTTCCGCCTGCAGGGCGACACGTTGCGCATCGAGCCCTGCATCCCGCGCAAGTGGAAGGGTTTTGCGGTGACGTACCGGCGTGGCGGCACCAGCTGGCGGGTCGAAGTCGAAAACCCCGGCCATGTTTGCCGCGGGGTCGCCGCGGTCGAATTGGATGGTGTACCGTTGCAGGTTTCAGGCGCCGGTATTCCGCTGGCCGATGACGGCGCCGCCCACCGCGTTCGCGTCATCCTGCAGAAGGAACCGAGTTGATGCCCACCGCCAAGTCCGATGCCTTCGTGTTTTTCGGTGCCACGGGCGACCTTGCGTACAAGCAGATCTTTCCGGCGCTGCAGGCGTTGATCAAGGACGGCAAGCTGGACATGCCGGTGATCGGCATCGCGCGTTCGGGCTGGGATGTCGACAAGCTGCGCAAGCGCGCCGAGGACAGCCTGAGGGACCACGGCGGCATCGACAAGGCGGCCTTCGCCAAGTTGTCGAAGCAGATGCAGTACCTCGATGGCGATTACGGCGATGCGCAGACGTTCGCCAAGTTGCGCGCGGCGCTCGGCAATGCCGAGCATCCGCTGCATTACCTCGCGATCCCACCCAGCATGTTCGTGCCGGTGGTGAAGGGGCTGGCCGCGTCGGGCTGCTCGCAGGGTGCGCGGGTGATCGTGGAAAAGCCCTTCGGCCGCGACCTGAAATCCGCGCGCGCGCTCAACCGCACGCTGCACCGCTTCTTCCGCGAGCACGACATCTTCCGCATCGACCATTACCTCGGCAAGGAGCCGGTGCAGAACCTGCTGTATTTCCGTTTCGCAAATGCGCTGCTGGAGCCGATCTGGAACCGCGACCACATCGCCAGCATGCAGATCACGATGGCCGAGGATTTCGGCGTGCAGGGCCGCGGCCGGTTCTACGACGAGGTCGGCGCGATCCGCGACGTGGTGCAGAACCACATGTTCCAGGTGCTGGCGTTGCTGGCCATGGGTCCACCGGCGAACCGCAGTGCGGACGCGATGCGCGACGAGAAGCTGCGCCTGTTCCGTTCGATGCGCCCGC
The DNA here is from genome assembly GCA_035547895.1 of Rhodanobacteraceae bacterium. Classification (GTDB taxonomy): domain Bacteria; phylum Pseudomonadota; class Gammaproteobacteria; order Xanthomonadales; family Rhodanobacteraceae; genus 66-474. Next base: position 2,425 of record DASZTT010000141.1, read on the forward strand.
TGAAACCCGAAGACGTGGTGCGCGGCCAGTTCGAGGGCTACCTGAAGGAACCGGGCGTCGCGAAGAAATCCACCGTGGAAACCTTCGCGGCGCTGCGCATCCACATGGACACCTGGCGCTGGGCCGGCGTGCCGTTTTTCATCCGCGCGGGCAAGCAGTTGCCGGTGAAGTGCACCGAAGTGCTGGTGCGTCTGAAGAATCCGCCGCAACGGGTCTTCGACGACCCATCGAACGGCGCAGTCAACCATTTCCGCTTCCGCCTCAGTCCCGACGTGATCATTTCGATCGGCGCGCGCGTCAAGGAGCCCGGCGAGGCGATGAAGGGGCACCCGGTGGAACTGGTCGCGCACCGCCACATCCGCACCGGCATGATGCCGTACGAACGCCTGCTGGGCGACGCCATCGACGGCGACTCGGCCTTGTTCACCCGCGACGATTGCGTGGAGGAAGCGTGGCGCGTGCTCGATCCGATCATCGGCGACAAGGTGCCGGTGCACAAGTACAAGCCGGGCACGTGGGGCCCGAAGCAGGCCGACGCACTGATCGCTGAGGCGGGCGGCTGGAACGATCCCAAGCTCGAGGCGACCCTCAAGGGCGAGCAATGAACGCAACCGCGTCCGTGGTGTTCCTGCTCGATGTCGACAACACGCTGCTCGACAACGACCGGGTGCAGGCGGACCTCGATGCGCACATCGCGAAGCTGTTCGGCGCAGAGGCCGCGAAGACGTACTGGAATCTCTACGAAGCGCTGCGCGAGAAGCTGGGCTACGCCGATTACCTCGGCGCGATCCAGCAGTTCCGGCTGGAATGCGACGATGAAGTGCGCGCGCAGGACCTCGCCGCGTGGCTGCTCAACTATCCGTTTGCCGGGCGCGTCTATCCGGGCGCGCTCGACGCCGTCGCGCACTTGTCGCGGTTCGGCGAATGCGTGGTGCTTTCGGACGGCGACGTGGTGCTGCAGCCGCGCAAGATCTCGGCTTCGGGCATCGCCCGCGCGGTGCAGGACCGGGTCTTGATCTACGTCCACAAGGAGCGCATGTTGGACGACGTGGCCCGGCGTTTTCCCGCGCAGCACTACGTGATGGTCGAGGACAAGTTGCGCGTGCTCGACGGCATGAAGCGCCGCTGGCGCGAGCGCCTGACCACGGTGTTCGTGCGCCAGGGCCATTACGCGAACGACCCCGCCGCGCGCAAGGAATACCCGCCCGCGCAGATCGAACTCGGCGGCATCCGCGAGCTTTGCAAGCTGGATGCCGATGCCTTTGTTTCCCCTTCCGGCCAGATTCCTTCCGAACCGGCCACCGCCACGGAGCAACCATGAACGCGACCACGCAATTGCACGACCTCGGCCAGAGCCTCTGGCTCGACAACATCACCCGCGGAATGTTGAACGACGGCACGCTGGCGAAATACATCGCCGATCACAACGTGACCGGACTGACTTCCAACCCTTCGATCTTCGACAAGGCGATCTCCGGCGGGCACGACTACGACGGCGCGATCGCGGACCTGCTTGCCGACGGGCAGCACGGCGAAGACCTGTTCTTCTCGCTGGCGCTTCAGGACCTCACCCGCGCCGCCGACATGTTCAAGCCGGCGTTCCACGCCAGCGACGGCGTGGACGGATTCGTGTCGCTGGAGGTTTCGCCATTGCTCGCCGACGACACCGAAGCCACGATCCAGTCGGCCGCCACGCTGCACGCAAAGGCGCGCCGCGACAACCTCTTCATCAAGATCCCCGGCACGCCGGCCGGCATCCCCGCGATCGAGGAATCGATCTACCGCGGCGTGCCGATCAACGTCACGCTGCTGTTCTCGCGCGAGCAATACCTCGCCGCCGCCGAAGCGTGGATGCGCGGCATCGAACGCCGGATCGCCGAAGGCAAGTCGCCCAACGTCGATTCGGTGGCGTCCGTGTTCATCAGCCGCTGGGACGTCGCGGTGGCAGACAAGGTGCCGGTGGAGCTGAAGGACCGGCTGGGCATCGCGGTCGCGCAGCGCACCTACAAGGCCTATTGCGAGCTGCGCGAAACGCCGCGCTGGAAGAAGATCCTCGCCGCCGGCGTGCATCCGCAACGCCTTCTGTGGGCCAGCACCGGCACCAAGGATCCGAAGGCACCGGACACCTTGTACGTCGAGGCGCTGGCCGCGCCCGACACCATCAACACGATGCCCGACAAGACCATCCTGGCCTTCGCCGAGCACGGCAAGCTGCACGGCGCGATGGCGAAGGACGGCGGCGACTGCGAGCAGGTCATCGCGCAATTCAAGGCAGCCGGCATCGACGATGCCGCGCTGGCCGGCCGGCTGCAGCGCGAAGGCGCGGCCGCGTTCGTGAAGTCGTGGAACGACCTGCTGGAACGCATCACCCAGAAAAGCTCGACGGTCGAGTCGAAGGCCGCGGGGCAGGGAGCGCGCCCATGAGTGCGCCTTCGCTGCGTTCCTCGCCGGAATGGAAGGCGCTGGCGAAACACTGGCAATCGCTGCGTGGCACGACGCTTAAACAGCTGTTCGCTGCCGACGGCGAACGCGGCACGCGGCTGACCGCGGAAGGCGCGGGGTTGTATCTCGATTACTCCAAGAACCTCGTCGACGATGAAGCCTTGCGCCTGCTGCAAAAGCTGGCGAGGGCACGCGGGGTGTTCGCCCGGCGCGACGCGATGTTCCGCGGCGACAAGATCAACGAAACCGAAAGGCGCGCGGTATTGCACGTGGCGCTGCGCGCACCGCGCGGCGAGAAGATTTTCGTCGACGGCAAGGACGTCGTGCCCGAAGTGCACGAAGTGCTCGACCGCATGGCGGCCTTCAGCGACAAGGTGCGTTCGGGCGAATGGCGCGGGCATACCGGCAAGGCGATCCGCAACGTCATCAGCATCGGCATCGGCGGCTCCGACCTCGGGCCGGTGATGGCCTACGAGGCGCTGAAGCATTACAGCCGCCGCGACATGACGTTCCGGTTCGTGTCCAATGTCGATCCCACCGATTTCGTGGAGGCGACCCGCGACCTCGATGCGGAAGAAACGCTGTTCATCATCTGCTCCAAGACCTTCACCACGCTGGAAACCCTGACCAACGCGCACGCCGCGCGCGACTGGTGCCTGCAAAAGCTCGGTGGGGACGAATCGGCGGTCGCACGGCATTTCGTCGCGGTGTCGACCAATGCGGAGGAAGTCGAAAAGTTCGGCATCGACACCGCCAACATGTTCGGATTCTGGGACTGGGTCGGCGGCCGTTACTCGATGGACTCGGCGATCGGGCTGTCCACCATGCTCGCGATCGGACCGGAAGCTTTCCGTGAAATGCTGGCCGGGTTCCATGCGATGGACGTGCATTTCAAGAACACGCCGGCCGAAAGGAATTTGCCTTTGCTGATGGGCCTCCTTTCGACGTGGTACAACGATTTCTTCGGCGCGCAGACCGTGGCGGTGCTGCCGTACGCGCAATACCTGAAGCGTTTTCCCGCATACCTGCAGCAGTTGACGATGGAGTCGAACGGCAAGCACGTGACCTTGTCCGGCGAGCACGTCGATTACTCGACCGGACCGATCTACTGGGGCGAGCCCGGCACCAACGGACAGCACTCGTTCTACCAGTTGATCCACCAAGGCACGCGGCTGATTCCATGCGACTTCATCGGTTTCATGCATTCGCTGAATCCGCTGGGTGGCCAGCACGACCTCCTGATGGCCAACCTGCTCGCGCAGACGGAAGCGCTTGCGTTCGGCAAGACGCCCGAGCAGGTGCGCGCGGAAGGCACGCCGGATTGGCTGGTGCCGCACCGCGTGTGCGAGGGCAACCGTCCCACCAACACCATCCTTGCCGAAAACCTGACGCCGCATTCGCTGGGCGCGCTGATCGCGCTGTACGAACACAGCGTGTTCACCCAGGGCGCGATCTGGCACATCGATTCGTTCGACCAGTGGGGCGTGGAACTCGGCAAGCAGCTCGCGAAGAAGGTGATCCCGCAGTTGCAGGACGCCGCCGGGCCGAAGCTCGAACACGACAGTTCCACCAACACGCTGATCCGCCGCTATCGCGCGGCGCGCAAGGCGCATTGATGAGTGGCGAAAAGATCAGTCCGCTCGCGGGCAAGCCGGCGCCGAAGGACATCCTGGTCGACGTCGACAAGCTTCTGGACGCTTATGCGGATAGACGTCCGGACCCGTCCGATCCTGCACAGCGCGTCGCGTTCGGCACCTCCGGCCATCGCGGCTCGTCGCTGGACGGCAGTTTCAACGAATGGCATATCCTGGCGATCACGCAGGCGATCTGCGATTACCGGGCGAAGGCATCCGTCACCGGCCCGCTGTTCATCGGCTTCGACACGCACGCACTGTCGAAGCCTGCCTTCAAGTCCGCGCTGGAAGTACTGGCGGCGAACGGGGTCGAGGTGCTGACCTCGAAGGGCGGCGAATTCACCCCGACGCCTGCGATCTCGCACGCGATCCTCGTGTACAACCGCGGCCGCGAGTCGGGGCAGGCCGATGGCATCGTGATCACGCCGTCGCACAACCCGCCCGACAATGGCGGCTTCAAGTACAACCCGGTGAATGGCGGTCCGGCCGACACCGAAATCACCGGGTGGGTGCAGAAGCAGGCCAACCAGTATCTGGAAGACAAGCTGGCCGGCGTCAAGCGCGTGCCCTTTGCGCAGGCGTGCGCGGCCACCGGTACGCACACCCACGATTACCTCGACGCCTACGTTTCCGATCTGGTGAACGTGGTGGACTTCGACGCGATCCGCGCTTCCGGGCTGAAGCTGGCGGTCGATCCGCTGGGCGGCGCCGGCGTGCATTACTGGGCGCCCATCGCGGAGCGCTACAACATCGACCTCATCGTCGTCAGCGAGGAGGTCGATCCGCGTTTCGCGTTCATGACCGTGGACTGGGACGGCCGGATTCGCATGGATCCGTCCTCCGAATACGCGATGCAGCGGTTGCTGGCGCTGAAGGACAAATACGACGTCGCGTTCGCCTGCGACACCGACCACGACCGCCACGGGGTGGTCACGCGTTCGTCGGGGCTGCTCAACGCCAACCACTATCTCACGGTGATGATCGATTACCTGTTCCGCGAGCGGAAGCGCTGGCCGGCCGCCGCCGCGGTCGGCAAGACCGTGGTCAGCACAGCACTGATCGACCGGGTGGTGCGGAAGGCCGGGCGCAAGCTGTTCGAGGTGCCGGTCGGCTTCAAGTGGTTCGCGGCGGGGCTGTTCGACGGTTCGCTGGGTTTCGGCGGCGAGGAAAGCGCGGGCGCTTCGTTCCTGCGCCTGGACGGTTCGGTCTGGACCACCGACAAGGACGGCATCGTGCCGGCGTTGCTGTCCGCCGAAATCACCGCCAGGGCAGGGCGTGATCCCGGCGAGGTCTATGCGACGCTGGCGGACGAGCTCGGCCGCCCCTTTGCCGACCGCGTCCAGGCTGCGGCCAATACGTCGCAGAAACAAAAGCTTTCGAAGCTTTTCGCCAGTGAAATCAAGATGGATGCGTTGGGTGGTGACACGCTCGAGGCGGTGCTGGACAAGGCCCCCGGCAACGGCGCGCCGATCGGCGGCGTCAAGGTGGTCGCAGAACACGGTTGGTTCGCCGCGCGGCCGTCGGGCACGGAAGACATCTACAAGATTTACGCCGAGAGTTTCCGCGATGCCGCGCACCTGCAATCGATCCTCGCCGAGGCGCAGCAGGTCGTCGACGCGGCGATTGCCTGATCCGGGCAAAGACGCATTGCCTGCCTGCCGAAACGGTCAGACTGCAAACGCGAAGCGCGCGACTCACGCCGGTTTTGCGTACCGGTCCACCGCGCCGGCCATCTCGACGAGCGTCCGCTCCATCGACTTGACGCCGTACGGATAGAAACCGGATTTGTCGCCGGCATCCCACTTGCGCCTCAGTCCCTCGGCGTTGAGGTCCCAGTCGGGGCGGATCCCGCGCGTGAGTTCGCGCAACTCGGCATGCAGTTCCGCCACCGACGGTCGGCCCCAGTAGTAGTAGCCGTTCCACAGCTTGTGGATCCGCAGCTCAGGACCCAGCAAGAACGTGTGCGGAATCATCGGCTCGTGCTGCGTGTCGGTGTACTCCAGGATGTCCAGTTCGTCGCGCACGCGTTTTTCCTCGTCGTAGAGGAACGTATAACTGGCGCCGAGCTGCTGGCGCAGGTTGTTGGTGGTGTGCCAGTCGTCGGTGGTGATCACCACCAGGTGGCAACTGCCGACCACCAGCTGCGGATGGAAACGCGTCAGTTCCTTCAACTGCTCGCGATCCTTCGGGCAGAAGAAGCCGCGGATCAGCACCACCAGCATGGGATCCTGCTTGCCCTGCAGCGCGGAAAGCCGGCGTTTCACCTTGGTGTGGTCCGGCAACTCGAAGTCCGGAAAGGTCTGCCCGGCGGTGATCTTGCTGTTCATGTGCACCTCCTTGTGCGTCGACACGCATCATGCGCGTCAGGTCAGGCTAGGACGCGATGCCGTGCTCCGCAACCGCCGGTCATGAATTGATCGGCGGGCGAACGCGTGCGCGAATGGCTTCATCAACACGCCGCGTCGACACATGGTCGCGAAACAGCTGGCATCCTCTTGGCGTGTCCGCGGGAAGGAGCACGACATGTTCGGGACGGCATGGCGCACCTTGAAGACGGTGGCCGTTGGCTTCTTCGGGAACAAGCCATTCCAGCTTGCCGCCGCGCTGAGCTATTACACGCTGCTCTCGATGGCACCGCTGCTCCTGCTGCTGACCGGGCTGGCCGGCCTCGTTTTCGGCGAAGCTGCGGCGCGTGCGCGACTGCTGCAATACGTCGATGCGATGGTCGGCTCGCAGGAAGCCGACGTGGTGCGTGCGCTGATGACGCAGGCCGGCAACCACCATGCAGGGGTTGTCTCCACGTTGACTGGTACCGTGGTGCTGGTGGTCGGCGCCACCACCGTGTTCGCGCACCTGCAGACCGCGCTCAACCAGATCTGGAACGTGCGCGCCGCGCCCGCGGGCAACATGGTCTGGCGATTGCTCGGTTCGCGGCTGCTGGCGCTGGCGATCGTGCTGGGCATGGCGTTCGTGCTGCTGGCTTCCATGGCCCTGAGCGTCGCGCTCTCCGGCGCGCAGGATTCCCTGTCACACCTGTTTCCGGGCTCGGACATCGCGATCCGCGTCGTGGGCGGACTGGTTTCGTTCGGTATCCTGGTCGGGTTGATCGCGCTGCTGTTCAAGTACGTGCCCGATGCGGAAATCGCCTGGCACGAAGTGCTGGCGGGCGCGCTGATCACGGCGGCGCTGCTGACCGCCGGCAAATTCGTGCTCGGCGTCTACCTTGCGCGGCTGCGCTACAGCTCCGCGGGTGCGGCGGGCTCGCTGATCCTGATCGTGGTGTGGGTCTACTACAGCGCTTTGATCCTGTTCCTCGGCGCGCAGATCACCAAGGTGGTGGCCTGCCGATTCGGCAAGCCGATACGGCCGAAGCCGCACGCGCAGCGCGCGTCGCAAGCTCCGTAGCAGGCGTGCGCGTCGATCGTGCCTGCGGAACGCCATGCCGTGACGTGGTGTTCACAACCGGCTGCCTAGACTCTCGCTGCCCGCAAGGACGCGGGTGCAAGGAAAGGGAGTTCACGCCATGCTGCAGCAATCCACGGTGGGCCTCGAAGACGCGCGTCGCATGATCGTCGGCGCCGAAGCGAAAGCGCGCGATATCGGCCAGCCGATGAACATCGCCATCGTCGACAACGGTGGCAATCTGGTCGCTTTCTCGCACATGGACGGCGCCTGGAAGGGCAGCGTCGACATCGCGATCAACAAGGCGTTCACGTCGGCGATGTTCGAACTGCCGACCCAGGGCCTGGCCGAGAAGGCGCAGCCGGAAAAGCCTTTCTACGGCATCCAGGTCTCCAACCATGGCCGCGTGATGGTTTTTCCCGGAGGCATTCCGCTCAAGCAGGACAGCCAGTGCGTGGGCGCGGTGGGTGTCAGCGGTGGCGACAACGCCCAGGACCAGGCCGTGGCCGAAGCGGCGGTGGCGGCGCTCTGACGCGAAGGCGTTCGTCATCGCATGCGCGCCGCGACGCCGACGAATTGGAGGAGCCGATGGCGCGTCGGGTTCGGCTCGCTCGGCATGACGATTTTGCAACACCACGGGCAAGGAGGCTCGCCATGAAAACCAGGATTCGTCTGCTTTCGGTTCTTTTCGTTGTTTCTGCCGCGGCCATGGCCGCGCCGCCGCAAGGGACGTCGCAGGACGGCAGCTGGCTGATCGCCACCCACCAGACCAACCTTTCCGAAATCGCATCCGGCCAGCTCGCCGCGAAAAGCGGTCACACCGAAGCGGTGCGCAACGCGGGGCAGATGCTTGCATCCGATCACCGATCCATGGATGCGAAGCTGAAACCCATCGCACGGCAGCTCGGCGTGACGCTGCCGGACCACCCCAACGCCGAGCAGCGCGACGAGATGCAGCGCTTCAAGAGCGAGTCCGGCATGCAGTTCGACCGCGACTGGGCAAAGACCGAGGGCGACGGCCACGTCAAATCCATCGAAGCGACCGAGCGCGAAGTCGAGCATGGATCCTCGCCGCAGGTGAAGCAGCTCGCGCAGACCGCGCTGCCGGTCCTGAAGAAGCATCTTCGCACCTTGCGCGATGCGTCGGCGAAACTGGGCGGCAGCAAGTAGTCGCGCACGCCTGCCGGCAGGTACGCCGGTCGTGAACGCCAGGAGGGCGTGATGAAGAAAGCCGCAATGTCCATTGCGATCGCGGTCGCTTGCACGGTGGCGGCGCGCGCGCAAACCCCGCCCCGCCATTCCGCGCCCGGCGGTTCGGCTGCTTCCGGCGCGGCCGACGGAAGCGTCGAGCAGTTGGCGAACGACCCTGCCGACTGGCCGATGCCGGGCAAGAACTATGCGGGCACGCGTTTCAGCAAGCTCGACCAGATCAACACGCAGGACGTGAAGAACCTCTCGGTGGCGTGGACGTTTTCGACCGGCGTGCTGCGCGGACACGAGGCGGCGCCGATCGTGGTCGGCGACACGATGTACGTGGTCACGCCCTGGCCGGACATGGTGTACGCGCTCGACCTGACGAAGGACGGGGCGATCAAGTGGGTGTTCAAGCCGCACCCCGATCCCGCCGCGCAAGGCGTGGCCTGTTGCGACGTGGTCAATCGCGGCGTGGCGTACGCGGACGGCAGGATCTTCTTCAACACGCTGGACGACCGCACCATCGCGCTCGACGCGAAGACCGGCAAGCAGATCTGGAACACCAAGCTCGGCGACATCAACCACGGTGACACCATCACCATGGCGCCGCTGGTGGTGAAGAACCACGTTCTGGTGGGCGTCAGCGGCGGTGAGCTGGGCGTGCGCTGCTGGCTGAAGTCGCTGGATACGGGCACGGGCAAGGTGCAGTGGACGGCCTACTCGACCGGTCCCGACAAGGACGTGCTGATCGGCAAGGATTTCAATCCGCCGTATCCGGAAGACAAGGGACCGAACCTCGGCGAGACGAGTTGGCCGAACAAGGCTGCATGGGAAATCGGCGGCGGTCCGGTATGGGGCTGGATCACCTACGATCCCAAGTTGAACCTCATCTATTACGGCACCGGCAATCCGGGGCCGTGGAATCCGTACCAGCGGCCGGGACTCAACTTCTGGACCTGCACGCTGTTCGCGCGCGACCCCGACACCGGCATGGCGAAGTGGGCGGTGCAATGGAATCCGCACGACGAGCACGACTACGACGGCGTCAACGAGAACGTGCTGGCCAACATCGACATCGATGGCCAGGCGCGCGAGGTGCTGCTGCATCCCGATCGCAACGGTTTCATGTACGTGCAGGACCGCACCACCGGGAAGATCATCTCCGCGCAGAAGTTCATGCCGGGTGCCAACACCATCGAACGCATCAACCTCGTGACCGGCGCGCCGGTGGTGAATCCCGCCAAGGACCCGCAGCTCAACAAGACGGTGAACGACATGTGCCCGGCCGCGACCGGCGGCAAGGACTGGCAGCCGAGCGCGTATTCGCCGGTCACCGGCCTGCTGTACATCCCGCACAACAACCTTTGCCAGGACGAGGAAGTTTCCAAGGTCAGCTACATCGAAGGCACGCCATTCCTGGGCGCGAAAGTCGCGATGAAGGCCGGTCCCGGTGGCTATCGCGGCGCGTTCACGGCGTACGACCCGGTGCACGCGAAAATCGTGTGGTCGGACCACGAGAATTTCCCGGTGTGGAGTGGTGCGCTGGTCACGGCGGGGGGCGTTGCGTTCTACGGCACCATGGATCGCTGGTTCAAGGCAGTGGACGCGAAGACCGGCAAGCTGTTGTGGAAATTCCGCGTCGGTTCCGGCATCAGCGGACAACCGGTCACCTACAAGGGACCGGATGGCCGCCAGTACGTGGCGGTGCTCGCGGGCGTCGGCGGCTGGTCGGGCGCGGTGGTGGCGGGCGACCTCGACCCACGCAATCCGTACGGCGCACTGGGATTCGTCGGCGCCACCCAGGACCTTCCCGATTACACGGCCAAGGGCGGCGTGCTGTACGTGTTCGCGCTGCCGAAGGCGGGAGGCTCGCCATGAACACGCCGCGCTGGCTGCTGTGGTTCGCGCTGTGCACGCCGGCGGTCGCGCTGGCGCAGGCCACCCACACCCAGTACCCCGACAAGAAGCCGGCCAGCGAAGGTACGCAGTTGCGCGTATGCGCCGATCCCAACAACCTGCCGTTCTCCAACCGCGCAGGCCAGGGCTTCGAAAACAAGCTGGCCGGCATGCTGGCGCAATCGCTGGGCAAGACCGTCGAATACACCTGGCAGGTGCAGCAGAAGCAGTTCCTGCGCGACACCCTTGCCGCCGGCAAGTGCGACGTGGTGATCGGCTTGCCGACCGACGACCACGCGTACGGCGTGCTCACCACGCGGCCGTATTACCGCTCGACCTATGCGCTGGTGTATCGCGCCAATGCGCCGTACAAGCTCACGTCGCTCGACGACCCGCGCCTGCACAAGCTCACCATCGGCGTGCATTCGATCGGCGACGACTGGGCGGACCTGCCGGGCGGCTCGGTGCTGGCATACCGTGGCATCGTGGACAACGTGCGCGTGTACAAGATGTTTGCGGATTTCGCGCGCCCGAACCCTTCCGCGGACTTGATCGAAGCGGTGGCGAAGGGCGATATCGACGTCGCGATCGCGTGGGGCCCGCTGGCCGGCTACTTCGCGACCCGGGAACCGGTGAAGCTCACGGTGGTGCCGTTGGCGAACACGCACGCGATCCTGCCGTTCCAGTTCTCGATTTCGATGGCGGTGCGGCACGGCGACGGCGCGCTGCGTGACCGGTTGAACGGGTTCCTTCGCTCGCACCGCGATGCGATCCATTCGCTGCTCTCGCGCTACGGCGTGCCGCAGTTGCCGATCCAGCCGGGCGATGCGGACGCGGGCGAACGCGTCACGAAACGCTGAGCGCCACGGAGGGCACGATGAAGAACAGACGGACGGTTTTCCTGCTTGCGGCGTGCATGGCGCCGACTGTCATCGTGGCCGCGATTGCGCAGACGGTGTCGCCACACGTCGATGCCGGAAATGCGCAGCTTCGCAACGAGGCCGTGTCGCACCTGCACATCGGCCCGAGCGCGAACGTGCGGAATCCGTACGCCGATCAACCGCAAGCCTTGATGCAGGGAAAGCTGCTGTTCCAGCATCTCAATTGCAATGGCTGCCATGCGCCGGGCGGCGGCGGCGGCATGGGTCCATCGCTGTCGGACCAGGTGTGGCTGTACGGCAGCAGTCCCGGCGACATCTACCTCAGCATCGCGCATGGCCGTCCGAATGGCATGCCGCAGTGGGGAACCGCCCTGCCGCCGCAGGCGATCTGGGAACTTGTGACTTACGTCCAGAGCCTCTCGGAGCCGCAGCCGGAGTTCGAGCCGACCAGCAAGCAGGGCGCGACACCCGCACCGGCGCCCGGCCAGGTACCGCATCCTGCAGCAAGCAAGCAGCCCGCGGCGTTGCCGAAGCATCAGAGACCCGCACCGAAGCCGCCGCATCCGGCGCCCGCTTCGGCGCCCGCCAAGAAAACGCCGGCGGCGCCCGCCTCGAGCGCCGCCCATCGCTGATGTCCCGCGCATGCGCCATCGCCGTGCTGTGGTTGCCGCTGGCGGCGCGCGCGGCATCTCCGATGACGTACATGTCGTCGGATGGGCCGGCAGCGAATCCGATCACTTCGCTGGGCTGGGGATTGCTGGGCTTGTCGATCTTCGTTGCCGCATTCATCGCCTTCGCGGTGCTGATCGGCATCTGGTGGAAGCGCGGCGAGGGCGAATACGACGAGCGCGGCTGGCCGGTACTGTCGCACGGCCGCAACGGGATGCCCTGGCTCACCTTCGGCGTGCCGATCTCGATCTTCCTGCTGCTGCTGTCGGCGATCTGGACCTTCTTCGCGCTGGGCGCGATCGCGGCGCCGCCAAAAAAAACGCCGATCACGCTCGAGGTGACCGCGCACCAGTGGTGGTGGGAAGTGCATTACGAGCGCACCGACGATCCCAAGGCCGCGTTCGACACCGCCAACGAAATCCACGTGCCGGTGGGCGTGCCGGTACGCGTTCGTCTGACCAGTGCCGACGTGATCCATTCGTTCTGGGTGCCCAGACTTGCCGGCAAGACCGACACCATTCCGGGCCAGGTCAACCTCGCGTGGCTGCAGGCGGACCGGCCGGGCGTCTATCGCGGCCAGTGCACCGAGTTCTGCGGACTGCAGCACGCGCACATGGCGCTGTACGTGGTGGCGCAGAACGCAACCGCATTCCATGCATGGTGGAATCACCAGACCCGGGACGCCGGCGCACCGTCATCGCAGCAGGCGATGCGCGGACAACGAGTATTCGCAACGCGCTGCGCGATCTGCCATGCGATACGCGGCGAACCCGGCAGCCAGGGCAACCTCGGACCCGACCTCACGCACCTGATGGGCCGCCGCACCATCGCGGCGGGAACGCTGGCCAACACGCCGGGCAATCTCGCCGCGTGGATCAGCGACGCGCCCGCGTTGAAGCCCGGAACGGACATGCCGAAGGAAAACCTCGACGGTCCGCAGTTGCAGGATCTGCTCGCATACCTGAAGACATTGAAGTGAGAGAAGGGCGCGCATCGCGCGCCAAGGCAAGGACGCCACATGGCCGCCAACCCCACCTACCGAACACCCGTGATCGCCGTGCCCGACGAGGCGCTGCGCGACAAGCTGGAAAGCATGTGGTCCGATCCGCACAACCTGCACGGCTGGTTCGGTACCACCGATCACAAGAAGATCGGCAAGCGCTATCTGGCGACCGCTTTCATTTTCCTGATCGCGGGCGGCATCGAGGCGCTGGCCATGCGCCTGCAACTCGCGCAGCCCAACGAGCACCTGCTGTCCCCGGAGCTGTACAACCAGTTCTTCAGCATGCACGGCATGACCATGATCTTCCTGTATGCGCTGCCGATCCTGTCGGGCTTCAGCAACTATCTGTGGCCGCTGATCCTGGGCACGCGCGACATGGCGTTCCCGCGCCTGAACGCGTTCACCTACTGGGTGTTCCTGCTGGCCGGCATCTTCCTCTACATCGGATTCTGGGAGGCCAAGGGCACCGACGTCGGCTGGTTCAACTACGTGCCGCTGGCCAACCGCACCTACGATCCCGACTGGAACGTGGACATCTATTCGCTGGGGATGGTGTTCCTCGGCATCTCCACCACCGCGGGCGCGGTGAACTTCATCGCGACGATGTTCCGGACCCGCGCGCCGGGCATGTCGATCAGCCGCGTACCGATCATGATCTGGGGCACGCTGGTGGCGAACGTCGGCATCCTGTTCGCGGTGCCCGCGGTGAGCCTCGACTTCATGCTGCTGTGGCTGGACCGCCGCTTCGGCACGCAGTTCTTCAACGTCTCGGGCGGAGGCCGTCCGCTGCTGTGGCAGCACCTGTTCTGGATCTTCGGGCACCCGTGGGTGTACGCAATCGTGCTGCCGGCGATGAGCATCGTCTCGCAAGGGCTGCCGGTGTATTGCCGGCGTCCGCTGGTGGCGCACTCCGCGGTGGTGCTGGCGACCATCCTCACGATGGTGCTGGGCTTTGGTGTCTGGGTGCACCACATGTTCGCGACCGGGCTGCCGGTGATCGCGCTGGGCTATTTCGCGGCGGCGAGCATCGTGATCGTGATTCCCTCGGCGGTCTCGGTGTTCGCATGGGTGGCGACGATCTGGACCGGCCGCCCGGTATTCACCACCGCGTTCAAGTTTTTCGCGGCGGAAATCGTGCTGTTCGTGATCGGCGGCGTTTCGGGCTTCATGACGGCATCGGTGCCGCTCGACCTGCAACTGACCGACACCTATTTCGTGGTCGCCCATCTCCACTACGTGTTGATCGGCATCAACGTGTTCCCGGTGGTCGGCGGCATCTACCACTGGTTTCCCAAGATGACCGGACGGATGATGGACGAGCGGCTGGGCTGGTGGAATTTCTGGCTGATGTTCATCGGCTTCAACCTCGGGTTCTTCCCGATGCACATCTCCGGCCTCGAAGGCATGCCGCGCCGCATCTACACGTATCCCGCGAACATGGGCTGGGGCGACTTGAATCTCGTCACCACCATCGGATCGTTCGTGTTCGCGGTCGGCGTGCTGCTGTTCGTGATCAACGTGATCCGCAGCCGCTTCGC
>DASZTT010000142.1:0-10698 GCA_035547895.1 Rhodanobacteraceae bacterium
GCACTTCCGCGAAACTCGCGTGCCTGGCGGCCAACGGCGAGTTGCCGCCGGGCCGGAGCTGGCGGCAGATGGGCATCCTGGGCAGCGTGTTCGATGCCAGCTACGCGCGCGGCATGCGCGGCGTGCTGCCGCGGATCACCGGCAGCGCCTGGATCACCGGCGAAGCGACCCTGCGGCTCGACCCCGACGATCCTTTCGTGTGGGGCATAGGCGGAGGCAGGCCATGCGATCGCACGATCTGATCGTCGCCGGGGCCGGCATCATCGGCGCCGCGTGCGCACAGGCGGCCGCCGAGGCCGGCTTGCGCGTGGCGATGGTGGAGCCCGGTGTAATCGGCGGCGGCGCGACCGCGGCAGGCATGGGCCATCTCGTCGCGCTCGACGACGTTCCGGCCGAATTCGCGCTGGCGCGCGATTCGCTGCGCCTGTGGGAGGCCTACGCGGAACGTCCCGAGGCGGAATTCCATCGTTGCGGCACGCTCTGGGTTGCCGATGACGAGGAAGGGGTGCAGGTATTGCGTGGCAAGGCCGCCCGCCTCGATGCCGAAGGCATCGCCGCCGAATGGCTGGACACCGCGGCCTTGCGCGAAGCCGAACCCGCCCTGGCGCATGACCTTCTGGCCGGCCTGCGCGTGCCGGGCGAAGCGGTGGTGTATCCGCCGGGCATCGCCCGCACGATGGTGGAGCGGGTCGGGATGCTCGGCGGCACGCTGCACCACGGACGCAAGGTCGTCGCGCTGGAAAACGATGGCGCGCGGCTGGACGACGGCACGCACCTGCATGGTCCGGTGCTGGTCGCGTGCGGCTGCGACACCTCTGCGCTGTTGCCGGAACTGGCGCTGCGCCCGCGCCGCGGACACCTGGTCATCACCGATCGCTATCCGGGCTGGTTGCATCACCAGGTTGTCGAAACCGGCTACGCCGCGAGCGCGCACGGCAGCGCCGGCGAAGCGGTGGCGTGCAACGTGCAGCCGCGTCCGGGGGGGCAGTTGCTGGTTGGCTCGTCGCGGGAATTCGGAGCCGCCGGCGCGCAGGTCGCGGCCTCGCTGCTGGCGCGCATGCTGCGGCGCTGCTTTCGATTCCTGCCGGAACTGCCGCGCCTCAAGGCACTGCGCGCATGGACGGGTTTCCGTCCGGCCACGCCCGACGGCCTGCCCTACATCGGCGCGCTGCCGTCGCGCCGCGACGTGTGGGTGGCGGCGGGCCACGAAGGTCTGGGCGTCACCACGGCGCTGGCGACCGCGCAGCTCTTCGCCGATCTGTTCCTGCGCCGCTCGCCGTGGATCGATCCCGCACCGTATGCGCCGCTGCGGAGCGCGGCATGAACGTGAGCGTGCGCCTGCGGGTGAACGATGCCACCGTCGAGGTGCCGGCTGGCGCCAATGTCGCGGCTGCGCTCGCACGTGCGGCGCAATGGTCGCGGCGTTCGCGTGGCGGCGAGCCGCGCGCGCCGTTGTGCGGCATGGGCGTGTGCTTCGAGTGCCGGGTGACGATCGACGGCGAACCACACGCGCTGGCGTGCATGACGTCGGCCCGCGAAGGCATGCAGGTGCGCACCGATGACTGAACGCCGCGACGTGCTGGTGGTCGGCGCCGGTCCGGCGGGGCTCGCGGCCGCCGCCGCCGCCGCGGCGCACGGCGCGAACGTGACGATGCTGGATGCGCAAAAGCATCCGGGCGGACAAGTGTGGCGGCACGACATCGCGCATCGTGCACCGCGGCGCGCGCGGCGCGCTTTGCGGCGCATCGCGTCGGTGAGGTGGTGCTACGGCATGCGGGTCGTGGACGCGGATATCTCCGCGCGATCGCTGAGGGCCGAGGATGCGCTGCATGCGCGCGAATTCCGCTGGGACCGGCTGGTGCTCGCCACCGGCGCGCGCGAACTGTTCCTGCCTTTCCCCGGCTGGACATTGCCGGGCGTCACCGGCGCGGGTGGCCTGCAGGCGCTGGTGAAACAGGGCTGGCCTGTGGACGGTGGACGCGTGGTGGTGGCAGGCAGCGGACCGTTGCTGCTGGCCGCCGCGGCGACGCTGCGCGCGCACGGCGCACGCGTGATGGCGATCGTCGAACAGGCTGCGCGCAAGGACGTGCACGCTTTCGCGCGCGGCTTGTGGCGTTGGCCGGACAAGCTGGCCCAGGCCGTGGCGCTGCGCGCGAAGTTGGCTGGCGTGCCTTTTCATTACGACGCCGTGGTGCGCCGCGCGCTCGGCGATGAGCATCTGCGGGCGGTCGAAATCGATCATGGCGGCGCGATCGCGCGCATCGAATGCGACCAGCTCGCGGCTGGGTTCGGATTGGTGCCCGAGATCGGCCTTGCGCGCCTGCTTGGCTGCGCACTCACCGACGCGAAGCATCCCGCGGTGCGCGTGGATGCGCTGCAACGCACCAACGTTGAGGGCGTGTTCGCCGCCGGCGAAGCGTGTGGCATCGGCGGCATGCAGACGGCCAGCATCGAAGGCGCGATTGCGGGACACGCCGCCGCGGGCGGCGAAGAAGCCGCGCGTCGACTGATCGCGTCACGCGACCACGCGCGGCATTTTGCCGCGACCGCCGCGAGAACCTTCTCGCCAGGTTCGCGCACGCACGCGCTGGCGGATGATTCCACCATCGCATGCCGCTGCGAAGACGTGACGGTGGGCGAATTGCGTGCGTTCGACGACGCACGTTCGGCCAAGCTGGCCACGCGCTGCGGCATGGGCGCGTGTCAGGGCCGCATCTGTGGCGCGGCGCTGGCCGAACTCATGGGCTGGACGTGGCATGGCCACGCGCGCCAGCCGCTTTTCCCCGCACGGCTGGCAACGCTCGGCCTGCACGAACCATCCATCGCAATCCGGAGCAATCCATGAGCAATCAGGCTTTCTGGCGCGGCGTGCTGCCCGCGATCACCACGCCGTTCGACGCGAATGGCGCCGTCGACCACGGCTTCCTCGCGCGGCACGCACAGACCATGGTCGCGGCGGGCTGCGGAGGCATCGTGCCACTGGGCTCGCTGGGTGAAGGCAACGCACTCGGCTTCGATGAAAAGCTCGCGGTGCTGCGCACGCTGGTGCAGGCGCTGCCGGATCATCCGGTGATCCCGGGCATCGCCGCGCTGTCCACCGCGGAAGCGGTGCGATTGGCGCGCGAAGCCGAGCGCCTGGGTTGCCGCGGCCTGATGGTGTTGCCGCCGTACGTTTACGTGGGCGACGCGGCGGAAATGCAGGCGCACGTGTCGGCGGTCATCGCGGCGACCGGGCTGCCGTGCCTGCTCTACAACAATCCCGTCGCGTATCGCACCGATTTCCTGCCGGAACACATCGCCGCACTTGCCGAACGGCACGCCAACCTGGAAGCGGTCAAGGAATCCTCGACCGACGTGCGTCGTGTCACCGCGATCCGCGCGTTGATCGGGGACCGTCTGGAGATTCTGGTCGGCGTCGACGACGCGATCGTCGAAGGCATCGCGGCCGGCGCCGTGGGCTGGATCGCGGGGCTGGTCAACGCGTACCCGGGAGAGTCCGTGCGGTTGTTCGAACTCGCGCGCGCCGGCAGGCACGCCGAAGCCGATGCGCTGTACCGCTGGTTCCTGCCGCTGCTGCGCCTCGACACCGTGCCGAAGTTCGTGCAGTTGATCAAGCTCACGCAACAGCAGGTCGGCCTGGGCAGTGAACGCGTGCGCGCGCCACGCGCGACATTGTCAGGCGCCGAGCGCGAAGCCGCGCTGGCCGTGATCGACGAAGCCGCCAAACATCGTCCGGAGGCATGACATGGAACCGTTGCTGATTGCCGGACGCTGGCAGCCCTCGCGCGAAGCCGTCGCATCATTCCGTGCGGAAAACCCCGCCACCGGCGAAGCGATCGGTCCGGAGTTTCCGGTCAGCGGCGCCGCGGATATCGAATTGGCGCTGGCGAGTGCCACCGGCATCGCGCCGGAACTGGCCGACGCCGATCCGGAACGCATCGCGGCATTCCTGGAAACGTTTGCCGCGGGCATCGAGGCCGCGGCGGACCGATTGTGCGCGCTCGCGAACGAGGAAACCGCGCTGGGCGTGAAGCCGCGCCTGCGCGACGTCGAACTGCCGCGCACGGTGAACCAGTTGAGACTTGCCGCCGCCGCCGCGCGCTCGCGCGCGTGGTCCGACCCGGTGATCGACACCCAGGCCGGCCTGCGCACGCGCTTCGCGCCGCTCGCGAAACCGGTCGCGGTGTTCGGGCCCAACAATTTCCCGCTGGCGTTCAACGCCGTGTCGGGCGGCGATTTCGCCGCCGCGATCGCTGCACGCAACCCGGTGATCGCGAAGGCACATCCCGCGCATCCGCAAACCTGCCGCGCATTGGCGGAAATCGCATACGCGTCGCTGGCCAAGGCGGGCCTGCCAGATGCGGCGGTGCAGATGATCTACCACATGCCTGCGGAAGCGGGCGTGGGACTGGTGTCCGATCGCCGTTTGGGCGCCGCCGCGTTCACCGGCAGCCGCGGCGGCGGACTGGCATTGAAGGAAGCGGCCGACAAGGCGGGCGTGCCGTTCTACGCGGAGATGTCCAGCATCAACCCGGTGTTCATGCTGCCCGGCGCACTGGCCGAACGCGGTGACGAGATCGCGAAGGATTTCGCGGCTTCGTGCCTCGCCGGCGGCGGCCAGTTCTGCACCAATCCCGGCGTGGTGGTGGTGCCGGCGGGCGAAGCGGGTGACGCCTTCGTGCAGGCTGCGTGCGCGGCTTTCACCGCGGCACCCGCGGCCACGTTGCTGGCACGGGGGGTGCTCGATCACCTGCAGCATTCGGTGGCCGCGCTAAGCGATGCCGGCGCCGAAGTGTTGTGCGGCGGCAGCCGCGGCGAGGGGGCGGGCTATCGTTTCCGCCCGACCCTGCTCGCGGTCGACGCAAAGCATTTCGCCGCGCACGCGGCGGCGCTGCAGCAGGAAGCGTTCGGTCCGGTCAGCCTGCTGGTGCGCGCCGATGGCGATGCCGCGATGGAATTGCTGGCGCGGACATTCGAGGGCAATCTCACGGGCACGATCTACAGCGCCCGCGACGGGCGCGACGATGCACTGGCGCGCAGCGTCGCGCACGCGTTGCGTCCACGCGTGGGCCGCCTGCTCAACGACCGGATGCCGACCGGGGTTGCAGTCAGCGCGGCCATGAATCACGGCGGCCCGTATCCGGCGACCGGGCATCCCGGCTACACCTCGGTGGGATTGCCGGCCTCGATCCGGCGCTTCGCCGCGCTCGAATGTTACGACCACGTGCGCGAGGACCGCTTGCCGCCGGAACTGCGCGACCGCAATCCGGATGGACGGCTGCAACGCTGCATCGACGGCATCTGGACCACCGCCGACGTGAAGGTGGCGGCGTGAACGGCGAGCGCGCGATGGCAGCAACCGGTGGTGTCGCCGCGCAAGGCCGCTTCAAGAAGCAGCTCTCGCTCACCGATCTCACCTTCATCGGGCTCGGCGCGATCTTCGGTTCGGGCTGGCTGTTCTCGGCCAGTTACGTCGCGGCGATCGCGGGACCATCGGGCATCCTGTCGTGGCTGATCGGCGGCGCGGCGGTGCTGCTGTTGGGACTGGTGTATTGCGAACTGGGCGCCGCGTTGCCGCGCGCCGGCGGCGTGGTGCGCTATCCCGAATATTCGCACGGCCCGTTGCTCGGCTACCTGATGGGGCTGATCACGTTGATCGCGTTCTCCAGCCTGATCGCGATCGAGGTGACCGCGTGCCGCCAGTACGCGTCGGCGTGGTTTCCCGGACTGACCCAGGCGGGGTCGCAATCCCCCACGTTGCTCGGCTGGCTGGTGCAGCTCGCGATCCTCGTGATCTTCTTCCTGCTGAACTACTACAGCGTCAAGACGTTCGCGCGCGCCAACAACCTGATCAGCGTGTTCAAGTTCGTGGTGCCGCTCACCGTCATCGTGGTGCTGCTGTGGTTTTTCCATCCGCACAACTTCAGCGTAGATGGGTTCGCGCCGTCCGGTTTCGCGGGCGTCGCGGGCGCGGTGTCCGCGGGCGGCATCATCTTCGCCTACCTGGGACTGACGCCGATCGTTTCGGTGGCGAGCGAAGTCCACGATCCGCAGCGCACCATCCCGATCGCGCTGATCCTGTCGGTGCTGCTGTCGACGGCGATCTACCTGCTGCTGCAGATTGCCTTCCTCGGCAGCGTGCCGGGCGCGATGGTTGCGCACGGCTGGCGCGGCATCGACAAACTGTTCTCGCTGCCGTTCCACGACATCGCGATGGCGCTGGGCATCGGCTGGTTGTCGGTGCTGGTGGTGTGTGACGCGGTGATCTCGCCCAGCGGCTGCGGCAACATCTACATGAACGCCGCGCCGCGCGTGGTGTACGGCTGGGCGCGCGGCGGGACGTTCTTCCGGGTGTTCACGAAGGTGGACGAAGAATCCGGGATTCCGCGCGCGGCGCTGTGGCTGACGCTGGCGCTCTCGATCTTCTGGACGCTGCCGTTTCCATCGTGGTCGGCGATGATCAACGTGGTCTCCGCCGCGCTGGTGTTGAGCTACGCGGTGGCGCCGATCACCACCGCCGCGCTGCGCCGCAATGCGCCGGACCTGACGCGCCCGTTCCGGGTGCGCGGGTTCGCGGTGCTGGGGCCGCTCTCGTTCATCGTCGCCGCACTGATCGTGTACTGGTCGGGCTGGAAGACGCTGTCGTGGTTGCTGGGCGTACAGATCGCCTTGTACGCGGTTTACGTGGGGTACCGCGCGCGGCGACCGGCGTACCGCGCGGGGCTGGCCCGCGACGTGCGCGCCTCGTTGTGGCTGATCGGTTTCTACGCGCTGGTCATGGCCGTTTCCTGGCTGGGCACTTTCGGCGGCGAGCGCGTCATCGGCTCGCCGTGGGATTCCGTGCTGGCTGCTGTCGTCGCCTTGCTCGCTTATGCGTGGGGCACGCGCACCGGCTTGCCGGGGGCGCAACTCCGGCTGGGAACGGATGACGAGGATTGAACAAGACATGCGAATCGGTGATTGCCGGTTTCGACGACCAAACAACAGTTCCTGACGACCGAAGGAGGTGGATACGGCCGCGGTGCCTGCGAATGAACGCCGGCATGACGGCAAGCGGGTTTTTTGCAGCACACGTTCTTGGCCGGGGAGGGCAGAAGCAGTTTTGTCACGGATCAGGGGTCGACGCTGAACTCGAAGAGGGTGAACAGTCATGACACTCAACCAACGCCAAATCTCTCAAGCCATTTGCACGACCCTTGCAATGGGATCCGCCGCCGGCGCCTTTGTCGCAGCACCCGCCCTGGCACAGAACCAGGGCGGTGCCTCCAGCACGCAACCGAAAACGCTGCAAACGGTCGTGGTCACCGGCTCGCACATCCGCCGCGTGGACCTGGAAACATCCAATCCGGTCATCGCCGTCACGGCCCAGCAGATCCAGCAGAGCGGCAAGCTCACGCTCGGCGAAGTCGTGCAGCAATTGCCCGCGCTGATTGGCGAGGGCGTGAACCCCCACGACAACAACGGTGCGGGCAGCGGCGCCACGCTCGTCGGCCTGCGCGGCCTGGGTCCGCAACGAACCCTGGTGCTGGTCGATGGGCACCGGGTCATCAGCAAGGATCTGAATTCGATTCCGGCCGCCGCGGTCGAGCGTGTCGAAGTACTGACCGACGGCGCTTCCGCAATTTACGGGTCGGATGCGATCGGCGGTGTCATCAACATCATCCTGAAAGAGAACTACCAGGGTGCCCAGTTCTCGTTGAACTACGGCATTTCGGACCACGATGATGGCGAGCGCAAGGGCGCCAGCTTCGTGTTCGGCCAGACTTCGGACAAGGGCAGCATCCTGGCCGGCGTGGACTACAACAAGTTCGATGCCGTGCAGCAATCCGCGCGCAAGTTCTCTGAAAACGCCCTGTCCATTGCGGGAAGCACCGATACACCGGTGCACTCCTTCATCGGCGGTTCTTCCTATGCGTCCCGTGACCACATCGTGGTGCCATCGAGCCTTTCGCAAAAATTCGGATGCGCAAGCGGTGGCGCGTTGTCATTGAACCCCGCGGCGGCCAACAGTGGCAGCAGCCCGACTTCCGCAAGCGATTACCACTGCTACAGCCCGGAGTTGGGCGACAACTACAACTATGCGTCATCGCAACTGCTGCAGACGCCGCAGGAACGCACCAGTGCGTTCTTCAAGGGCGTATACCACCTGTCCGACAACATCGACGCGTATGCGACGGTCTACCGCAACGACACGACTTCCGAATTCGTCCTGGCGCCGCAGACCTTCGGCACCTTTCTGGGTGCGTCCATCTCCAAGGACAGCATGTACAACCCATTCGGGGTGGACTTCAATCCGACCAACGGCAACGTCTACCAATCGAGGCTGGTGCCGGCTGGCAACCGCATATTCCATCAAAACACGAAGACCGACGAGGGCATTTTCGGATTGCGTGGCCACGTCACGCTGTTCAACCAGGACTGGACGTGGGATATCGGTTACGACTACGGCCATGTTTCGGGCACTGCGACGACGTTGGGTCTCGTGAACCTGACCGCGGTGGAGCCGGGCCTGGGACCTTCGATGCTGGTGAACGGGGTGCCGACCTGCGTGTCCACGCCCGGTGATCCGCACAGCGCGATCGCGGGCTGCACGCCCTGGGACCCATTCAACCTGTTCTCGTCCTCGGCGACGACCGCGCTGTCGGCCAATACCCAGGCCGCGTTGAACGACAGCTGGAGCATCGAGCGCGTCAAGCATGTCGATGTGTCGGGCGGCATATTCAACCTGCCGGCCGGCACCGCGCAACTGGCGATGGGCGCCTCATGGCGCGATGAATATTCGAACAACGCGATTGATGCCGATCTGCTCATCGACCCTGCAACGGACACCTGCGCCTTGGGAAGTGCATGCAGCTCGCACCTGCAGGGCGGGTATTCGGTGAAGGAAGCCTACGCGGAACTCTTCATTCCGGTTCTCAAGGATCTTCCATTCGCGCAGGCCTTGAACATCACCCTGGGCGACCGCTTCTCGAAATACAGCACCTTCGGAAGTACCAACAACTGGAAGGCTGCGGTCGAGTACCGTCCGATCGCGGACCTGATGTTGCGCGGTACCGTTTCGACGGTGTTCCGTGCACCGACCATCAGTGACGTGTTCGCGCCACCCGGTGTCGGTGCAACCGCGTTGAGTGCCGACCCCTGCGACCACATCACCGTGGCCAATCCGGCTTGCGCAGGTGTACCGCTGGACGGCAGCTTCGTGGACAACGAGGTCGGCCTCGACGTGACCCAGGTCGTCGGTTCGGGCTCAAAATTCGCCGGCTTCCCGCTCGGCCCCGAACTTGGCAAGTCATTCGATTTCGGAGCGGTGTATTCGCCGCACTTCGCGCCGGGTCTTTCGGCGGGCGTCGATCTCTGGCGCATCTACCTGGACAACGTGATCACCGGCGTTGGCGCGCAGACGATATTGAATCTTTGCTTTGCCGGCGTCGAGGAATACTGCCCGCTCATCACCCGTTTCGGGGCCGGCACCGCGGGCGCGGGCCAGATTGCGCGCATCCTCACGCCGACCGCGAACCTTGGCCGGATTGACGTGAAGGGCGTGGACCTGACCGCGAGTTACAGACTGCCTGCGTTCTCGTTCGGCCAGTTCATCGTCGACCTGAGCGCCACCTACCTGTCGCAGTACAAGATCCAGACCTCGCCCGGGGAATCCGGCAACCAGGTATTGAACGGGGTGGGCGAGATGGGTTCGATCGGATCGCCGCTCACTTCGTCGTGTCCGTTCTCGGGCGGCCAGGTTTGTTTCTTCCCGAGGATCCGGGGGCAAGCGGCGCTCGACTGGCAACTCGGACCCTGGGATGCATCGTGGCGGATGCGCTACATCAGCGGCTTCAATCTGGGTTCGCCGGATCCCTCGCAGGGCTTCAGCGCCGCGCCGGGCTTTGCCGCCGACAACCCGCTGGTATTGCGTTACGGTGCCACGGTCTACAGCGACGTTACGGTCGGCTACAACATCGAGCCGATCAACACGCGACTCGAAGTAGGCGTCGACAACGTGTTCGACAAGCAGCCACCCCTGCTCTACAACAACAACGCGCCGCAGGCCAATACCGACCCGAACGACTTCGATGTGATGGGCCGTTATTACTGGGGGCGCGTCACGGTGAAGTTCTGAACCACGGGGACGTCTACGGCGCCGCCGCCGTTCCCTCGAGAATCGACACGACAGGAATTCCAGTGGAGAACCGGACCATGACCGCCTTTCGCACGACTTCGCGCCGTCTTTCATCCGCGGCCCAGGTGGCTTCGATAACGGTGTTGGCGGCCGCGCTGGCGCTTGGCTTCCCGCTGCGGGCCGGGGCCCAGTCCCGGCCGCACGGTCCGCAAAAGACCACGACCCCGTCGCCGTTGCAATTCCGCTACATGGGGCCGCCGGCGGGCGGGCGCATCGCCTCGGTGGCGGGCATACCCGGCGACTATTCGACGTATTACCTCGGCGCGTCTTCCGGCGGCTTGTGGAAATCGACCGACGGCGGCCACACCTTCCTGCCGAACGTCGACGACCAGGACACCTCCTCGATCGGCGCCATCGCGGTGGCGCCTGCCGACGCCAACACGGTGTGGGTGGGCACCGGCGAGCCCTGGCTGATACGGCCGAACGACATAGTGGGCGACGGCGTCTACAAATCCACCGACGCTGGCAAGACGTGGCAACACCTGGGACTGGAAAAGACGGGACGCATCGCGCGCATCGTC
>DASZTT010000143.1:0-4823 GCA_035547895.1 Rhodanobacteraceae bacterium
GGGGCTGAATCCGCGGCTGATCTCTGCAAGCATTTGCAGTGTTCGCTGCAATGCGGTGGAGTAGAAAGGCGATGCGGTGCTCAAGGCAAAATCCGCCGTCTGGGCTGAGAGTCGGCTGCACGCCGTGTTTCTTTCGTGGGAAACCATGCCTGGTTCGTGGCGGGCGCCGCGCGTTGCGGGATTTTCAGAGTGGTGGCATTCAATTCAACGCTTTCTCGACGGCCGTACCAGCGACAAGCATAGTGCTCCGAAGGCGCGATCATCGGCATCAACCACCGCTGAGAACGCAGGGCCACTGATGCAAACAGTATCCGGGTTAATTCATGGCGCCCAGACGATATGGCAATCGAAGCGCTACCGGTGGCCGTGCGCGGCTCGAAGCGGCTTGCAGGATCGACGCACGTCAAAGGAAGCAGTTGTGCTTTTTCCATGAACGAGGACGCAGGAGTCGCAGTCGACTGGTGAAGGTAGCCCACGCTCAAGACCTTCCGTAAACATCTTCGAGACGCACGATATCGTCTTCGCCCAGATAGCTGCCAGACTGCACCTCGACCAGTTCCAGCGGAACCTTTCCGGGATTGCGCAGGCGATGCACGGCACCGAGCGGCAAAAATGTGCTTTCGTTCTCCGCCAGCAGGAACACTTCGTTGTTGCGTGTGACCTCAGCGGTGCCCGATACGATCACCCAATGTTCGGCGCGATGGTGATGCTTCTGCAGGCTCAGCGCGGCACCGGGCTTGACGAAAATGCGCTTGACCTGGAAACGTTCACCGATGTCGATCGAATCGTAGCTGCCCCACGGTCGATAAACCTTGCGGTGGAACATGTGTTCCTGCCGCCCTTCGGATTTGATCTTCTCGACCAGCATTTTCACGTCCTGCACGCGATTGCGTGGCGCGACCAGCACTGCGTCGGCGGTATCCACGATCACGATGTCGTCGAGCCCCAGCGCAGTGACGAGGCGTCGATCGGTGCCGCGTACGAAACAGTTGTGACTGTCGATGGCGATGACGTCGCCCTCCAGGCGGTTGCCATTCGCATCGCGATCGGAGGCGGCCCACAACGCATCCCATGAGCCGATGTCGCTCCATGCACAGCTCACCGGCACGACCGCTGCGCGGTCCGTCTTTTCCATGATCGCGTAGTCGATCGATTTGTCGGGTGATGCAGCGAACGTGTCCTCATCGATGCGCACGAAGTCCAAGTCGGTCTTTGCGGCGTCAAAAGCTGCTTTGCTGGCCGCGTGCATGGCCGGGGCATGATGTCCCAGTTCCTCGAGGTAACGCGACGCCTTGAACAGGAACATGCCCGAGTTCCATTCGAAGCCGCCAGCCTCCACATATTGCTTGGCCGTGACGGCGTCAGGCTTTTCGACGAAGCGCGCGACCCGGAAAGTTCCATCGCCGATGGGTTCACCGCGCTCGATGTATCCAAAGCCGGTTTCGGGAGAGTCGGGCCGGATGCCGAAGGTAACGAGCCAGCCCCTCTCGGCCAGTGGCAGTGCCGTTCCGACGGCTGCGGCAAAGCTCGACTGATCGCCGATCAGATGATCGGCGGGTAGCACGAGCAGCGTTGCGTCCACGTCCTGCGCCGATGCCTGCCAAGCCGCCAGTGCTATCGCCGGTGCCGTATTGCGTGGAACAGGTTCCAGCAGGATGGAGGTGTTTTGCACGTCCAGCGCGCGCAACTGCTCGGCCACCAGGAATCGATGGTCCTCGCTGCATACCACAACCGCGGGACCTGCGTTCAACGCGTGGGCGCGCAGCACGGTTTGCTGAAACAGGGTGGAGTCACCGCGCAGCGCAAGGAATTGCTTGGGCAGGTTCTTGCGCGAAAGAGGCCATAGCCGGGTACCGCTGCCGCCGCTCAGGATGACGGGAATGAGCATGTCGTTGCCGTTTTGCAGGTGAGTGGGCTATTCCGCCAGCGCGCCTTGCAGCGCGGAATAGAGTTCCAGCGACTTCGGGTTCGCCAGGGCATCGGTATTTTTCACCGCTTCGCCATGGATCACGGCACGCACAGCCAGTTCGGAAATCTTGCCGGAGATGGTGCGCGGGATGTCCGCGACCTGCAGGATTTTCGCCGGGACATGCCGTGGGGTGGTGTTGTCACGGATTTGTTTCCTGATCCTGTCGCGCAGCGCCTCGTCAAGTGTGATGCCCTCGCGCAGGCGCACGAACAGCACGATGCGCTCGTCACCCTGCCAGTGCTGGCCGACGGCCACGGATTCCAGCACTTCGGGGAGCTGCTCCACCTGCCGGTAGATCTCTGCGGTGCCGATGCGCACGCCGCCCGGGTTGAGGGTGGCATCGGAGCGCCCGTAGATGATGATGCCCTCGTGCCGGGTCAGTTCCGCACGATCACCGTGGCACCACACGCCGGGTACCTTGGAAAAGTAGGCCGCGCGGTATTTTTCGCCCTCCGGGTCGTTCCAGAACATCACCGGCATCGAAGGGAAGGGTGCCGCGCAGGACAGCTCGCCGGGTTGTTCGCGGACCGGCTGGCCGGCGTCATCGAGGATCTCGACCTTCATGCCGAGACCGCGGCACTGCAATTCGCCGCGGTACACGGGGAGCAGCGGGTTGCCCAGCGCGAAACAGGAGATGATGTCGGTGCCGCCCGAAATCGAAGCCAGCAGCACGTTTTCCTTCACGTCGCGATAGACGTAGTCGAAGCTTTCAGGCGCCAGCGGCGAACCGGTCGAAAGGATGGCTTTCAATGGCGAGAGCTTGTGCGTTTCGCGCGGCTTCACGCCCATCTTGGCGGTCGCGTCGATCCACTTTGCGCTGGTGCCGAAGATGCTGATACCCACCTCGTCGGCGAGGTTCCACAAGGCATTGCCGTCCGGATACGTGGGTGAACCGTCGTACAGCACCAGTGCCGCGCCCACGGCGAGGCTCGACACCAGCCAGTTCCACATCATCCAGCCGCAGGTGGTGTAATAGAAGATGTGGTCTTCGCGCTTGAGGTCGGTGTGCAGCACCAGTTCCTTGAGGTGCTGCAGCAGGGTGCCGCCGGCGCCGTGCACGATGCACTTGGGCTTCCCGGTCGTGCCCGACGAGTACATGATGTAGAGCGGGTGTTCGAACGGCGTGGGCACGAATTCCGGAGGGTGGTCTTCGGTGCCGGCGAAATCGTCCCAGTTGATGGCATCGCGCAAGCCGTCGAGTGGCAGCGCTTCACCGGAGTAGGGAATCACCACGCACTTTTCGATCGACGGGATCGCCGCCAGCACCTCGCGTACCTTCGCGAGGCAGTCGTGCCGCTTGCCGCCATAGGCGTAGGCATCGGCGCAGAACAGTACCCTGGGTTCGATCTGGCCGAAACGATCCACGATGCCGTTGACGCCGAAGTCCGGCGAAGCGGAGGACCAGATCGCGCCCAGCGAGGTGGTCGCGAGCATCGCGATGACGGTTTCCGGCAGGTTCGGCAGGAAACCCGCCACGCGGTCGCCCTTGCCGACGCCCGATTGCTTCAAGGCGTGGGCGATGCGCCCGACGATCGCGTGCAACTGCGCGTAGGTGATCTCGCGCTGTTGACCCCATTCGTTGCGGAAGATCAGCGCCGGCCTGTCGTCCCTGAAGCGCAGCAGGTTCTGCGCGAAGTTGAGCTGGACGTTCGGAAACCAGCGTGCTCCGGGCATCCTGTCGCCGTCGACGAGTGCCGGTTCAAAATCACCGCTTGCCCGGATGCCGCAGAACTCCCATACCAGCGGCCAGAACTTCTCCGGGTGGCGCACCGAGAAGTCATAGAGTGGCTGGTAGCTGCCGATATCGGCGTTGCCCGTGGTCTCGCGCACGAAGCGAACGAACCGATGCAGGTTGGTGGCATCCCGGCGTTCGGGGCTTGGGGTCCACAACGGTGCGTCGCTCGACATGCATGGTCCAGGCTGGAAAACGCCGGAATTGTAACGGAACGGGCCGTGATGCCTGTCACGCCGGTCGGTCTTGAGCACGAAGCGTCGGTGCGTCAGCGCACGCGGGGGCTGTGATTCCGGACCCGCTTCGAAGCACCGTCGGCAACACCACCTGAATTGTGCGCAAAACGGCGGCGTAGGCCCGGCAACACGCTGGTATAAAGACACATCTTTTCACAATTGCGGAAGCCGCCATGTCGCGCCATTTCCTGGTGATCTTGAGCCGAGTGCTTGGTTTGGTATTGCTGAGCGTCGTCGTTCCGGCCATGGCGGCTACCCCGCCCAGCCTGTACACGATCAACTCGGGCACTCCGAAGGTACTCGGGCAGGGCGTGCAGAAGTCCTGGCCCATCAAGGTCAGCGAGAACAATGCGTTCGACGCCGTATTCAAGGGCGGCATGTGGCTCCCGAATCCGAACGGTGGCCGGATTTACGTGAAGTACCAGCGGCACATCATCCACCCGAATGGCACGTGGACCTGGATCGGCACGGTTTCCACGGTGCATGGCGATCGATCCGTGATCCTCACTTTTGGCAAGGACGGCGTGTTCGGTCTTGTCCCGCAAGCCTCCGGTTATCCGTTGCGCATTGTCACGCAGCATGGTCAGACAAATGTGATCGAAACCTCCGCCGAAGGGATGGCACGGGCAGCCGAGGCACTTCGCCTGTACAGCCGACCCGACTACATCGTTCCGCCGGGCGCGGCACCCCAGGGCAATTCGGCGAAAGCCGCTCCAAGGTCCGCTGTGAGCGCCGCTGTGCAGCCCGCGGCCGCCGGCCCAACCGTCATCGACGTTATGGTGGCCTATACACCCGGCTTCGTGAACGAAACGGGTAGTCAAAGCGCGGCACTCACACGCATCCAGAATCTGGTCGATATTGCCAACCAGGCTTACGCGACCAGTGG
>DASZTT010000144.1:0-8140 GCA_035547895.1 Rhodanobacteraceae bacterium
CGGTCCGCTCTTCTTCGGCCAGTGGCGGCAGTTTGCGCCCCAGGTCGATCAGATACTGGTAGCGCCCGGTCCAGTCATCGAAGAAGCCGAATTCGTCGATGATCTCCTGCTGGGCAGTCTGTATGGTGGACATGTTCATCAGTTGGCGATTCTCCAGCGGGTGCCTTCGGCGCCGTCCTCGATGGCGACGCCCATGGCCGCGAGTTCGGCGCGGATCGCGTCGGCGCGCGCGAAATCGCGCGCCGCACGCGCGGCGCGGCGCGCCTCGATCAGGCTTTCCACGCGCGCGGCATCCACGTGCTCCGAGCCGCGCTTGAACCAGGCTTCGGGATCCTGCTGCAGCAGGCCGAGCAAGGCTCCGCTAGCTAGCAAATCGGCTTTAATTTGGATCAGCTCCTTAAGGGCGTCCTTTGAAAATCCGTGGACCAATGTATTTCGCAAGTTCCAAGCCCTCGCCGCCAACTGGTTCAATTCCGCAAGTGCCGCGGGCGTATTGAGGTCGTCCTCAAGCACCGCTTCGATACTAGGCGAAGCCGAAGATGCCGCTTCGAACGCAACAAGCTCTCTCAACGTGCCATACAACCGATCCAGCGTCGCGATGCTTTGTTCGATCAGTGCATCCGACCAGTCCAGCGGCTGTCGGTAATGCGCCGACAACAGCGCGTAGCGCAGCGCTTCGGGCGGATGTTTTTCAAGCAGCGCATGCAGCTGCTTCACGTTGCCGACCGACTTGCTCATCTTGGCACCATCGAAGGTGAGCATGCCGTTGTGCAGCCAGAAGCGCGCGAAGGTTTGGGTGCCGTGCGCGCAGCGCGACTGCGCGATCTCGTTTTCGTGGTGCGGAAATACCAGGTCCACGCCGCCGGCGTGGATGTCGATGACGTCGCCCAGGTGGGCGGCCGCCATCGCGGAGCATTCGATATGCCACCCCGGGCGACCCCGTCCCCATGGGCTGTCCCAGCCGGGCAGGTCCGGCGTGGAGGGCTTCCACAGCACGAAATCGGCAGGGTTGCGCTTGTAGGGTGCAACCTCGATGCGCGCACCCGCGATCATTTCATCGATCGATCGGCCCGACAGCCGGCCATACTCCGCGAATTTCGCCACGTCGAACAACACATGGCCGTCGGCGGCGTAGGCGTGGCCGGAGGCGATCAGGTTTTCGCACATCGCCACGATCGCGGCAATGTGCTGCGTCGCCAGTGGCTCCACATCGGGCGGCGCGACACCCAGCTTCGCCATGTCCTCGCGATAGATAGCGGCGTACTTCTCGGCAACCGCCGCGATGGGTACGCCGGCTTCCAGCGCCGCCGCATTGATCTTGTCATCGACATCGGTGATGTTGCGCGCGTACACCAGCTTCCTGTACTTGCGGCGCAAGAGCCGAGCCAGCACGTCGAATACCACCGGGCCGCGCGCATTGCCGATATGCACGTAGCTGTACACGGTCGGGCCGCACAGGTACATCGTCACCCGTTCGGGATCGATGGGCGTGAAGGGTTCGACGCGACGGCTCAGCGAGTTGTGGAGGCGCAAGGCCATGTTCGATGCCGGTGTTCCGGATGGGCAAAATAATCGAGAGATTTTATCAGGGTGCGTGAATTGCTTGAGCGGCTATTCAGGGTCGCGGTGCTTCAATGCGGGCCACACCAAGTTGACACGCCGATAAAGGCGGGAGCATGCCATGTACAGGGTCACCATCGCCGCGTTGCTCGCGGTGTTTGCCATTGCGGCGAATGCGCAGGGGTATCCGCCGCCGCCACCTCCGGAGCGCGGCCCCGCCGTCAACGTGCACTACGGCTGGGCCGAAGTCCTGCGTGCCGATCCGGTGTACGGCACGGTCGCGCAGCCTCCGCAGCAGCAGTGTTATCCGCAGACGGTGACCCAGCAGGACAACAATCACGCCGGAGGCACCATCCTCGGCGCGATCGTCGGTGGCGTCCTCGGCAACACGGTGGGGAAGGGCGACGGCCGCAAGGCTGCGACGGTTGCCGGCGCCGTGGCAGGGGGCGTCGTCGGCAATCGCGTGTCGGCCGCGCACGACCGCAGCTACACCACCCAGCAAACGGTCTGCCAGCCGGTCAACTACCCGCCGCAGCAACAGATCGTCGCCTACGATGTCGAATACCGCTATCGCGGCGATGTCTACATGTCGCGCCTGCCGTACGATCCGGGCGAGCGCCTGCGCGTGAGGATCACCGTCGCGCCGGCCGACTGAGCCTGCCTCGTTGCATCCGCGTGGCGGGTGTGCGACGATGCGCCACCTTGAATTGCAGCACATGATGACATCCATCCGTCAATTCCCGGTCATCCTTACCAGCGCCCGCGCGGCGGCGGGGATGACTTCGCGCGCGCGCCGACCGGAGCACCTTCATGGAGCCGGGTAGGCAGTCGCGCGCATCGTTGTAATCCGAACGACAAAAACCCGGCCAGCGTGCCGGGTTTTTTTTATTTCAGCACGCATCCATGCGTGCAAAAGCCAGACCGGCCATCCATGGCCGACTTTCCACGAGAGCAGTGAACCCGTGACCCTTCGCCATTTCATCACCACCCAGGATTGGAGCCGCGCCGAGATCGACGCCTTGCTCGAACAGGCCGCGGCGTTCAAGCGGACGCCCGCCGGCGCGCAACTGGCGGGCAAGTCCGTTGCGCTGCTGTTCTTCAATCCGTCGATGCGAACTCGAACCAGCTTCGAACTGGGCGCGTTCCAGCTGGGTGGTCACGCAGTCGTGCTGTCGCCAGGCAAGGATGCATGGCCGATCGAATTCGACCTGGGCACGGTGATGGATGGCGACGCCGAGGAACATGTGGCGGAGGTTGCGCGCGTGCTGTCGCGCTACGTCGATCTGATCGCGGTGCGTGCCTTTCCGAAGTTCAAGGACTGGTCCGTCGATCGCGAGGATCGCGTGATTCGGGCCTTTGCGAAACATGCCTCGGTACCGGTGATCAACATGGAAACCATCACCCATCCTTGCCAGGAACTGGCACACGCGCTGGCCTTGCGCGAACACCTCGGCGAGCTGCGGGGCAGAAAATACGTGCTGACCTGGACGTACCACCCGAAGCCGCTCAACACCGCGGTGGCCAATTCAGCGCTTCTGATCGCGACCAGGATGGGCATGGAGGTGACGCTGCTCTGCCCCACGCCGGACTACGTGCTGGACGAACGCTACATGGCGTTCGGCGAACGGAATGCACGCGAAAACGGCGGCTCGTTGCGCGTCACCCACGACATCGAAGACGCCTACCGCG
Organism: Rhodanobacteraceae bacterium; assembly: GCA_035547895.1. Classification (GTDB taxonomy): domain Bacteria; phylum Pseudomonadota; class Gammaproteobacteria; order Xanthomonadales; family Rhodanobacteraceae; genus 66-474. The sequence continues at coordinate 3,250 of DASZTT010000144.1, forward strand.
GCGCCGACGCGGTCTACGCCAAAAGCTGGGGCGCGTTGCCGTTCTTCGGTCGCTGGGAAGAGGAAAAGCCGATCCGCGACGCGCACAAACACTTCATCGTGGACGAAGCCAAGATGGCACTGACCGACCACGCGGTGTTCAGCCATTGCCTTCCATTGCGCCGCAACGTGAAGGCCACCGATGCAGTCATGGACTCACCCTGTTGCATCGCCATCGACGAAGCCGAAAACCGCCTGCATGTGCAGAAGGCGGTCATGGCGACCCTTGCAGCACAAGCGGAGACATCGACATGACAGGCCATCAGCATCGCTATCACGTGGACGTGGAATGGACCGGCAATCGCGGTACCGGCACCGATGGTTATCGCAACTATGGTCGCGAGCACGTGATCCGGATCGAGGGCAAGCCGGACCTTGCCGGCTCGTCCGATCCGATGTTCCGTGGCGACGCCGCGAAGCACAATCCGGAAGACATGCTGGTGGCGGCGCTTTCCAGTTGCCACATGCTGGCCTACCTGCACGTCGCCACGCTCGCCGGCGTGGTGGTGACGGCCTATACCGACGACGCCGAAGGCACGATGGTGAGCGAGGGCAACGGCGGACATTTCACGGAAGTGGTGCTGCACCCGGTGGTGACGATCACGGCCGGAAGCGATGCCGCGAAGGCCGAAGCCGCGCACGCTGACGCGCACCACGCCTGCTTCATCGCCGCGTCAGTCAATTTCCCGGTGCGCTGCGAGCCGCGCATCGTCGTTGAAACCGCCTGAATCAAGCAGACAACCATCATGAGCAAAGACATCGTTCTCGCCTTCTCGGGCGGCCTCGACACCAGCTTCTGCGTACCCTACCTGAAGGAGCGCGGCTGGTCGGTGCACACGGTATTCGCCGATACCGGTGGCGTCGGCGCTGAAGAACGCGCATACATCGAAGCACGTGCCGGGGAACTCGGCGTCGCCTCGCATACCACCGTCGACGGTGGTCCTGCGCTGTGGGAACACTTCGTCAAACCTTTCGTATGGGCGGGTGAGGGCTACCAGGACCAGTATCCGCTGCTGGTTTCCGACCGCTACCTGATCGTCGAAGCGGCGATCAAACGCGCGATGGAACTCGGCACCCGCGCGATCGCACATGGTTGCACGGGCATGGGCAACGACCAGGTGCGCTTCGACCTGACCGTGAAGGCGCTGGGCGATTTCGAAATCATCGCGCCGATCCGCGAAATCCAGAAGGAACACACCGCCGTGCGCGCGTACGAGCAGGACTACCTGCAACAGCGTGGCTTCGGCGTGCGCGCGAAACAGCAGGCCTACACGATCAATGAAAACCTGCTGGGCGTGACCTTGTCGGGCGGCGAAATCGACCGCTGGCAGGCACCCGGGGAAGATGCACGCGGCTGGTGCAAGCCGCGCAGCGAATGGCCGTCCGAACCGCTGCGCGTGAAGCTTGGTTTTGCCGCAGGCGTGGCACAAACGCTGGATGGCGAACGCATCGCGGGACACATGCTGCTGGCGAAGTTGAATCACCTGTTCGCACAGTACGGCGTCGGTCGTGGACTCTACACCGGCGACACCACCATCGGTTTGAAGGGCCGCATCGTGTACGAGGCGCCAGGGCTCGTTGCCTTGCTGACGGCGCACCACGCACTGGAAGAAGCGGTCCTGAGCAAACACCAGAACCGCTTCAAACCGGAAGCTGCACGCAAGTGGGTGGAGCTGGCGTACGAAGGCTTCTTCCATGATCCGCTGAAGGCCGACCTCGAAGCGTTCCTTGAATCCAGCCAGCGCTGCGTCACGGGTGAAGTCACGCTGGAAACCTGCGGCGGCCGGGTTGACGCGGTCGCCGTGGAATCGCGGCACATCCTCAATGCGAAGGGTGCGACTTACGCGCAGGCTGCCGATTGGGGCGTGGCCGAGGCGGAGGGGTTCATCAAGCTGTTCGGCATGAGTTCGACGCTGTGGGCCGAGGTCAATCGCAAATGATGAGGGATCCGGCGCTGCTCGACGCCACGCTTGCGCACCTGCGCGTGCTGGTCGGTTTCGACACGCGCAATCCGCCGCGCGCGATCGGCACCGACGGCATCTTTGAATACCTGCGTGCACAGTTGCCCGGTTTCGATATGGAGCTGAGCGATCATGGCGCGGGTGCGGTGTCGCTGTTCGCAAGGCGCGGCCAGCCGAAGCTGCTGTTCAACGTGCACCTCGACACCGTGCCGGATTCGTTGCAGTGGAGTGCCAGTCCGTTCGAGTTGCGCGTCACCACCGATCGCGCGATCGGCCTGGGCGCTTGCGACATCAAGGGCGCGGCGGCGGCGTTGCTGGCGGCCGCGAACGTGTCGAAGGGCGACATGGCCCTGCTGTTCACGACCGACGAGGAAGGCACCGATCCGCGATGTGTTCGAGCCTTTTTGGACTCCAATCCTTCTTCCTCCGGGAGAAGGTGGCACGCAGCGCCGGACGAGGGTTCGCGCACGGTTGTGGGCGGCGATGACTTCGAACCCCTACCGCCAGCCTCTTGCCCGATGGCACAGGCGAGCTTCGAAGCCGTCATTGTCGCCGAGCCCACCCGCTGCCAGGCGGTGCTCGCCCACCGCGGGATCCAGTCGGTGCGCGTGCGCTTCGAAGGTCGTGCGGGCCATGCGTCGGCCGTACAGAAGCCGACGGACAGCGCGTTGCACCAGGCGGTGCGCTGGAGCGCGGCGGCACTGGATTTCGCCGAATCGCAATCGAACGAAACCTTCAGCGACATGCGCGGCATGCGCTTCAACATCGGCCGCATCGAAGGCGGCATCAAGGCCAACGTGATCGCGCCGGAAGCGGAGTTGCGGTTCGGCATGCGGCCCTTGCCCTCGATCGACATGGATCGCTTGCTCGAACGGTTGCGCGCGCTGGCCGAACCCGGGCCGGCGGTTTTCGAGGAGACTTTTCGCGGTCCGCCATTGCCGGCCCACGCGGCCGCTGCGGAGTCGCACTTGCACACTGCGCGCTCGCTCGCGAATGCCCTGGAAATCCCCGTCGGCGAAGCCGTCGATTTCTGGACCGAAGCCGCGCTGTTCTCGCAAGCCGGTTGTACCACCCTCGTCTACGGCCCCGGCGACATCGCACAAGCACACAGCGCCGACGAATGGGTGGCACCGGATCAACTCGAAACCGCGGCGCGTACCTATCTGCGCATTACGGAGAAATCGTCATGAACGCGTGGGGCCCCGGATCTGCAGAAACGGCATTGACCGCCGCCGTGCACCGCCACCGGAGGTCGCTTCTGGTGGTCCACGGCTGAGGGTGCGATCGGCATGAGCGAAGTCCGCAACACCATCGTGCGCCTGTTGTCCGCGATGGGCAGCGCGCGCGAAATCCAGCAATATCTCAAGCGCTTTTCGCAACAGGATGCCAAGCGCTTCGCTGTCGTCAAGGTCGGCGGCGCGGTGCTGCGCGACGACCTGACCGAACTTGCCTCGTCGCTGACCTTCCTGCAACGCGTCGGCTTGACGCCGATCGTGGTGCATGGCGCGGGTCCGCAGCTCGACGACGAGCTGGTGAAAGCCGGCATCGAAAAGCGTACGGTCAACGGCTTGCGCGTGACGCCGCCGCAGGCACTCGGCATCGTGCGGCGCGTGTTCCATCAACAGAACCTCGCGCTGGTGGATGCGCTGCACGCGATGGATACACGCGCGACGTCCGTGGTATCCGGCGTGTTCGCGGCGGACTGGCTGGATCGCGAAAACTGCGGGTTGGTCGGCAAGGTGGCGCGCATCGAACTGGCACCGATCGACGCCAGCCTGCGCCAGGGTTCGATCCCGGTCATCGCCAGCCTCGGCGAAACCGAGGAGGGCCAGATCCTCAACGTCAATGCCGACTTCGCGGCCAACGAACTGGTGCGCGTGCTGCAGCCCTACAAGATCGTGTTCCTGACCGGCACCGGTGGTTTGCTGGATGGCTCGGGCAAGGTCATCGACTCGATCAACCTGTCGACCGAATACGACCACCTGATGGCGCAGTCATGGGTTTCGGGCGGCATGCGTCTGAAGCTGGAACAGATCGCCGACCTGCTGCGCGATCTACCCTCGGCGTCGTCGGTGTCGATTACGCGGCCGGCGGAACTGGCGAAGGAACTGTTTACCCACAAGGGTTCGGGCACGCTGGTGCGGCGCGGCGAAAAAGTGTTTCGCTTCGAGTCGTGGAAAGGTGTCGACCGGGACCGCCTGCGCGCGCTGATCGATTCCAGTTTTGCGCCGCGTCGGCTTGCTGCGGATTACTTCGAGCGGACCACGCCGTATCGGGTGTACGTCAGCGAGAATTACCGCACGGCGATGATCCTGACGCTCGAGCATGTCGACATGGAGCAGGGCCTGCCCTATCTCGACAAGTTCGCGGTGCTGGACGAGGCACAAGGCGAGGGCCTCGGGCGCGCGGTCTGGCAGGTGATGCGGGCGGAAAATCCGGAACTGTTCTGGCGTTCGCGCCACGGCAATCGCATCAACGCGTTCTATCACGAGCAATCGGACGGCTGCTTCAAGACATCCCACTTCCGGGTGTTCTGGTACGGCCTCGGCGCCGAATTCGACACCATCTCGCGCTGCGTGGCACATTGTGCGCAGCGTCAACCGACATTGGTCGACTGACATGCAGACGTCCGCGAAATCGATTGGGATGGTCGCGGCGCGAGATCGAGCCGAGGCGACCTGGCGCGGCGCGGATGCCTGGCCTGGCCGGCGCGCCGGCCGTCCAGTGGGCGCAACCGCATGAGCGAACACACGATTCGGTCGATTGGCATTGTGGGGGCGCGAGGCCACACCGGGGCGGAGTTGATCCGCCTGATCGCTGCGCACCCCACGCTGGAGCTCGCGTTCGTTTCCTCGCGCGAACTGGACGGCCAGCGCGTCGATGCCCACAACG
>DASZTT010000145.1:0-4577 GCA_035547895.1 Rhodanobacteraceae bacterium
AAGCGCGGGCCGCTCGCCGGACTCGCGCAGGCGATGGGTTTCGGCGGCGGGCCGACGCCGGAGCAGATGGCCGAGCTCGCCAAGAAGATGCCGGGCGGCGCGCCCGGCGCCGGCGCACCCGGCCTGCCGCCGGGCATGCCCGCAATGCCGAAACTGCCGCCGAACATGCCGGGGCTCCCGGGACTCGGCGGGCCGAAATTCCCCGGACTGTCGGGCCTGCCCGGGGGGAAGAAGAAGTGAGTGCCTTTTCTCCGTCATTCCGGGACGCGTGCGCGAGCACGCGGACCCGGAATCCAGCCCTGGATTCCGGGTTCGCCCCTTCGGGGCGCCCCGGAATGACGACAAGCAGCGTAGCCCGGATGCAGCGAAGCGGAATCCGGGATTGCGCGGGAACCCGGATTGCGCCGCTGCGCGGCTCCATCCGGGCTACCGGTTATTGCCCGCGCATCCGGTCCTTGAAGAAGTAGCGTAGCCCGGATGCAGCGAAGCGGAATCCGGGATGGCCCGGGAACCCGGATTGCGCCGCTGCGCGCCTCCATCCGGGCTGCCGGTTACTGCCCGCGCATCCGTCCCTTGAAGCGGGTGCCGTCGGTGCCCATCGTCGGCAGCTTGATCTTGCCGACGGCGTTGATGCGTTCCTCGGCCATGCGGTCTGCGGCCTTGTAGGTCGGGATGCCGTCGCGATCGGCAATCTGGAAGATGCGGCCGACGTTGTAGTAGATGCTGCGCATCATGCGCATCGCGCGCTCGCGGTTGTAGCCGTCGATTTCCAGCGACACGTTCATCACGCCGCCGGCGTTCACCGCGTAATCCGGCGCGTACACCACGCCGCGCTTCATCAGCTCGTCGCCGATCTGGTCGGTGGAAAGCTGGTTGTTGGCGATGCCGCAGATGATCGGCGCCTTGATGCGGTCGATGGTTTGTTCGTTGACCGTGCCGCCCAGTGCGCACGGGCTGTACACGTCGCAATCGACGTCGTAAATCTCGTCGAGGCCGACCGCTTCGCAGCCGAGCTCGTCGACGCAGCGCCGCACCGCTTCCTTGTTGATGTCGGTGACGAACACCTTGGCGCCCTGTTCGCGCAGCAGCTTGATGAACTCGCTGCCGACGTGGCCGGCGCCCTGCACGGCGAAGCTGTACTTGCCGATGTCCTCATTGCCGTGCTTGTAGTTCAGCGTCGCCATCACGCCCTGCAGCGCGCCGTACGCCGTGAAGGGCGAGGGATCGCCCGAGCCGCCGTGCACCTGGTGCACGCCGGTCACGAATTCGGTTTCGCGATACACGTACTCCATGTCGTTGACGTCGATGCCGACGTCCTCGGCCGTGATGTAGCGGCCGTGCAGCGAATTGAGGAAACGTCCGAAGGCGCGGAACAGCGGCTCGGACTTGTCCCTGGCCGGATCCCCGATGATCACCGCCTTGCCGCCGCCCAGGTTCAGGCCCGCGACCGCGTTCTTGTAGGTCATGCCGCGCGACAGCCGCAGCACGTCGTTCAACGCTTCCTCGTCGGTCTTGTACGGCCACATGCGCAGACCGCCGAGCGCCGGGCCCAGCACGGTGTTGTGGATCGCGATGATGGCCTTGAGGCCCGCATCCTTGTTCTGGCAGAACACGACCTGCTCATGCCCGGTGGTGGCGATGGTTTCGAAAAGCATCGGAGATTGCTCCAGTTGCGCACGAACGGCGCGGTGGCATCAAGGCGCCGGGAGGGCGCCGCGGTTGTGGAAGCGAACGGCGGCGAGGCTTCTGGATGAGCCTGCCCCGCGTTTGCAGCCGGCTAGTGTAACGGCGAGCCGGGCTCCGCACAAAAAGGCCGGCATCGCGGCCGGCCCTCGGTACACCACTGCTGCGTGCGCGGCGGCCATCCCTGGCCGCACCTGCGCTGCGCGATCCTGCGAATCAGCGGATCCTTCCCCAATAGCCCACGTGGAACCGCCAGACAGGTCCTTCGCGTACCCAGCGCGCCGGGTAATAGCGGTAACCGGGGCGTGCCGCGACCCAGTATCCGGGCCGCCACACGTAGCGGTAACCATTCCAGTCCCAGTAGCCGGCGATCCAGACGCGGCCGGGCATCGGCGCGGGCGCGACCTCGACGACCGGCGCCGGCGGGCCGAAACGGACACCGACGCCGATGCTCACGTGCGCTGCCTGGGCGAGCGGCGCAGCGCCGGCTGCAGCGAGACCACCTAACAACACCAATGACAACAACGGGCGACGCATGACATACCTCCTATCGCGGAACCAGACACCGCCAAGGCGGCGTCGAAAGTGATAACGCGTGATTCGCGCCCGCTGTTGACGCGTGCCGCACGCATGTTCAGCGCGCGTTGACACGGCCGTGCCCGTTGCTTACGGTGCCCGCTCGCTTCCTGGACGGAGATGCAGGTGAATACGAGGCACGAGACGGCTGCGCAAACCCGCTGTTGCATCGTCGGCGGCGGCCCCGCCGGCATGATGCTGGGCCTGCTGCTGGCGCGCGCGGGCGTGCCGGTGACGGTGCTGGAAAAACACGGCGACTTCCTGCGCGATTTCCGTGGCGACACGGTGCATCCGTCCACGCTCACGATCCTGGACGAAATCGGACTGCGCGCACGCTTCGACAAATTGCCGCAGCGGCGCGTCGATCATCTCGCCGGGCTCGTCGTCGGGCGCGAGCAGCAGATCGTCGATTTCCGCGGGTTGAAGCCTTACGACTACCTGGCGCTGGTGCCGCAATGGGATTTCCTGGACATGCTGGCGGACGCCGGGCGCAAGCTGCCGACGTTCGACCTGCGCATGCGCCACGCCGCCACGGGCCTGATCGAGGAAAACGGTCGCAGCGCCGGCGTACGCGTGAAATCGCCCGACGGCGACTACGACCTGCGCGCGGACCTGGTGGTCGCCTGCGACGGCCGCCATTCCACGTTGCGCGAAGCGGCGGAATTCACCGCGCGCGAATACGGCGCGCCGATGGACGTGCTGTGGTTCCGCATGCCGCGCAGCGAATCCGATCCGCAGGACACTTTCGGCATCGTCGATCGCGGCCACATGATGGTGCTGCTCAATCGCACCGAGTACTGGCAGGTCGCATTCCTGGTGCCCAAGGGCAGCGACGCCGCGCTGCGCGCGCGCTCGATCGATGCCCTGCGCGAAACCGTGGCGCAACTCGCGCCGTTCCTTGCCGATCGCAAAAATGCCATCGAGGCGTGGGACAAGATCAGCACGCTGTCGGTGCAGGTCGACCGGCTGGAGCGCTGGCACAAGCCGGGCCTGCTGCTGATCGGCGACGCCGCGCACGCGATGTCACCGATCGGCGGTGTCGGCATCAACCTCGCGATCCAGGATGCGGTCGCCGCCGCGAATGCGCTGGCGAAGCCGTTGCTCGGAAACGGTGCGATCGACGAATCGTTGCTCGCGTCCATCCAGCACCGCCGCGAATTCCCGGTCAAGGTCGTGCAGAAAGTGCAGATCACCATGCAGAAGCGGCTGATCTCGCGAGTGCTGGAGCAATCCGGCGAACCGCCGCGCGTACCCGCGCTGCTGCGCTTCCTGCTGGGCTTCCGCACCGTCAGGCACATCCCCGCGCGCCTGTTCGGCTACGGACTGCGGCAGGAACACGTCCGCACACCCGCTGCAGGATGACCAATTGCCGGCGCCCGGCGCAGGCCGGGGGCTAGTCAGATGCTCGCGCAAAGCGCACGAACCCAGGGCAGAAGCTGGATGCCGGCCTGCGCCGGCATGACGAAATGGGTGGTTGCGCCTCACGATTGCCGTCGCCCCGGCGCAGGCCGGGGCCCAGTCAATGCTGGCGCGCAGCGCACGAACCCAAAAGAACTGGATAACTCGCCGCATCCTGCGGCTCGCCCTTCGGGCCATCAGTCTGCGACTGATGTTCGCTCCGGCGTCCTGCCTCCGCAGTCCGGCCTTCGCCGGCATGACGAAATGGGTGGTTGCGCCTCACGATTGCCGTCGCCCGGCACAGGCCGGGGCCCAGTCAAATGCTGGCGTGCAGCGCACGAACCCAAAAAAGAGCTGGATAACTCGCCGCACTGCGGCTCGCCCTTCGGGCCATCAGTCTGCGACTGATGCTCGCTCCGGCGTCCTGCCTCCGCAGTCCGGCCTTCGCCGGCATGACGAAGAATTGGAGTCTGGGCAACACGAGGCGCCTTTCGGCAGGACGACGTGCTCGCAAAAAAGCCCGGCGCTTGCGCGCCGGGCCCGGTTTCAGACGAATCGATCAATCAATGGTGGTGGTGGTCGTAATCGCCGTGATGGTGGTTGTCCCAGCCATTGTGGTGCCCGTTGTCGTGATGGCCGTGGTAGTGCGAGTCATGGCCCCAGTAGGCGCGCTGCATCTGCCAGCGGTTGCCGTGGTGCACCCAGTGCGGGCGGTAATAGACGTAGCCGGGGCGATTGCGATGCCACGATCCAACCACCCACACGTAGCGGCCGCCGGCCCAGTTCCAGTAACCCGGCGCCCACACGTAACCCGGACGCGGGGGCGGCACCACTTCGTAACGCGGCGGCGGTGGCGGCGTGCTGACGCTGAAGCTCAGGCTGACCTGCGCCGAAGCGGGTGGGGTAAAGGCTGCGGCGCC
>DASZTT010000146.1:0-4347 GCA_035547895.1 Rhodanobacteraceae bacterium
TGATGGCGATGGCGGAATTGCGCCCGCCGGCTCCGATGGGCGCGGGAACGCGATGCGGCCGCGCAGCTCAAGCCCGTTGCGATACGCGAACTCGCCCAGCCCGTGCAGGTACAGCGCATCCAGGAGATCCGCCGTCGCCGGATCGAGCGCACCGGTTTCGACCTCGATGCGGGGCGGCAAGCCGGCCTTGTAATAGCTGATGCCGGCGAAGCAATGCAGCATGCGCAGCGCCGAATCGAACATGGCCTTGCGCGAGTCCGGCAGCGCGGGCGCATCGGGAAAGCGGATGCGCTCGACCAGTTCCGGGCCGTCGTCGAACGCGTACACCAGCTCCGCCACGCCGTCTGCGTACGCGCAGCGCACGAAGCGGAAGACTTGCGCACGGCGCGGATCGGCGAGGGTGTTCATTCGATGATGGCCGTCCCGGCGAGTGGTCGCAAATTGTAGTGCGAGGCCATCGATTCGCCGTACGCACCGGCCTGCCCGATCAACAGTACGTCGCCTTCCTCGCTGCGCGGCAGGCGCCGGTCTGATCCCAGCACGTCGCCGGATTCGCAGATCGGCCCGACCACCTGGTACAGCGTATCCGCCGGCGCGGCCAGGCGCGTCAGGTTCGCGATCTCGTGCCACGCGTCGTACAGCGCGGGACGGATCAGCGCGTGCATGCCGGCGTCGCAGCCGAGGTATTCCAGCGCGCCCTTGCGCTTGGCCTGGGTGACACGCGCCAGCAGCACGCCGGCATCGGCCACCAGCCAGCGGCCCGGCTCCAGCCACAACTCGTATTGCGGATAGGCGCGCTTCACTTCGGCGAGCGCGGCATCGACAGCGGCCGGATCGAGCTCCGCCTCGCCCGGATGCGACGGCACGCCCAGGCCGCCGCCGAGATTCAAGACCCGCACGTTGCCGATGCGTTCGGCAAGGCTGGCAAGCTGGGCGCACACGCCCGACCAGTGCGCGACATCGAGGATGCCGGAGCCGAGGTGCGCGTGCAGGCCGACGATGCGCGCGTCCTGCGCCTGCGCCAGTTCCAGGAACGTGCCGAGCTGATCCAGCGGCAAACCGAACTTGCTGGTGGCGCCGCCGGTGCGCACCTTGTCGTGATGGCCGAGCCCGCGGCCGAGGTCGACCCGCAGCATGATTTCGCGTCCGGCGAACAGGCCGGGCCATTGCTGCAACGGATGCAGCGCGTCCAGCGTCGTGGCGATGTCGCGCTGCAAAGCCTGCGCATAATCCGCCCGCGGCGCGAAGTTCGGCGTGAACAGGCGCGGCGATCCGTTCGCCTCTCCGATCGCGTCGACCGCATCCAGTTCACCCGGGGACACACATTCGAAACCGAAGCCTTCCTGCGCCAGCGTGCGCAGGATCGCGGGGTGCGGATTGGCCTTGATGGCGTAGTACAGGCGATCGACCGACCGCATCGCGCGCAGCGCCTGCGCTTGCGCGCGCACCGTCGGCAAGTGGTAAACGTAACGGGGCGTCGCGTCCGCGAGTTCCAGCAAGCTGTCCCGCGCTGCGCGCCACCATGGCGCTCGCACCCGCCGCGCGCCCTCGCCGTACAGCTCCTGCCAGCTCGGCCCGAACAACGCCGAGTCGTCGGTGCGCAGGGCGCCGGCGCGGATCAGCAATTCGTGCAGGCGCGGCAGCAAGCCATCCAGCATCGCTTCGTCGACCACGAAGGTGAGGTTCAAATTGTTGGACGATTGCGAAATCAGGTGCACGCGCTCGCGCCCGAACTCGGCCAGCACTCCCGACAGGCGGTGCAGCATCGAACGCATGCCGCGGCCCACCAGCGTCACCGCCGCACACGGCGCGATCACCTTTACCCGGCACACTTTGGCGAGGTCGGCGGCCAGCGCCGCCACCACGTCGGAATCGAGCAGGTTCTCGGTGGGATCGAGCGACACCGTGACGTTGGTTTCCGCCGAACCGATCAGGTCCACCGACAAGCCGTGCTGCTTGAACGCGGCGAACACGTCGGCAAGAAAACCGACCTGCTGCCACATGCCCGAGGTTTCCATCGACACCAGCGTGATGCCGCGCCGCGAACTGATGGCCTTGACGCTGGGCGCGGCCTCGGCCGGCAGCGGTCCGATCAGCGTGCCTTCGAAACCGGGATGCCGGGTGTCCTTGATCAGCAGCGGCACGCGCGCGCGCCGGCACGGCGAAATGCAGCGCGCATGCAGCACCTTGGCGCCGGTGGTGGCGATTTCCTGCGCCTCGTCGTAATCGAGCCGCTGCAGCAGGCGCGCGCCCGGCACCTGGCGCGGATCGGCGGTGAACATGCCGGCCACGTCGGTCCAGATTTCCACCCGCGACGCGCGCAGCAGTGCGCCGATGTGCGCGGCCGACGTATCGGAACCACCGCGTCCGAGCAAAACCGTGTGCCCTTCGCCATCGCGCGCGATGAAGCCCTGGGTGATGAACACGTCACTGCGTGCGGCCAGCGCCGCGGCGAATGCGGGATCGGCTTCGACCTGCACCTGCGCGGACAACGCGCGCGCGCGTTCGTTGAGGAATGGAACCTCGCGCGCCAGCAAGGCCTCGCGCGCATCCAGCCAGTGCGTGGGCAACCCGTTCGCGCTCATGAAGGCCGCACCCAGTGCGCTCGACAGGAGTTCGCCATGGCCCTGCACGGCCGCCTGCCACCAATAGTTGTCCCTTTGCCGGCCCTGCGACTCGGCCATCAACGCCTGCAGCGACAACAACCGACAATCCAGCTCCGCCGTTTCCGCCAACCCCATTTCGCCGGCGAGGAAGCGATGCCGCTCGACCAGCTGCGCGAGCGCCGGCTCGCGCTCTGCCGGCGCGCACGTGCAAAGCGCCTTCAACGCATCGGTGACTCCGGCGAGCGCGGACACCACGATGACCACGCGCGCACCTTCGGCGCGGCGTGCCGCGGCAAGCTGCCGGATGGTCCGCCAGCGGTCGACGGTGGCCACGCTGGTGCCGCCGAACTTCAGCACCACCCAGGGCGCGTCGGGGGCGAGCGGCGCAGCGGCGGATGCGGTCATGGACGGGTGACTGGCGAGAGGCGCGTGGCTGCGCGGACAAGGCCGCCAAGTGTTGCGTGCGATCCCGCAAAACGCAATCGCGCGGACATGCGACGTGCATGACCGATGAATGCCGCCGCGGCCCTGGTTCGGTCCGGGTAGGAGCCATGCGGGCGCAGCGAATACAATTGGCGGATGCCCCAAGCCCCGCAAACCCCACCCGCGCATATCGTCCCCCAGCCCATCCGCAAGGGCATCGACGTTTCCATCAACGGCAAGCGCTTCCATCACACCGGCGACCCGGCGATGCCACTGCTGTGGTACCTGCGCGACGTGTTGCGTCTGACCGGTTGCAAGTACGGCTGCGACGACGAGGTCTGCGGCGCGTGCAGCGTACTGGTGGACGGCAAGCTCAAGCGCGCCTGCGCGGTGGCGATGGCCGACCTTGCGGACACGGAGATCACCACGATCGAAGGACTCGCAGGCGCGGACGGCACGCTGCATCCCGTGCAGCAGGCCTGGATCGACGAAGACGCGATCCTGTGCGGCTATTGCCAGGCCGGCCAGATCATGGCGGCCGTCGACCTGCTGGCGCGCAAACCGAAACCGTCCGACGCCGACATCGACGGCATCGCCAACCTGTGCCGCTGCGGCAGCTATCCGCGCATCCGCCGCGCGATACATCGCGCGGCCGCGGCCACGCAGGTCAAGCCGAAATGACGCGCGCCCACGACGCCAGTCGCCGGCGCTTCCTCAAGGTCTTCGGTACCGCCAGCGGCGCGCTGGTGGTCGGCCTGCCCGCGCTGGCGTGGACGCCGGACGAACTACTCGGCCAGAACCTGATCACGCTGAACCCGTACCTGCGCATCGAACCCGACGGCACCACCGTGATCGGCGCGCGCGACCCCGAGGTCGGCCAGGGCATCCGCACCGCCGAGGCGCGCATCATCGCCGAGGAACTGGACGCCGACTGGAATCGCGTGATCGTCGAACCGCTGGACCTCGGCGTCACCGACGTCGGCGGCGAACCGCACTGGAGCTACGGCCACCAGATGGCATCCGGCAGCACCAGCGTGCCGGCGGCATGGAACGACCTGCGCACGGTCGGCGCCGCCGCGCGCGAGCTGCTGATGCGCGCCGCCGCGGCACGCCTGGGCACCAGCCCCGCCACCCTGCGCACGCAACGCGGCGTCGTGATCGCGCGTGATGGCCGCAAACTCGGCTACGGCGAACTCGCCGAAGCCGCGGCGAAACTAAAACCGCCGACCAATCCGACGCCGGTGAACTCGTCGTCCGCGTACGCGCTGGTCGGCCAGGACGCGGGCGACGTCGATGCGCGCGACATCGTCACCGGGCG
>DASZTT010000147.1:0-25242 GCA_035547895.1 Rhodanobacteraceae bacterium
GCAACCTGGAATTGCTGGACGCGCTGGCGGGCATGGTCGAGCGCTGGCACCCGCAGGCCGACAAGATCCGCCCGCGTGACATGTTCAACGAGGTCGCCAAGACCTTGCGCAACGAGTTGAACCTGCAGAACGAAGGCGCCAACGCCAGCCTGCTGCGCCGCAATTTCGAGCATTCCGACGACCTGTACGTGCCGGAAATCTTCTGGTCGCACACGGGCGAAAAAGTGCTGACGATGGAACGCGTGCACGGCATTCCGGCCGACGACGTCGCCGCGCTCGACAAGGCCGGCATCGACCGGCGCGTGCTGGCGGCCAAGGGCGTGCGGCTGTTCTACGAGCAGGTGTTTCGCGACAACTTCTTCCACGCCGACGCGCACCCCGGCAACATCTGGGTCGATCCGACGCGCACCCGCGATCCGCGTTTCATCGCGCTGGATTTCGGGATCATGGGCTCGCTGCCGGACGAGGACCAGTACTGGCTCGCCGAAAACTTCATCGCGATGTTCGAACGCAATTACCGGCGCATCGCGGAACTGCATCTCGCGGCCGGCTGGATGCCGCGGCACATCCGCGTGGATGAACTGGAAGCCGCAATCCGCACCGTCTGCGAACCGTATTTCACGCGCCCGCTTTCGGAAATTTCCCTGGCCGAAGTGGTGGCCAAGCTGTTCAGCACCGCGCGCCGGTTCGAACTGACCCTGCAACCGCAACTGATCCTGTTGCAGAAAACCCTGCTCAATGTCGAAGGACTCGGGCGCCAGCTCGATCCGCAAATCGACATCTGGTCAGTGGCGCAGCCGGTGCTGAAGCGCATCGTCGCGGACCGCTACAGCTTGCGCCACGCGCTGCATGAAATGCGCAAACGCATTCCGGAATGGCTGCGCATCGCGCCGCTGATTCCGGAGCGCATCCACAGCGCGCTCGACAAACTGGCGGAAGGCAATGGCCCGCTGCAGGTGGGCGAGCGCGAGCTGCAACACCTGCACTTGCTTGCGCGCGAAATCCAGCGTCGCATTCTGGCAGCGGCGTTTGGCGGCGCGCTGCTGGTGGGTGCGGCGTTGATCCTCGCACTCGCGCCGCGCATGGGGCTTTGGCCGCCGATCGTGCTGGCGGCGGCCGGCGTGCTGAGCTTCACCGTGGCATGGCCGTGGAGCCGGACGCGGGAGTGATCAGCGCCGTTCCGCTTGCCGCCTCAAAATTTCCAGCGTGCCCGGTCGAATGATCCTGGCGCGGCCTGGGAGCGCATTCGCCCTCAACCGGCGCTGGCCCGCCCTTGCGCCGCCACCGCCGCTTCCTTGGCGGCGATCGCATCGGCGTCGCCGAGATAGAAATGGTTCACGGGTTTCAATGCGTCGTCGAACTGGTACACCAGCGGGATGCCGTTGGGAATGTTGAGGCCGGTGATGTCGGCGTCGGAAATGCCGTCGAGGTACTTCACCAGCGCGCGCATCGAATTGCCGTGCGCCGCCACCAGCACGCGCTGGCCGGAACGGATCGCCGGGGCCAACACTTCGTGCCAGTACGGCAACACGCGCGCCACCGTGTCCTTCAGGCATTCGGTCAGCGGAATCTGCGCCGGATCGAGTTTCGCGTAACGCGGGTCGTCGGCGCAGAAGTTGTCGGCCGGATCGAGCGGCGGCGGCGGCACGTCGTAGCTGCGGCGCCAGATGTGCACCTGTTCCTCGCCGTGTCTGGCCGCGATCTCGGCCTTGTTCATGCCCGTCAGCGCACCGTAGTGGCGCTCGTTCAAGCGCCAGTCGGTGACGACCGGCAGCCACGCCAGGTCCATCGCGTCCTGGATGCCCCAAAGCGTGTGCACCGCGCGCGTCAGCACCGAGGTATGCGCGACGTCGAACGCGTAGCCTTCGCGCTTCAGCAGTTCGCCGGCCTCGCGGGCTTCCACGCGGCCCTGTTCGGAGAGGTCGATGTCGGCCCACCCGGTAAAGCGGTTTTCCCGGTTCCAGAGCGATTGGCCGTGGCGGATCATCACGAGGGTGTGCATTGGGTGTCACTCGTCAGGTAAGCGATGCATTGTAGCGACCGCCCGTCCGAGACTGCCGTAGCGTCCACCGGCATCCTGACGGCACAACGGCCGGGGACGATGGCATGCCGTAGGTCACCGTGACCTTGGGCCTATTGTCAACACCACAATAGTCAGGCACGATCGTGCTCGACAAAAGCGCACCGCGCAGGAGGTTTCCATGCGATCCGCACGTTTCCGTGTCCTTGCATTCGCGCTGCTGGCACTGCCGCTCGCGCTCGCCGCGTGCGTCAACGGCGTCAACGGTTCAGTCGACGTCGCGGCCGGCACCAGCGTTTCCGATGCCAGCACCGTGAACGGTTCCGTGAATGTCGAGGCCAATGCCAAGGCCGACAAGGCTTCGACCGTCAACGGTTCGATCCATCTGGCCGAGAATGCCAAGGTGGGCAGCGCCAACACCGTGAACGGCGGCATCACGCTGGGCGAACACGCCACCGCCGGCAGCGTCGAGACCGTCAACGGCAGCGTGAGCCTGGACAAGAACGCCACGGTGTCGGGCGACGTCACGGCAGTGAACGGCAAACTCGATCTCGCCGCCGGTTCGGCGGTGAACGGCAAGCTCACCAACGTGAACAGCCACATCACGATCGACGGTGCGCACGTCGGCCAGGGCATCACCACCGTCAATGGCGACATCGACATCACCGGCAACGCGGTGGTGGATGGCGGCATCAAGGTCGTGAAGCCGAAGGACAACGGCATCTTCGGCATCCACTTTTCCAGCGACAACATTCCGACCATCACGATCGGTGCCGGCGCCACGGTGAATGGCCCGCTCACTTTCGAACGGCCCGTCAAGCTCTACATCAACGACCAGGCACATGTTTCGGGAACGATCACCGGCGCGACCGCGGTGAAGTTCAGCGGATCGACGCCGCCGGCCTCCTGATCGTCGACGCGGCCACGCGCCCTGCGGCGCGCGGCCGCATCGTCAAGGAGCTCAGATCAGCGGCGTGATGTTGTTGTCCAGTCCCAGCAGCGCCTTGCCGTAGATTTCTTCGCACACCGGCGGCAGCACCAGCGCGTGGCGTGCGGCGGTATTGGCGTCGCGCCAGATCCGTTGCAACGGATTGGCATCGGCGAATGCACCCGCGCCATAGGCCGAGATCAAGGTATTGATGGCTTCGGTGACGAGCTTGCCGACATACCCCGCGCTGGCGCGGGCACGGGCGCGGGTGGTCAGGTCCATGCGCTGCCCGCGGCCGGCGAATGCGTCGATGTCATCCGCAATGCGGTAGGCGTGCAGGTGCGCGCTATCGATCTTCAATGCGGCCTCGGCAATCTGCATCTGGAAACCGGGCGAGTCCGCCTCGCGCTGGTAGATCGTGTACGGGACGTTGCGCCGGCCGGCTCCCGAAATGACGTGCTGCAAGGCGGCACGCGCCAGCCCGAGCTGCGGACCGAGCAGGGCCAGCACCATCATCGGCACGCAGGCCGCGCGATAAAGGGTTTCGTCCGGATTGGTGTTCGGAATCGTGCCGGCAATCGCCTCGCGAAGCGACATCAGCCGGCGCGCCGGGACGAAAAGGTTTTCGGCGACCAGGCAATTGCTGCCGGTGCCTTTCATGCCCGAGGCGTACCAGGTGTTTTCGATCGCGAGTTCGCGCATCGGCACGAAGCCGAGCCAGTGATCGACCACGCGCGCCTGCGCATCGCGCTCCAGCACGCCCAGCATGGCCCAGTCCGCGTGCAGCGAGCCGGAAGCCCAGAACCATTTGCCGGAGATGCGGATGCCCGCATCTTCGCGCTGCATGCCTTCGCAAGGGGCGAAGACCCCGGCGATGCGGGTATCGGGGTTCGTGCCGAAGATTTCCGTGCGGGCCTCGTCGCCCAGCATCCCGGCGAACCACGCGGCGTTCGTCAGCAGGCTCAGCACCCAGGCAGTGGAGCCGCACGATTCGGCGACCAGCGCCACCACGTCCAGCCATGCGCGAGCACCGATCTCGTGGCCACCACAGCGCTTGGGCGTCAGCATCCGGAACAGGCCGGCATCGCGTAGCGCTTCGATGTTGGCTTCGGCGACCCGCCGCTCGCGTTCGGTTTCGGCCGCGTGCTCGGCCAGCAGCGGTTGCAGCGATTTCGCCGCGCCCACCAGTTGCTCGTGCAGCATGCGCGCCTGGTCGCTGGCGCGCTGCATCGGCGGGCGCAGGGATGCCGCCATCACCAGCCGTCCACCGCGTTCCACTGCACGATCGGGTCGTGCGCATGGATCTGCTTGTAGCGGCCGGAGAAGAAGATCAGCGGCTGTGTTTCGGGGCCGTGTGCAAGGTGCTCGATTTCCGCGATGAACAGCAAGTGGTCGCCGGCCGGGTGGATGTCCACCACGCGGGCGACGATTTCGGCCAGGCTGCCGTCCAGCAGGGGCGTGCCCGCGTGATCGTGGAAACGGGCCTCGGTATCGGGCTCGGGCCGATTGGCGAAATGCGGCCCCAGCTTGCGCTGCCGTTCGGACAGGATGTTGATGCCGCAGCGGCTGCCGACCCGCACGTACTCGACGAAACTGGACGCCTTGCGTACCGAAATCAGGATGAGCGGCGGCTCCATCGAGACCGACAGGAACGAATTCACCGTCATGCCTGCGGGCTGGCCGGCGCGCGTGAAGCTCACCACCGTCACCCCGGTCGCAAAGCGGCCCATCACCTGCCGGAACAGGACGGGGTCGATCGAGGGACTCTGTTCGGCGGTCTGGGTCATGCGAATGTCGGCAGTGAAACAAAACGGAATTCCGCCGAATCCCGCAGGGGGCGAGGTTGGCATGGATCCCCGGACAGGACATGCAAGATGCACGCCCGATTACGCCATGCCTGCGCTCCAGCGTCAATGTGACCGGTCGACCGGGCGCGGAGATTGCCGGCAAGCGTCGGGTTCCGCCCCGGCAGGCGGCGCAAGGATGTCCCGCAGGGCCTGCAACAGGGCGGCCTGGGCCCAGCGCTGCGTGAAGGTATGGTTGGCCCCGGCGAACGTGCGCATGCTGAATCGGCCGGCCCGGCAGAGTTTCCGAACCGACGGGCCGGCCTCCAGGGCAAGGCGGACCAGCCCGGGATCGTTCTCGGAGTAAAGAAAGTGCAGCTTCAGGCCGCGTCGGGCGAGCAGGTCGAGTTTCCGGCCGAGATCGCCGCGCAGCGGCAACCCCGCCCGGCGTGCCGCATTCCACAGAAAAGCCTTGCCCCCCAGTGCAGCCCGCCATGCAGCAGCCTCGGCGATTCGCCGCATGTCGGCCTTTCCGCTCAGCAGCTTTCGCCACGAGCGCGCCGACTTCATCGCCTTGCTGTAGTGCGCGATGTGAATGAAGCGCCGGTCATTGGCGGAATCGAATCCCGCCTCTGGCGCGAACAAGCCGCAGTTGACGAGATACGCTGCATCGATGGCATGGCCGGCGAATGCGGCGAGCAATGCGTGGCTGGCTCCGGAACACATCCCGCCGGCAATGATTTCGCGTGCGCCGCGTGCACGCAGCCAGTCCACGCAGGTGCCCACGTCACTCGTCATGCCCGGTGGGTACACCAGGTTCTCGGCGGCGCCCTCGCGAGCGGGACTGTCGCCGAGGCCGGGCAGATCGACGCGCAACACCTGCAATCCGGACGCCGCCATCTGCCGGGCAATCACCACGTCGAGGCGGCCGGTGCCGATGTGGCGCACCGCGCCCGCGTTCAACACCAGCAACGCACGACCCGTGCTTCCGTTCCGCGGTTCGGCAAGGATGCCGAAGATGTTCGGGTCCGGCCATGCGATGGTTTCCTCGATCCATGTGCCGCCAATGCAAAATCTCGCGCAGGCGTGCAAAGGCGTTGCGGATTTTCCCGGTGCTTCGCCGCTGAAGCTCCAAACCGCACGCAGGTAGTCGATGCATGCATCGATGAATTCCTGGCCGACGCGGTTGAGGTGCGCGTCGGCCATCATGTCCATGTAGCCAGGAATGGATCGCCGTTCGACCCGGCACCCGGTTTCGCGAAGGTGCGCGTGCCAGCGATCCGATCCTGGCAAGTCGTCGCGCTCCAGGATCAATACCCGTGGTGCGGGCGCCGCGAGCCGGGTCAAGTCGATGGCTTTGAGGGCGGCGCAGGTTGCGGATGCCAGCAGGAATCCGCAGGTCTCTTCGCCCTCTTCGATTGCGGGCAGCGGCAAGGGTGGCAGATTCATCGCCATCTGGAATGCGTGCAACTCGTGCAGCCAACTGCTGCCGCGGACTACCGCGTTGAAGGCCACCAGCGCGTCCACATCGTCGCGGTGTTGCGCTGCCAGCGCCGCAAGCGTGGCGCCGAGGCGAACGCCAATCAGCGCGATCCGTGCCGCGCCGGCTTGCCGCGCGGCATTGCAGGCGTCCATGACGCTGCGTACCCAGTTTTGCAGGCGGTCGGGGTCGGAATCGTCGCCCACGCTGTCGCCACAGCCATCGGGATCGAAGCGCAGCGTGACATAGCCGCTGCGCGCGCAAGCCTCCGCCAGGTGCCGCAAGGTCCGGTGGGCGGAAAGGTCTTCGCTGCCGAACGGCGGCACGATGACCACGCCGCACGCGCCGGCTCTTCGCTCCGGGTGATACAGCCAGCCGAAGCGGGCGCGATCCGGCGGACCGAACCAGCCGGCCGTCGCGCGAAAGCCGGTCTCCGCCAGGCCGACAGATGCGGCATGGGCCCTTGCTTCATCGCAGGCGGCATCCATGTGCTTTGCTTCCTTCAAATCGTCGCGGGCCGGGCGGTCCAACGCGATCGGTCTGCCTGCACAAGCCGGACGCCGCCAACGTCAATGGGATAGGGGCAACGGCGTTTTGCGTGGTCATTTCGCTGGGCCTTCGCGACCGGGCTGCGCCGCATGCGGCGAGGCGACAAACCGGATCAGTTGTTCCTCGATGGCTGGCCGCTGCCACAGCCGATACATCTGATGGTCGACGCCGGGGATTTCCGCGAGCCGGATCGTGCCGCGGCGCGTCTCGCGCGCCAGCCATCGACCGCAACGGTTGCGCAGGAAGAGCAGTCCATCGTCGCCCTTGGCGAAACAAAGCAGGACGGGAGTGCCACGCCTGCGAAGCGAACTTAGCCAACGCGATGCCTTCGGGCGGATGCCGATTGCGTCGAGCATCGACCAGAGCCTCAACCTCCTGCCCAGCGCCTCGCATGCGCGCGCCATGGTGCGACGCCGGTGGGTATTCACGATGAGCGCTTCCACGGGATCGCCGGGCTGCCAATACAATTGGGGGTTGAGCGCGAACACGCCGTCCACCGGGATGTGCTGCGCTGCCTTCAAGGCGACCCACGCGCTTGCGCACAGGCCGACCAGCACGATTCGCGCATGGCTGGCGCGCAGCGCCGCAACGATCCGCACGGTCTCGTCGACGCAATGCGCATCGTAGGGCCGCCCCGGCGCGTGCCCTTCGTCGGGACTTTCGCCCCAGCCGCTGAAATCCGTGCGCAGGCAGGTGCAACCATGCAGGGCCAACGTGCGCGAATATTCCACCCACGCGCGTCCCGGACCCACATGGGATTCGGAACCGGAGTTCAAAAACACCACGGCGGTGTCTTGATTGCCGTGTTCCGGCAGGTTGCACTGCACCGCCGTCAGTCCGCCGAGCTGGACGAAATGTTCGCGCAACATCCCGCTCTTCCACGGTACGGCGGTTGCGGCATGGCGCCGCACGCCCCCGAGCCGGGTCGTGGCGGGGGCTTCGCCCAGCCACGACGCGATTTGCGGGATCAGCCCTTCGGGAACGTCGGCTTCCTCGCAGGGCACGTCCAGCATGCTTGCGATGGCTTCGCATGGGTGCACGCCGATCGTTCGGCCATCACCACGCAACGCGGCGATCAGGTTCCGGTCGGACGATTCCGATCGCGTCACCAGCAAGGTGCGGCGAACGGCCTGCGGCGGTTTTTTTGCCAGATCGATTTTGGCCAGATCGGCGGCGCTCTCGGCATCGATGACCAGTCCGGCGTACATCAGGGTTTCGGGAGCACTCGGATCGGCTATGCCCAGCATCCGAAGTTCCCTGAGCCAGCGTTTGCCGGAAGCCACCGGCGCGCATGCGATCACGGCATCGGCACCGAGCGCAGCGCCATCCAGCAACGCGAAGGTCGCCCCCAGGCAAACGCCCGCGATGGCTACATGATCCAGGCCCGCTTCGCGCATTGTCCGCACGGCATGGGCAAGGCTTGCCCGCCACATGGCGACACGGCTCGGCTCCGACGGATCACCGGCGGAATCGCCTGTTCCATCCCAGTCGAAGCGCAACGCGTGCCAGCCGGCACGCGCCAGGGATTCTGCCAGCGTGCGCAAGCTTCTGTGTGTCGGCCAGTATTCATAGCCCAGCGGGGGGGCAATCACCACACCGCCGCCTGACATGCGCGCCGGCACTGTCCACCAGCCGGCCAGCGGGCGCCCCGCAGGGCCGAACCACCTTCCGAAGGTCGTGAAACCGCTTCCGCGTATTGCCGCCGCCGTCGCGCGCGGCATCGCCGAGTCGAGGAAGGGCTCCACCTCCCGCTGGCCGCTGGGGACGGCCAGTCCGGCGCGGTCAAACGCGGCGACCTCGAGCGCGCCGCGTGTGCGGGCAGCATCCAGTGCGTTTCGCATTCCTTTCCACTCCGTCGTTCCAGGTCGGGACGACGATCCTGCAAGGAGCGCAGTTTGGTAGCGGAAGGCTGAACGTTTGCCGCAGTTATGCCGGACCCTGCAGGAAGCGCCGCAAGCCGCGCCAGACGGGCAGGGGAATCCCGTGGCCGCCGTCGAACGGCAACCAGGTCACCTCGGCGCCACCCGCGATCGCCGCATCGCGCAGCGCCTCGCCCGCCGCGAACGAAAGTTCCTGGTCTTCGCGTCCGTGCGCGACGAGGACCGGCAGGCCGGCCAGGCGCGGCAGCAGCGGTTGCCATTCGTCGAACGCGATGCGGGTGGACGAAAGCAGCGCGAGCGCGTCGACGCGGCCGCCATGCAGCACGTAGTCCATCGCCAGCATTCCGCCTTGCGAAAACCCGACCAGTACGAGGCGTTTGTCGGTGCCGACTTCGTTGCACAACACGTCCAGCATCGCGCGTGCCTCGACCCGGCCCGGAGGATCCATCGCATGCAGGTCGCGAGCGCCCTGCTCGCGCAGGCGCGCTTCCGAAGCCACCGGCCACCAGGTCCGGCCCGGCTCGGCCGCGAGCGGCGCGTCGGGAAATATGAAGCGCGCATCCACGCCCAGTGACGCGCCGAACGGCGCGAGGTCGGCGGCCTGCATGTTGCGGCCGTGCAACATCACGACGACCCGCGATGAGTCGGGATCGCCGCATTCGAGCGTGTGCAGATTGCCACTCACGTATCGAACCTGTGTCATCGGGGAGGACGATCCACGGGTGCTGTCAGGATCTCGATCAATTCATCGCGCAGCAAAGCCTGTGCCCAGCGCTGCGTGAAGGTATGGTCGGGGCCCTGCAGGACGCGCATGCCCAGTTTGTTGGTCCGGCGGAGCTTTGGCACCACCGATCCCGCTTCGGCGGCCAGGAGCGTGAGTCCGGTCTCTCCGGCGCAGAACAGGAAGTCGATGCGACCGCCTCGCCGCGCGATCGCAAGCAGATCCGTGCCCAGATCATCACGCAAGGGGACCCGCAGCCGGCGCGCAATTTCCCGAACGGTGCGCTTGCCGACATTCGCGAGGTGCCAGAGTGCGACCCGCGTGACGGCGCGGAACGCAACCCTGCCTGTCAGCAACCTGCGCCACGCATGCCCGGAACGCACGGCCTTGTCATAGTGCGCGACGGCGCCCAGCACGCCGCTGCCCTCCGGATCGAACGCCACTGTCGGTCCGTAGGCCAGGCAGTTGATCAGGTAGGCGCGATCGATCGCCTGTCTCGCGATCATCGCGCGCAAGACGTGGTAGGCGCCGGAGCACATGCCGCCCGCAGCAAGATTGCGGACACCCAGCCCTCGCAGCCACGCCACCAGCAATCCGACATCCTCCAGGCAATGCGGGCCGTACACGATGTTTTCCGCGGCGCCCGTACGCGCCGGGCTGTCTCCCATGCCCGTGAGATCGGCCCGCAGCACCGCCAACCCGGCCGATGCCAGCTGTCGGGCCAAGCGGACATCCATGCGGTTGGAGCCGATGTGCCGGATGGCACCTGCATTCAACATCAGCACCGCGCGCTCGATGTCGCCGTCTCCCGGTAGCGCGAGAATGCCGAAAAGGCCTGCACCTGGCGTCACGACCTCTTCGGTGACTGCAGCATCACCGACATTGAGCGCAACGCGGGATCGCAACGGCAGCGGCCCGGTGGATGCCGTGCTGCCTGGAAAACCCCGCAGGCTGCGGGCGCAGGCGACGCAGACATCGATGAAGGTCTGCGCAATGCGGTTGGCGTGCGGGTCGTTCAACATGTCCGCGTAGCCCGGCACGCGCTGGACATCCACGATGCCGCCCAGTTTTTTCAGGCGTTCCGGCCAGTCCTTGCGCTCGGGCAGATCGTCCCGTTCCAGCACCCAAATGACCGGCGCGGGCAGCACGTCCTCCGCGGCAAGATCGATCGCCTTCAGGGCAGCGCAGGTGGGATCGGTGAGCAGGAAACCGCTGGATTCCTGGCCGCCTGAATCGCCTGGGGCCGGCGGCGGCTGCAAGTTCATCGCCGCCTGGAAGGCGCGCAACTCGCGCAGGTATGCCTTGCCGCTGACCACGGCGTTGAACGCAACCAGCGCGGCGATATCCGTGCGGTGTTCTGCGGCAAGGCTGGCGAGGGTGGCGCCGAGCCGGACACCGACAAGGACAACTCCGGTACTGCCGGCCATTCGCGCCAGATCGCAGGCATCGTGGATGCTGGCAAGCCAGGCTGCGATCCTGTCCGGGTCGGCATCGTCGCCCGCGCTGTCGCCGGTGCCGTCGAGATCGAAGCGAAGCGAGACGAATCCCGCGCGGGCGCTGTCTTCCGCGAGATGGCGAAGTGTCCGGTGGGCGCAAATATCCTCGCGTCCGAACGGCGGCACGATCACGACCCCGACGTTGTTCGGCGCAGGCTTGTCGGGACGATAGAGCCAGCCGAAGCGCGGACGATCCCCGGGTCCGAACCAGCCGGCTTCGGCGGTGTAGCCATCGCCGCGAAAGCGCACATCCTCGCGTGCGGCGTTCGTCGCGGTCGCGTGGTCGTTCATGGCAAGGCGAAACCCAGGCTGCCGGCGGCGTTGAGCGCGCCGACGTTGCCGCGCCCCGCATTGCGCGGGGATGCAGGCTTCCGGCGCAGCACCACAGCGCGGGCTTGTCCGGGCGCGAGATGGAACCCGTTGTCCGTGGGCACGAAGCCCGGCGAGTCGATGGCGATCGACTGTGCGAAGCGGCGCGTGCCGATGCGCAGCAGTACATCGCCGTTGTCGCGAGGAGACGTTTCCACCGAGAGTCCGACGTCGGGTTCACGTGTCTCCGGCAGCCCTGTCGGGAACCAGAACGCGTCGGAGAGCAGCACCTCGTCGGCGAACAACTTCACGTGGATCACGTCGGCCAGGGGTTGACCGAAGCGGTAGGCATACGAAAGATCCAGCCACTCGTCGAACAGTGACGCTGCGGCCAGCGTGACCGCGCCGTGCGCCGGCACGTGCACGCCGGCCTGTGCATGTCCCACCGGTATTTCCCCGTTGCGGTACAAGTCGATTTCGAGGTGACCCTCGAGCGGCGTGGCCGGATCGTTGCAGACATGCAGTGCAAGGCCGTTGACGCCCTCGTCGGTGACGGTGATCGAAATCGGAGCCAGTGCGCGTTTCAGCGCATACCAGCAAGGTTTCGGGTCACCGTTCGCGTCGACGACGCCCCAGCCCGCGCCCGGCCAGAGATCGCGCAGGAACCAGATCAGCGCACCACGGGTCGGCGAATCTGCGCGGCGCCACTCGGCGAAGCAGCGCGCCATGGCTTCGCCGGTCGCGGCGCGGCCGAGTGCAAGGTAACGCTCGTGATCGACGCTGCGCAGCGCGACCGGATCGACGCCGAACAGACGGCGCACGTAATGATCGCGCACGTCATCGAAGTCCCACCCCGCCCCGAGGTCGCGCGGCGAACGGGCCTTCCACAACGGATGATGCGCGCGCGTCGATGCGTGCGGCAATCCGGAATCCTGCGGAATATTGGCAAACGCGAGGCATTCGGATGCAAACCGCGCGCGGCTGGTACGTGCATCGTCGAAGTCGCGCAGGTACGCGCCCACACCGTAATACGAAGTCGGGCCCGCATCGGCGGCATGCGGAAACGCACCTCCCGTGGCGCTGGATGCAACGTAGGGAATGCCGAGCGAGCGTGCGCGTTCCGCGACCGTCTGATGGAACAGCTTCGGTGACCAGCGCTCGCGCGGCGCGCCACTCATCGCCGCCTGCTGCTCCACCTCACTGTTGCCGCACAGTACCGCGAGACAGGCGTGCGATTGCACGCGTTCGATTTGCTGGTCGACTTCGGCGAGCACGTTGGCGGTAAATGCCTCGTCTTCGGGGTAGTCCATGTTGGCGAACATGAAATCCTGCCAGAGCAGGATGCCGGCCTCGTCGAGCGCGTCGTGGAACGCGTCGTCCTCGTACACCATGGTCCCGCCGACCCGAAGCATGTTCATGCCGGCCTCGCGCGCCTGCGCGATCGCGGCGCGGTATTCGTCGGATGTCGCCGCGAGGGTGACCGGATCGAGCGGAGTCCAGCAGGCGCCCCGGCAGAACACGGGCACGCCATTGACGATGACGCGGAAATCGTCACCCGCGCCGCGATCGACCTCGATCGTCCGGAAGCCGATGCTGCCCAGGTCGACGGTTGCCACGCTGCCTGCGTGGCGCAACTCCAGAGATGTGCGGTACAACGCCGGTTCGCCATGCGTGTGTGGCCACCAGCGCGCGGCTCGTTCGATTTCCGCGCATCCGCGCCAGCCGCCGCCGTCCGGCCTCAACGATGCCGTGGTGCGCTGGCCGTCGCGCTCGATCACCAGCACCGCTGCTTCGACAGACGGATCGAGTTCCGCGCTGATCGTGACGCTGCCCTGCCCGTCCTTCACCCGAGGCTCGAGTCGAACCGGACCGATCCCGAACGCACGCGTTTCCAGCCAGACGCCTCGCCACGGTCCTGCCGCCGGACACGGGGGCGACCAGCCCGGGGTGCGGCCCAGCAACGTGGTCCGGAACCAGCGCAGTTGCTGCTGCTCCAGCATTGGAACGCGCCAGCGGGGACGTGGCCTGCGCTTGCCAAGTTCCGGCGCCAGCGCGCGGCAGCGGATCACCAGTTCATGCCCGCCATGCAGCGCAACCGGCACTTCGTGGGCGCGGAACATGTTGTCGCTGGTCAGGATCAGGTCACCATCCAGCCAGACTTCGGCGAGGGTGGCGAGCCCGTCGAAACCGAGCACGGCCTGGCCCGCTTCGGCGTTGAAACGCGTGCGCCACCACCAATCCCCGGCGTCGAAATCGTGCGGTCGCGAAAAATCCCAAAGGCCCGCGTCGCGCATGCTGGCCGCGGCCGTGCCCGGCACCGTGGCGGGATGCCAGCGCAGGCCGTCGATGGCATCCAGCGCCGTCCCCGCCGGCGCAGCCGCGATTTCCCATCCGCTGTCGAGCGCGGTGCGTCGGTTGCCGTCGACGCGCCGCACGCGGGTCATGCACTCGTGGCCGTCAGGCTGTCCACCACGCTCGCGATGGCGGCAATGGACTCGAAGCTGGTGCGTTTCAGCATCTCGTCGGGGAATTCCACGTCGAATTCGCCCTCGAGGGCCAGCATCACGTTGACGGACGCATGCGACGTCATGCCGGCTTGATACAAGTCGGCGTTGTCGTCCAGCGTGTCCACGTCCTTGGCCAAACGACCATGTTCTTTCAATATTGCGCGAATCCGGCTTTCGTTGCCCACGGCTCGTCCATCCTTCGTTCGTCAATACGGCGCTCACGGGCAGGGTTGACCGTGAGCGAGGTCTCATTTTCCCCCAATCTACAAGCAAGAAGCTTGCCGGTGAATCAGGACAGGCTCGACCGCAGTTGGTCCCGTGCCGTCCGCCAGGCCTGGGCCCATCCCTCGAAATACACCGCCGCATCCAGCGGCCGCCGGCTGTTGACGGCCCGGGCGGCCTTCAGGATGAAGGCTTTGGCGCCCTGGTTGATGACGTCCCAGGCTTCCGCGGCCGCGGCATGGCGTTGCGGGTCGAGCCAGCGCAGATGCAGCGCGGACAGTTCCGCCGCGGCACCCAGCTGGCGGACCGTCGCGAAGGCCCAGGCGTGGTAGTACGCCAGCCCCTGCTCCTGCAGGACCGGCAGGTCGCGCTGGAAGCGCGTACCGAATCGCTCGACCGGGTTGTCCGCCGGCATTGCCGCGACGTGTTTCGCCAGCAGTGCTGCCGAGCGCGATTTCAGTTCGGCTTCGGGGCGGCGCTGCAAGGCATCGATGCCAACCAGTTCGGCGTAGAACGGCATGAAAGCCGGATCGGGCGCCATGTCCAGCCGGAACGTGCGCGCGAAATCCTCGCCGCCCAGGCGAAAGTAGCCGGCATTGTGGAAGTAGCCGAGCGTGCGCTGCCCGACGTCCAGATCGTTGAGGATGATCGATGACTTGGTGTGCTGGCTGCGGTAATCGGTTCCGGCGGTGTCCGGGAGCCACCACGCGTCGGCCTCGGTCGCGATCAACCGGCCCGCGCCCAGATGTTCCACCGCGTGTTCGATCAGGGGTCGCCAGCAATTCAGCTCCTGTACGTCGATGCCGTACAGGTCGCGCAGCTCGTCGTGCTTCGGCTTGAAGAACGTCCACTGGTCGCCCACGAAATCGATCGCGTTGACGAACGGCAGCATCGCCCGCGGCTCGCAGCCGAGTGCGTGGATCAATTCGATCCAGATGTCGACATAGCAGTTCTTTTCCACCCACACGCGGTCGTCTGCGTGCAGCATGTGCCGCGCGTAGCGGTCGGCATCGAGGTCGAGCACCTTCATGGCGCGCTTACGTCCAGAGCTTGTCGTGCACCTCGGCCGGCCACTTTTCCGGATCGAACCCGTGCGCCTGGAACAATGCCATCACGACGCGTTCGAGCCCGAAACCGAGGCAGGCGGTGTTGGCGACTTCGCCGTCCTCTGTGCGGATGTGGAAGGCCTCGCCGAAATGTTCCTGGTGGAAATTGAAGGAACACAGCGCGGTGGGTTTTTCTTCCGAAATCACCGGTGCGGTCACCTCGAACTTCAGTTTCTGCTGGCGCTGCGAAGCGGCCAGCATCTTGCCGCCCTTGCCGAAGAACGGATCGGATGCGACTTCGGCGTTGACGGGGATCTGCAGCGATTGCAGCAGGTTCAATCCCCGCTGCAGCCACATGTCGCGCCATTCGACGACCTGCTCGGGCGTGCCGCAACGCACGAACTCGCGCACCCGGAACGACTGCATGCGCGTGGGCTCCTGCGACGGTTCGTTGCGGAACACCCAGTTGAACATCGTCACCAGCTTGCCTTCTTTCGGCACCGTCCCCGTGAAACTGGGATAGACCGGATAACACGCGGCGGGATTCAACACGACGTCGGTCATGCTCTCGTACTGCTCCCAGCTCTCGCCGTTGTGGATGGCCTCGGAGAGTTGCCGCGCGGTGAGTTCCTTGCCCTTGAAGCTGAAGATCGTGCCGGCAAGGTCCGGGAAGCTGTCCATGTAATCGACTTTTTCCAGCACCTTGCGGTCGATCGCGGGGGGATACACGAAGTATTCCGCACCATCGTTCCTGGCAAGCTCGGTGACCAGCCGGTTGAAACGATCCAGCACGTCCTCGAACACGTGGTTGCGGCCGAAAATTCCCGGCACGCCCACCGGGACGATCAGGCCGGCATCGACCAGGCCACGGAAAAATTTCTCGGCGTCGTAAGCAGTGGCGGGCATGGCTCAGACCTCCTTGACCACCAGCAGCATCGAGGCACTCTTGCCGGCGATGCGGCCGTTGGAAACCATCAGCGCGGCGGACAGCACGTCGCGGTAGTGGCGCCCCACGCTGAATGGCGTGTCGTTCTTGTAGCCGAGGATGCCGATGATCTGCAGCGCCTGGTGGCACAGCCGCGGCGCGGCTTCCGAGCAGGCCATCTTCAATTGGTTCATCTTGAGCGCCCAGTTCATCGAACCCAGCGTCTCCCGCGCAGTTGCATCATCGGCGGCCGTCATGGCGTCGAACTCGATCGCGCAAGCCTGCCAATTGTTGCGCATCGTCTGCAGGTCGACGTAGGCACGCGCGAGGTCCGCCGCGTTGGGCGGCACGCTGCCGGGCTTGCGGCGCGCGGCGCCGCGGACACAGGCGGCCGCGCGTCCGAGTGCATCGGTCGCGATGCCCGTCCACAGCGCCGACCACAGGATGTGCGAGTACGGCACCATCGTCTGCGCGGAGGAATCGGCGAACGAACCCGGCACGATCTGTTCGGGCTTGCCGCGGCCCGAAAACTTCGCGCCCGGGCTGCAGGTTCCCCGCATTCCCAGGGTATCCCAGGTGCCGGTTTGTTCCAGTGTGTAGCTGCCCTTGGGAAACAACACCAGCAC
Source organism: Rhodanobacteraceae bacterium (assembly GCA_035547895.1). GTDB lineage: Bacteria > Pseudomonadota > Gammaproteobacteria > Xanthomonadales > Rhodanobacteraceae > 66-474. Next base: position 16,494 of record DASZTT010000147.1, read on the forward strand.
CTGGTCGCTGTTGGCGGCGTCGGCTGCGCGCCGGCAGGTGACCAGTTGCGCGTCGGCGTGCGCGCCGTAGGACACCGTGGTGGCGTCCTTGTCCAGCTTCATGGTGTCGCCGTCCACTTCCACGGCGCAGATGCTGGCGCGGGTATCGCCGAACGTGCCGTTTTCGGAGGTGATCGAGGCGATCAGTTCCTGCTTCTCGACCAGGTTCTCGCGCAGGTACTTCTGGAAGTACGGCGAACCCGATCCGTGCCGCGCGATGCAGGCCACCTGGATGTGGTGCATGGCCAGCACCATGCCCGAGGAACTGCAGCCCTGCGCGAGCGTCGCACACTGGTTGCCAAGCTCCAGCATGCCCGCGCCCTGTCCGCCGAATTCCCGCGGTACCGCGGCCGACAGCAGTCGCGCTTCGCGCAGCGCCGCGAAACTTTCGGACGGAAATCGCGCGTTGCGGTCGACGTCGGCGGCGTGCTTGGCCGCGACTTCGCTGGCGATTGCGGCGGTGCGCGCGACCAGCTCGTCGCGGCCGGCGCTGGCGCTTCTGTTCATGGCCTGCTCCCCATCCCCAAAAATTGCGCTGGGTCACGATACCGGAATACGACGGGCCACGTACAGTAGCCAGTTGCTGTGCCCGGTTGAGTGTCCGGGCAGCACGGTATTGCCGAGCTTGTCGAAAACATCCAACAGTTCGAAACCCTGTTCATGAAGTTGCCGCCGCTGCGCGTCCTGCCCGATGTAATAGTGCAGCAGTGCGCAATCGTGTGCCTCATCGTTGATGATGGCGTATTCGTCGGTGAACGTCTGCAGACGCCGCAAGCGGGCGTGGTTGACGAGCGCCACGCACCAATGGGCCGCGAGCCGCAACTGCGTGACCGGATTGCGCGCGCGTTCCGGCTTCGGCCAGCCCCCCACCCCGTCGCTGTCCCGGTTGTGCGAGGAGAACATCAGCAAACCGCCGGGGCGGAGCAGTCTGCGGATTTCGCCAAGCGTGCACAGCCGATCCTCGTGCCCCACCGCGTCCAGCACGTTGTTGGAGGCCAGCACGAAATCGAAGCTTCCGCCATCGAACGCCTCCATCCTGCGCATGTCGACCTGGGCGACCGGTGTGTCAGGGAACAGCCGCTCGAATTCGCGAACCATCACGGGCGAATAGTCGATGGCCTGATAGCGGCGAGCCATGCGGGCCAGATAAATTGCGGTGCGACCAGTGCCTGCCCCGATGTCCAGGATGTCCCGTTGCGCGAAAGCCGGCTGGTACTTGAGCAGGGCGACAGCTTCGGAACGCATCAGGAGCCACTCCTGATAGCGCTGCTGCACGCCCGCGTGATGATAGACGCGCTCGTTGATTCCGTATTGGCTGGCTTCGGAGGTGTGCATCGGATCCCCCGCGGGATGCTCGAGTGCGAGATATGATTGGTCGGCGGGAGACTGCTTCCGCATGGCGGAAGCCGCGCGCACGCGCATACGATCGTTGGAGACCGTAAGTCGCCTTTGCTTGACGTATGCCCCTGCGGAGCACGCCTGGCGTGCCGACCTCCGTTCGATCCGCGAATGCGTGACTGGGATCGCGGTCGCATTCTAACGCCGTGTCGCCCCGTGAATCACGTGGTTCCTGTCTCCTCCCCGTTCAGCAGTGCCCTGCTAGGCTGCGCGCCCTCGTTTTGTCTGCCAATTCGGCAGGCATCGAAATCGGGGAAAGAATGCCTGCACAGCCTGATTGGGAGCGGCCGGAATCATCACGATGACCAGAACGGTGAAGGGTCCGGTGGCGATCGTGGTGGGTCGCGAGCAGACGGCGCTTGGCGCGCTGCGTTGCCTGCGCCTCGCCGGCATTCCGGCCTATGTCGCGTGTCCGCAAGGGGATTTGGTCGGTCGCTCCCGTTGGTACAGACCGATACCCGGATCGCCGCGCTGGGATGGCAGGCCCGGCCCGCAGGCGTTTGACGCGTTGCGGGCATTGCCATTCGACCGAGCGGTCTTGGTCCCCTGCAACGACGACGCAGCCCTCTGGGCTTCGGATCTTCCGCGTGGCCCGTTGGCCGGGCGATATCTGGTCAGCAGCAGTTCGCGCGCGACGTTGCAAATCCTCCAGGACAAGTCGCGCTTCGGCGAATTCCTTGCAAATACCGGCATTCCGCATCCCCGCACCTTCACCGTCCGCAGTGAAGCGGATATCGCTGCGATTCCGTTCGACGATCTCGACCGGGTGTTCCTGAAGCCAGCCAATTCGCAGAAATTCCTGCGGGCCACGGGCGTGAAGGGTCTCTGGGCGCGCAATCGCGAGGAATTCAATGCCATCTGGTGCAGACTCGATGGTCAACACCTCTCCGTGATCGCGCAGGAATACATTCCCGGCGCCGCCGACGATCATTATTTCATCGACGGGTTCCGGGATCGTGCAGGTGTCATCACTGCGTTGTTCGCAAGGCGCCGCGTGCGCATTCATCCACCGGATTTCGGCAGCAGTTCGTACTGTGAGAGCGTCCCGATATCGGAGGTCGCGGATGCGTTGGCCGGTTTCACCGAGTTGCTCGCGCGCCTTGAGTATCGGGGCATTTTCAGTGCCGAATTCAAACGCGACGCGCGTGACGATTCCTTCCGGATCATCGAAGTCAACACACGGGCATGGTGGTACGTCGAATTCGCTGCGCGTTGTGGCATCAACGTGGTCGAAATGGCATGGCGGGATGCGCAGGACATCGCCGTAACGCCTGCACCTTCTGACTACGCCACGGGAGCCAGTTGCGTGAATTTTCGCAACGATCTGGCCGCGATCATGAGCCGACCGATGGCGGCGCGCACGCCTCTGTCGCTGGCGCTGCGCCAATGGAGCCGCGGATACTTCAACGTGTTTCGTTGGGACGATCCGATGCCCGGCCTGCAAGTGGCTTGGCAAACGCTGCGAAGATCCCTGGGGTGGAAACTGCGTCGGCTCCTCGTACGTGAAAGACGTGCGCAGGCCAGGCCGGCTGCGTTCGAGCCCGGCGCGCGCGAGCCGGATCTAACACGGGTGCCGGAACCTGCCGTTGAAGGCGAGGCCGCGGGCTCGCTGCGACCGTAGCCCTGCAACGGCGACGGGAGGCGACCCTCCGCCTGGCGCACTCGATCAGGCGGAAGGCCGGTACATTCTGCGCGAGAACGAAGCCCGGTCGCCTGCGGCCGGAATCCGCGGCAGCAGGAATGGATCGTCGCCGCTGGCGACAAAACCCTTCCGGGTCGTGAGCGCCGCGCGGTAATGCCGGCGCGCCATGGCCACAACGCCAGCGCTGTTGGCGCCATTCGGATAGCTGAAGAGGTCGACCTCGCGGTCAAGCTTTTCCTCCAGGATGCGACGGCTGCCAGCGATTTCGTCATGCAGTGCCCGCTCATCCAATGTGGGAAGCATCGGATGGGTCCGCGTATGGCTGCCGATGGTTATCAACCTGGCATCCATTCGCCGCAACTGGTCCCAGGTCAACGGCGCGTGCCGCTCCATTTGCTCGCGGGAGGGGGAGAAAGCACCTGTGCGCTGCTCGATTTCGTGCTGGAAGGCAAGGCGCTCGTCCATCGGCAGACCCTTGGTCCATTCCATGATGGCTTCGACGTCCCGGGCTTCGCAGCCGGCACGGCGAGCGGCCGCCGAGCGTTCGGCAACGTCCAGCAATTTCAGACGCACGCGCAATTCGGTCCGCCACAGCCATTCGCCCGATTCGGTGAGGCCCGGGCAGACGAAAAACGTGGCCGGAACATCATGTGCCCGGAGCACAGGCCAGGCAATCTCGTAATGATTGCGCACGCCGTCGTCGAAGGTGATCACGACCTCGCGTCCGCTCAGCGTGCCTGATTGCAATCGGTCGAGCAATGTCCCCAGGCAGGTCGGCTCGAAATTTGCGCGCAGGAACTTGAGTTGCCATTCGAATTGCCGCACCGACAACTCTTCGTCGCCGATGATGTGGTACATCAGAATGCGCGGCTGCCTGATCTTGCTTGCACGCCTCATTGCCAGGCCGGACCAATGAAAGGCCCAGCGCAACGGGGTCGCAAGTGTGCGATGGACGATGTCACGAACCATACGGGCGGCTCCCCTCCGGCACCGGGTTGGCAAAGCGTCTGCCGGCCAGCTTACAAGAACCGAAGTGCCACGCAGGGACGCATGGCACTCGAGGCTGTGAGTGGCGTTTGCAACAAATATGCCGATTGCCGCTTCCCCGGCGACGGGGCACGAGCGGGGCTGCTGCCGCTTGATCGACGGCGACCCGTGCCACCAAAGTTTGAAAACACGATACGCTAACGAGGCGGGGGGAGGCCCTGCAGGCTGCGCTGGTCGCGTCCGTCCTTGTGCTCGCACTCACGCGGTGATGGTGAACCGATGATTGAACAACCCATCTTCGTCATCGGCGCCGGGCGCAGCGGCTCCAGCATTTTCCACCAGACATTCACCGAACATCCCCATGTTGCATGGATGTCGGTGCTGTGCGATCGCCATCCGGATCGACTGGCGTGGCACCGCGCGCTGATGCGAGGCATCGACCTGCCGCTTGTAGGTCGCCCCTTGAAGCGTCATTACGAATCGGCGGAGTGTTACGAATTCTGGGACAGATGTTTCCGGGGCTTCTCGCGGCCGTGCCGGGATCTGCGCGCCGAGGATGCAACACCGCAGGCAATTGCGAGTCTTCGCCAGGCGGCCCAACGATTGGTAACCCGACATCGCCCGCGCCTGCTGGCCAAGATCACCGGCTGGCCGCGCCTCGGTTTCTTGCATGCGGTTTTTCCGGACGCGCGCTTCGTGCACGTCTATCGCGATGGACGCGCGTTCGCCAATTCCCTGATGCAGGTGGATTTCTGGCTTGGCTGGCGCGGACCCTCGCAGTGGCGGTGGGGTCCGCTCGACGAGGCCTTGCAGCAGGAGTGGGAGCAGCACGATCGCTCGTTCGTCGCACTGGCGGCGATTCAGTGGAAGCTTTTGATGCGAGCGACGGAGAAGGCAAAGCAGTCCATCCCGGCATCGAATCTCCTGGAAATACGCTACGAGGATTTCGCGATCCGGCCGGTCGACACTTTCCGGGACGTCGCGGCTTTCTGCGGACTCGATTGGGATCCCCGCTTCGAACGCACGTTGTCGAACTACCGCATAGAAAACGCCAACTACAAATGGCAGCAGGATCTCAGTCCGTCGCAGCAGGCGGTTCTGCTGAAGGTTTTGGGTGAGGATTTGCAGCGCTACGGTTATACCTGAACCTGCATCCGGCTGGCAGAGCGGGCTTCGGGCCGGACCCGGGATGCCACGGCATCCCGTCTGATGAATCTGGGAAAGGGAACAGCGAATGACTTCTTCGCGCACCATCTTGGTTACCGGCGGAGCCGGTTACATCGGCAGCCACGTGGTGCTGCAACTGGTCGAGGCCGGCGAACGTGTGGTGGTGCTGGATGATCTCAGCGCGGGTTTCCGGGAAGCGGTGATCGGCGCAGAACTGGTCGTCGGCAATGTCGGCGATCGAGAGTTGGTTGCACGCGTGCTTCGCGAGCACGAAGTCGACACCGTGATGCATTTTGCCGCGCGCACCATCGTGCCGGAATCGGTCGCCGACCCGCTCCGCTATTACGGCAACAACACCTGTGCAACCCGCGTCTTGCTGGAGTGCTGCCGGGACGCCGGGGTCGCCCAGATCGTGTTTTCCTCGACCGCCGCGGTTTACGGTATTCCGGAAGGCGGCAAGGCTGCCGAAGACACACCAAATGCGCCGATCAATCCATACGGTTCATCCAAGCTGATGAGCGAATGGATGCTGCGGGACCTTGCTGCGGCGGGCGGTCCACGCTATGTCGCGCTGCGGTACTTCAATGTGGCGGGTTGCGACCCTCAGGGCCGCATAGGCCAATCCACGAAAAAGGCTACCCTGCTGGTCAAGGTTGCCTGCGAGGCGGCGCTCGGCAAGCGGCCTCCCCTTTCCATTTTCGGCACCGATTACGACACGCCGGACGGCACCGGCGTGCGCGATTACATCCACGTCGCCGATCTGGCGCGCGCGCATCTCGATGCCCTGAGATACCTTCGCGGTGGCGGTGCATCCACCACGCTGAATTGCGGGTACGGGCACGGCTATTCGGTGCGCGAAGTACTGGATGCCGTGGGACGCGCCCATGGCGCGCCGGTGCCATTCGTCGAGGAACCACGCCGCGCGGGTGATCCGCCGTCATTGATCGCCGTATCCGACAGGATTCGCGCCACCCTTGGCTGGCAGCCCCGGCATGACGATCTGGACTTCATCGCAAGCACAGCATTGAACTGGGAGCGCCGGCTACGGTGATGCTGGCGGCGCGAATCGGCGACCTGGCGGATCGGGTTCACCCTGAAGGGTGACATCGATCGAGACGTGCTTCTGCGAAGATGAAATCCGTCAGTGACGGTACCGGCTGGGTGTATCAAATCAAGGCGCGCTCTCGGTGTTTGTGATGCCCTCCAAGACGATCTGCAAAGTCGCAGCCTCAATGGGAGCGATAGCCTGGCTGGGCATTTCGGTGGCCGCCGTTGCACATGCCCGCACCTATTACGTCAGGACCGACGGAGGCACCGCCGCGCATTGCAACGGGACCGCCGATGCTCCGGCTAAAGCTGCTCCGAACTGCGCGTGGAACAGCCCGTTGGAAGCGCTGCCACCGTCGCTGCCGAATTATCCCCATCCAGCCAGGATCAAGGGGGGGGACACGCTCGTAATCGGTCCCGGTGCGTACAAGATCGGATGGTCGGCGGGCGTTTACGACGCAAACCACTACGGCGACAGCTGCGCGATCATCTATGCGTCGTATTGCACCATGCAGAAGGTGCCCAGCGGGACCATTGACCACCCCACGCGGATCGTGGGAGCAGGTTGGGATACCGGGTGCAAGGCTCCGCCCGAATTGTATGGGGTGCAGGGCATCGCGCAGATTTTCAATCTGGATGGCGCCGACAATGTCGAGCTTGGCTGTCTCGATCTCACCGACCACTCGAATTGCACCGTGGGTTATGCGCCGAACCCTTCATATGCGTGCGCGACGCGAGGCCATTCCGGCGACACGACAACACCGGAACTGGGCCTCTGGGCCGACAAGGCCATTCACGCGCAGGATTCCCATAACGTCACCCTGCTGGACCTGGACATCCACGGCTTTGCGGACATGGGTGTACAGGCAGGCCGAATCCGTGACTGGCGGGTGACACGCGTGCGGATAACCGGCAACGGCAATGCCGGCTGGAACGGCGATCTCGGGGGCAACAACCACAACAGCACCAATTCCGGAACGCTGACCTTCACGGATTTGACCATCGCGTGGAATGGCTGTGCGGAGAATTACCCGGGTCTTGGCAGCTACATCAATTGTTGGGGCCAAAACGAGGGGGGGTATGGCGACGGATTCAGCGAGGCATGGACCGGCGGCGATTTTGTATTCGTCAAGCCCGTGGTTTACAAAAATGCGCAGGATGGCCTGGATTTGTTGTATGCGAACGGTAGCGGTTCCATAACCGTGGACCGGGGGTACTTTGCCCGGAACGCGGGCAATGATCTCAAAACCAGCGGCAATGCGACCATTACCAATAGCGTATTCATCGGACAGTGCACATGGTTCAGAACGGCCGGTTATCCCGCCGGGGCCGATTCCTGTCGTGCGGGAGGAGGCCAGCTCGCCGACTTTACGGCTCCGGATCAGCGGGTGATCTATGCATACAACACCCTGACCGGCGAGGGCGATTGCCTGCTGAGTGGCGATTCGACGTTCAACAACACATCGTCGAACGTGTCCTCGAGTGACGTCTACGACATTTACAACAATATTTTCGTGGGTCAGGCGAGTTCATTGCCGCGCAATGATGGGGCGCCAACATGCTTCACGTACTTTGGTGACACCGTCCATGCAACCGTGAATTACGCAAGCAACCTCGTGTGGCGTACGCGCGACACCTCGTGCCACAGCGCAGGCGTCCAGTGCGTGAATCCCGGTCTCCGCAACATGACCCTCCAGGGTTTTGATCCGACACCATTTGCCGGCAGTCCGGCGAGGGGGGCTGCATCGCCGCTGCCGCAGCGAGGTTTCGCTACTGGCGTGACGCATGGTCGCAACATTGGCGCGGTCCAGGATGGCGCTGGCCCTCCCAAGTCGCGTCGTTAGCTCATTCCGCTCGTGTCAAACCTGAACGAGGGCTGGCAGCCCGGGCCCGGGGCGCGTGAAACGCGTCATAAATTTTTACATTTGCTGGTAGATTGTGAGCGGATTGGCAGACGCCCAGTTCCCGGGCTTTGACACTGCGCGTCCCAGTGCCAATTGGTTGCCAGCGACATGTGCAATAGCAGTAGGTCCAGCGTGCCTCATCAGGGGGGCTTTCCGGCATCCGGAAGCGGGGTATTCCCGTTCAGTCCAAAGCCCAGCTCCATGCAATCCTGAGGCACATCATCATGCACAAACCATCACTCTCCCTCCGCTGGGCCGCGGCCATGATCGGCTTGCTGGTCCTGTTGGGCGTGTCCACGCAGTCCCTGGCGGCAACTTATTATGTGCGCACGGACGGCGGAACCAACGTACAGTGCAACGGCACAAAGGATGCTCCGTATTCCGGAAGCGGCACCCATCAGGCATGTGCCTGGAGCAACCTGATGGAGGCGCTGCCCCCCCGGTCAAGCAATCAGCCCAATCCAGCGATGATCAAGGGTGGAGATTCCCTCGTGATCGATGCCGGTTCCTACATGTTCGGCTGGAGCGCGGGCGCGGTCTCGGAGTGGGGCGACAATGTCTGCGA
>DASZTT010000148.1:0-3289 GCA_035547895.1 Rhodanobacteraceae bacterium
ACAACTGTTGTTGCCCGCCGTGGCAATGCGCAGGTCCAGCGCACGGGTGAATGGGATATAGAAGTCGGCAGGCTCCTGAAAACCGTAGCTGCTGAACAAATTGTAGAAACGAGGCACGGGATTCCAGTGCCGGGTGACGCCTACGATGCGGTAGTCATGGCCGCCCAGGTTGATCTCGCGGCCTACGCTGTCGGCATTGCCGAACAGCTTCTGGCTGAACTCCTGACTCAGGACGATCACCGGCGCGCGGTTGTCGTCTTGCGCGGTGTTCCAGCCGCTGCCGTGGCGAAACGGCACCTCGAACATCGGGAAGAAATCTCCGTACGTCGCAAAACCGTTCGCCTTGATGGGCAGGCTGCGGTCGCCACCCGGCATCAATGACAACTGCACCGGATAAATCAGCGTCTGCCGCTTCGCCGCATGCGCGCGCATCAGCGCCATCGCATCGGTGTAATCCAATGCTTGCGGCGGTTCGCCATCGCCATTGAAGCTCTGCTGCGGCCCCCAACTGTCGATCTGCGGCGTGAACAATTGCGCGGACTTGTCCGGAATCGGATTGCCCGACACCGCGCGGAATACCGAATACGTGATCATCGACGCGGCCACGCCGAAACCGATCGCCACGACCATCAACGCGGTCAGCAACTTGTTGCGTTTCAGACTGCGCAGGGCGAGGTCGAGGTAATACGCAAACATCAAACGCTCCTGGTCGCGACCACCGGCGGCACCGCGGCGGCGCGCAATGCGGGCCCCAGCACCGCCGCCTGTCCGATCAGCCACAAGGCGATCGCACCAGCCGGCAAGGAAAACCACGGCAGGCGCGGCAGTTCGTAGTGCATCATCAGCCACAGGCTGAGACCGTAGGCCAGCGCCATGCCGGCCAGGATGCCGAAGCTGACGATCAGGAAATTCTCGGTCTGGAAATAACGCAGGATGTCGCTGCGCGTGGCGCCCAGCGCGCGGCGGATGCCGATCTGCTTGCGGCGCTGTGCGACCCAGAAACTGGCGAGCCCGACGATGCCGAGCCCGGTGATCAGCAGCACCGCCAGAATCACGCTGACCAGCATGCCCGCCATCGCGCTGTCGTCCCGGAAGTAGTCGCCGCGAATCTGGTCGTAGGTGCGCGTGTAGGTAATCACGCGTGCCGGATCGGCGCGTTTCAGCGCCGCCGCCGCCGCGGCCAGCACGCGCTGCCGATCCTCGGGGCGGGTACGCATCACGTAGCTCTGGTCCTTGTCGGCGCCCATGTGCAGCGGGACGATCATCGAATACTGTGCGGTAGCGGTGTGGTAGGCATTCGCGCGCGCCAGCGTCCTGACCACGCCCACCACGCGAAAGCTCGCCTTCGGCGCAAGCCACACCAATTTGCCCAGCGGGTTCTGCTGCGGCCACAGGCGCGTGGCCATGGCCTGGCTGACGAGGGTCGGCATCGGGAAGCCCTTGCCGCTGCCATCGGCGAGGGACTTCAGCACCACGTCTGCATTGACGTAGTCGTCTGGTCCCAGGGCGCGCCCCGACACGAGTTCGAGGCCGAACGTCTGCACCAGGTTTTCACCGAAGTAGGTCGCCGCATTGAGGGTGGGGTGCGGCTGCGTGGGGGTGAGCATCACGTTGCCGTTCGACGAGGAGCCGCCGAACGGGACCTGGTTGGTCATGCCGACCGCCTGCACGCCGGGGATCTGCTGCAAGGCGGCCACGTCTTCCCGCGCCCGCGCGTAACGGTCGGGCGGCGGCGCGATCGGCGCCTGCTGGATCTGCACGAGCTCATGCTCGGCGACGCCGCTGGGCATGTCCATGTGCTGCAGGCGCTGCACGACCAGGAACACTCCGTTGCAGATGATCGCGCAGCTCAGGGCGATCTCCAGCATCAGCAGCCAGAGGATGACCTTGTGCCGGCGCAACGTGGCGAGGATGGGCAGGATGTCCATGTCAGTTGCTCTTCAACTGCAATGCGGGTGTCACGTTGCAGGCACGCCAGGCCGGCAGTATCCCGGCAAGCAGGCTGGCGCCGATCGCGAGCGCGAAGGTGACCAGCAACATCGTGGGGTCCAGATGCGCCAGCGCCGCGTAATCGGATGGCCTGCGCCGCACCAGCCACAAGCCGAACAGGGCCAGCAACAGGCCACCGGCTCCGCCGGCAATCCCGATCACTCCGGACTCGGTCAGCAATTGCGCGAACAATGCACGACGTGACGCGCCCAACGCGCGACGCACGCTCAGTTCGCCCGAACGGCGCAGGAACTTCGCGAGCATCAGCCCCACGGTGTTGACCAGGCACACCAGCAGGAACCCCAACGCCAGCCAGGCCTGCAGGCGCACGTCGCTCGGGACGACGCCGTTGTAATCCAGCCATTGCATCAGGTTGTCGAGCCGCACGTTGGGTGCGCGCTGGAAACGGCCGAGCGCTTTCTGTTCTTCCGAGTAATGCACCAGGAAGGCCTTGTACGCTGCCGCTTTCGCGGACGAATCGAGCTCCACCCAGAACTGCAGCCACACGCACTCCGCCGACGGATAGACGCCGCCCGCGCCACCCGTGCCATTGCCCCAGCAGTCGTTGGATCCGTTGTGGTCGAAGTGCAACTCCAGCGCAGTCTGCAGCGGCATGAACACCTGTTCGTAATAAGCGTAGGAGCCGGTGTTGAGGTCGTAGAAATGCGGGTTCGGGCGCCAGTCGTCGAGCACGCCGACGATCCGGAACGTGGTGCCGCGGATGCGCAGCGTGCGTCCCGTGCTGTCGGCGCCCCGGAACAGCTTTTCGTCGAGCAGCCGCGAGATCACCACGTCCCGCGCATGTGCTTCATCGTCCGCGCCGCGCCAGCCGTGGCCATACAGGAACGGCGCATCGAACATCGGGAAGAAATCCGCACTGGTGTAGCGCGCCTCCACGTAGAACGGATCGAGCCCGGAGGAATCCGGCTGGATCGGCACCGAACCGCCCGTCATCAACGCCTGCCGGTCCGCGCGCTTCGCGCGCAGCAGGTTCATGCCGTCGATCAACGTCACCTGCTCCGGCGGCATCGTGCCGGCCATCATGCCGCGCGCGTCCTGCGGATCGATCTGCGGGTAATACAGTTCGCCGCTCTTGCCGGGCAGCGGATCGCCCGACAACACGTGCAGCACCGTCAGCGTGGTCATGCTCGCGCCGATGCCGACCGCCAGCGCCAGCACCATCAGCGCGGTGAGTACGCGGTTCCGCTTCAGGCTGCGCAGTGCGAGGTCGAGGTAATAGCCGAGCATGTCTTTCCTGAATGTGCCTCGGAGTCATTCCGCAACGCGCACGCAACACCAC
>DASZTT010000149.1:0-5083 GCA_035547895.1 Rhodanobacteraceae bacterium
CGGCTGGTGGATCATGATGCGCGAATTCGGCAGCGCGAAACGCTTGCCCTTGGCGCCGGCCATCAGCAACAGCGACGCGGCACTGCTCGCCTGACCGACGCACATGGTGCTGACGTCCGGCTTGATGAACTGCATGGTGTCATAGATCGCCAGACCCGAAGACACCACGCCGCCCGGACTGTTGATGTAGAACTGGATGTCCTTGTCCGGGTTCTCCGACTCCAGGAACAGCATCTGCGCCATCACGACGTTGGCGACGTTGTCGTCGATCGGCCCGACCAGGAAGATGATGCGTTCCTTCAGCAGCCGCGAATAGATGTCGAACGAACGCTCGCCGCGCGAGGTCTGCTCGACCACGATCGGAACCAGGTTGAGGTTGCGGGTTTCCTGCGTTTCGCGCTGCATGGTGTTCTCCGGATGATGGCGGCTGGGCCGCGCTGCTTCAATTCGCGGTGTTCTGCGGATGCATCACCTCGTCGAAGCTCAGGTTCACTTCCGTGGTATCGGCGTGGTCCGCCACCCATTCGGAAACCTGGTCTTCGAGCACGGCGGTCCGCACGTTGTCCATCATCTGGGGGTTGTTGCGATAGAGTTCAACGACCTGCTCGGGTTCCTCGTAGGTCGATGCGATCTTGGCGATGCGCTCGGTGACCTTGCGGTTGTCCACGCGCAGGTTGTTGCTCTGGGCGATCTGGCGCAGCAGCAGGCCGGCGATCACGCGCTGGTGCGCGATCGGCAGCGCCGCTTCCATCGCCGCGGCCGGAATCGACTGTTCGCCCGAAAGGCCCGGCATCGCCGAGCGCACCAGCGATTCGGCTTCGGCGCGTTCCAGCACCTTCGGCACGTCCACGTCGGCGTAGGTGGCGGCCAGCTTGCTGCCGACCTCGTTGCGCAGGCGGGCGCGCAATGCATTTTCGAGTTCACGCTCGAGGTTGGCCCGGACTTCCTTGCGGAAGGTCTCGGGCGAGCCATCCGCGATGCCGAAATTGCGGATGAATTCCGCATCCACTTCCGGCATGTGCGGAGCCTGCACTTCGCCGATGCGCAGCTCCACCTTCGCCTGCCTCGCGGCCAGTTGGGGGATCGGGAACGTCGGCGGAAACTCCACGTCGAACGACAGTTCCTCACCCGCCTTGTGGCCCTTGAGGGCGCCGTCGAAAGCGGCCAGCGCGGTGTTGCCGCCGATCACCGTGGCGGCACGCTCACGGCCTTCGGCCGGGTGCCGGAAACCCTCCGCCTGCGCGACGTAGTCGACGATCACCATGTCCCCGTCCGCGGCGGCGCGATCGACCTTCTGGAAGGTGCGGCGCTGCGCGCGCAGGGTTTCGATCATGTTGTCGACGTCGGACTCGCCCACTTCGGCTTTCGGACGATCGATCTTGAGGATGCCGACATCGACCGTCGGCAGGTCAGGCATCACTTCGAAGGTCGCCGTGTAGGCGATCTCGCCATCCTGAGGCTTGCCGTCGGTATCGATATTGGGGTTCGCGACCGGCTGCAGGTTCTGCTGCTGCACGGCCTCGCGGAAGGTGCTGCCGATCAGGTCGGAAAGCGCCTCGCCGCGCACCTGGTCGCCATAGCGCTGCTCGATGACCTTGACCGGCACCTTGCCGGGGCGGAAACCCTTCAGGCGCACGTTGCGGCCGAGTTCGGAAATGCGCTGGCGCACCTTGGATTCGAACTGCTCGGCGGGAAACTTGACGGTCAGCTTGCGCTCGAGCTTGCCGACGTTTTCCAGGGAAACTTGCATGGTGGCTCCTGACGGTCGATGCGCGCCCTGCGCATCCACAGTTGTTACGAAGCGGCTGCCGCCTCGGCAAGCAGCCGGTGGAATCCATGGACCGGCCGCGGGCGCTCCGTGGTGCGAAAGGCGGGACTCGAACCCGCACGGGTTGCCCCACTGGAACCTAAATCCAGCGCGTCTGCCAGTTCCGCCACTTTCGCGATGCCGCCGGTCCCGATTATGCGCAGCAAGAAATGGTGGGCCGTGTAGGACTCGAACCTACGACCAAGAGATTAAGAGTCTCCTGCTCTACCAACTGAGCTAACGGCCCGCAAACCCTGCATTGTACAAAAACTGGGGTGGATGATGGGACTCGAACCCACGACAACCGGAATCACAATCCGGGACTCTAACCAGCTGAGCTACATCCACCACTGAAACGTTTTCGGCGAACCATCCATGGTGTGCCCTCCAGTCGGCATCCATGCCTCCTCCTCATGCCTCGCGCGCTCGGCACTCGACCAGCTGAGCTACATCCACCACTGAAACGTTTTCGGCGAGCCATCATCTGCGGCCCGCGCTTCACCAAGCGAGCCGGCAATTTTCATCGACCCGCCCGAAACTTGCAAGCACAAGAGCACGGACCGATTGCTTCACCCTCGCGCCTGCGCTAGTTTGCGCGGATGTCCCGCCCCTCCTCCAAGACCCCGGCCGACGCGGCGAACGCCTCGCCTGTCGCCGAGTTCGAGCAGTCCCTGGCCGAGCTCGAGGCGCTGGTGGCGAAGATGGAGAGCGGGGAGCAGAATCTGGATGAATCGCTGCGCGCATTCGAGCGCGGCATTGCGCTCTACCGCCAATGCCAGGCAGCTCTGGAACAGGCGGATGCAAGGGTCAAGCTGCTGCTCGACCCCGAGCACCCGGAATCGAGCCAGCCGTTTGCGCCGGACGACGAGCCCTGACGCGATTCGGGCGCGCCGGAATGCCGGACGCGCCCGATCATGGATCCCATATCAACAACGCCCGTCCATGGGCTCGCATGGGATGGATGCAGCTGTACTCACTTGACCAGACGCAGCGCGAACGGATAGCGATAGGCCACGCCTTCGTTGGACTTGATCGCCGCGATGATGATGAACACCAGCGCCGCGATGCCGATGATGATCATCAAAGGTCCGGCAATCAGGAAGCCGATGCCCAGCGTGGCGAATCCAAGGATCGCGAGGATCACGAAAATGATCGTGATCGTGATGTTGAAGTTCAGCGCTTCCTTGGCCTGGTCATTCACGAACGGCATGGTGTCCTTTTTCACCAGCCAGATGATCAGCGGGCCGAGGAACCAGCCCCAGCCACCCACCCAGCCGGTGACCAGACCACCCAGCAGCGCCGACAAGTGCGCGAACATCGCCCACTGGCGTTCTTCGGCGGTGGGCGCACCCGCAGGTGGCGGCGGTGCTCCGGTGGGGGACGAAGACGTCGGCGGTGTCACGGATTCCGGTGGAACACTCATGGCTGCTCTCCCTCAAACAGTGGTGGACGTACGGACCGCGCGATGACTCTCGCCCTGTCCGGGGCGCCTGTCAAGCGTCGCCCATTGGCGAGGAAAATCACACTGCAACGCGTGCCGGACCCACCAAGCCACCGAGCGGTTCCGCCGCCGCGCTGCCGGGGAAAACGCGCGACTCCAGGAGTGATTCCGGAACGCCCAGGTGCGCCGCCAGCACGCCCTTGAACACCGAACGGAAATCGGTGGTCGCGTGCACATCGCGATCCTGGTAAAGCTCGCCTGAACCGATCCCGGGCCAACGGCCCGCGACGCGTCCGCCGCGCAACGCGCCGCCCGCGAGGAACATCGAACCGCCGGTGCCGTGATCGGTGCCGCCGGTGCCGTTGACGCGCGCGGTGCGCCCGAACTCGGTGGCGACGACCACGATCGTGCGGCCCCACATCGCGCCGATCGATTGATGGAATGCCTTCAGGCCCGCATCGAGTTCGCTGATCTTGCGCGTGACGATCGCGGCCTCGTTGGCATGCGTGTCCCAGCCGTCGTCTTCGACGAAAGCGACGCGCGGCCCATCGCGCTTGCCCATGAAACCGCCAGCCGCGGCCATCATGACTGGCAGTCCTCCGGCTTGTCTCTTGCCGGATTTCCCGCCCGCCACCATTCCGGCTCCGGGTTTGAGGCTACTCCCGGGCACGGACATGCCGGCCTGCTGCGCCACTGCGCGAGCGAACGGCGCAGCCAGGCGCGTGTCCGCCGCGTACAGCGGTTGCAGGCGCTGCAACAGGATAGGGTTCACCTCCGTCGGCAACGGCGGCGACCAGGTTTCCACTTTTGCGCTGCCGCGCATCGTCAACGGCATCACCGCCGCGCAAGCCAGGCCATCCACACCCGGCATGCATGCGATGCAGCGGTTCAACCAGCCGGTCTGCGCGCCATCCGGTTTCGCGGTGCCGTTCTCCACGCAGTTCTGTGCCTGGAAATGCGAGCGGCCCCAGTACGGCGGCGCCGCCGCGACCACCGGCATGAACTGGCCTTGCGCGTACAACTGCGCGGCATAGTCGAACGACGGATGCAGCGCGAATACGTCGTCGAGCTTGTGCGCGGGCTTTGCGGCCGAGGGCGACAATGCGAGTGCGCCGCGGATCGCCCGATAACCCGGATCGCCATACGGCGGCACCGATTCAAGTCCGTCCAGTCCACCGCGCAGCAACACGAACAGGAAGCGCGAGTCGGAACCGGTCGCGGCGAACGTCAGCTTTGGCCAGATCACCAGCGTGGCGGCGCCGATCGCCGTGTTCGCGAGAAACTGGCGACGGGTGGGCATGATCAGGCCCTCCACTGGAACGCAGGACTGGCGAACAACGTCGCGTGCGCCTGGCGTGCCGATTCCGCACGCCGGATCGCCTGCGCGGTGTCTTCGTCCAGCAGCGGACCCAGGATGTCCTGCGCGAATGCGAGCGGTTGCGTGCCGCCTTGCGCGACGCGCGCGGAAATCGCCTCCGCCGCCTGCACGCGCTTCCACAAACCGTCGGCGTCGATCCAGTCGGCGGAGTCGTCGGTGAAGCCGGCCGGCGAACGCGGATCGAATGCGGGTTCGCCAAGGGTTTCCAGCAAGGCCAGCACCGGCTGCGGCCGATCGCCAAGGTCGATCTGCGCCGCGCGCAGCGACGAAATCACGAAATCCTGCGGCGTCTTGAACTTGCGCGCATCCGCTTCCCACGCTTCGGGGCTGGCGATGAGCGTGCGGTACACGGCGGCGAGGTCGGTGTCGTGTTCGAGATAGGTTTTCGCCATCCGCTCGACCAGCGACTGCGGCGGATGGTCGGACACGAAATGCTGCGCAAGTTGCAGGGAAAGAT
>DASZTT010000150.1:0-30691 GCA_035547895.1 Rhodanobacteraceae bacterium
CCGCCGCCGCGCGCATGCATGCGAGCTGGCGCGCCAGCAACAGGTACACCACGCGCAGGTCGCGGATGATCGCCAGCAGCAGCCGGCGCAGGCCTTCGCTGTTGCCGGCGCCATCGCGCGCCGCGTGCAACGTCCACACGCGTTCGGCCTGCTGCTGGCCTTCCACCAGCCTGCGCAACGCCTCCGGCGCTTGCGCGCTGGCCGCATTCCACGCGTCGGGATCGATGCGTGCCACCGCGTACCAGGCCGCCGCGGCGCGGGTGTCGTCATCGCAATCGACCGACCCGAGCAACGCATCGGTTTCCCGCCACTGGCCGTACTCGCGCGCGGGCAGCGAGCCGACCGGTGGCGTGGAAACGAGGCCCTGGTTCGTGGACGATGCCTGCATGGCGGTGCGCGCTTCCGGCGCCGGCACACCGGCCCGGGAAAGGTTTGCGAAAGGGTCCCAGTGTATTAAATTGCACGCATCGAAACCCTGTGCGACGGACATGGGGCACTGCTATCATCGCCCACCATGCGCACCCGACTGATGCTGCCGGCCGCTCTGGCCGTGCTCCTCACCACCCTGCCTGCCATGGCACAACAGTTTTCCTCCCTCGAGGAACGCATGTCTGCGGCCGACTTCAAGGCAGCCGGCCTCGACAAGCTCTCGCCGCAGGAACTGCAGAACCTCGACAACTGGCTGCGCACGCACGAGCAGACCAAGATGGTCACCGCCAGCGGCGCGCCGGTGTTCTATCCCGACAACCAGCCGCGCGACAAATTCGAAACGCACCTCGTTGGCCACTTCAACGGCTGGGCGGGGCACACCACGTTCAATCTCGACAACGGCCAGGTCTGGAAACAGGCCGAATCCGGCAGCTATTCGTGTCCGGACGTGGACAACCCCGAGGTCACCATCAAGCCGATGATCCTGGGCAGCTGGCTGATGTACGTGCAGGGCTGCAACCAGAGCGTGCGCGTCGAACGCGTGAAGTAGCCACGCGCTTTATTTCCCGGACTGTCTTTCCATCCCCACCGCAGGCATGATGACGATGCGCGCTTTCGCCGCGCGAGGATCGTGACATGCTGGAAGTCTGGCTGCCGCTTCTGTTCGTCGCCGTCATTGTCGCGTGGTGGTACCAGGCGCTGAGGTCGCGCGAACGCGCCATCGCGCATGCGCGCGATCTTTGCGAACGGCACGGATTGCAGTTGCTCGATGACAGCGTGGCGTTGCGCCGCCTGCGCATGAGCTGGCGGCATGGCGGCCTGCGCGTCACGCGTGAATACCGCTTCGACACCAGCCTCGGCGGCAATGACCGGCGCCCGGCCAGCATCGTCCTGCTCGGCGACCATGTCGTGAGTGCAAGCGTGCCGGAGCGCGAAGCGCCGGCCGCATCTGCACCGGTTTCGCCATACGGCGACTTGCCGGCGCGCGCTGCTTCCGGGACGACTCCCGGCGACAACATCGTCCCGATCACGCGCAGGACCTTGCACTGATGCGACGTCAGCAAAATCAAGGACACGGGATCCGGCTCGGCGTACACCTGCACCAGGCAGGGATGACGACATCCGGTCGTCACTTCACCACGTGCAGCGTGGGCTTGCCCTTGGGTCGCGGTTTGTCCGGATCGTCGCCGGATGATGGCGGGGACGAATCGCCGGCGTCGTCCGCGGCCGGTGATTCCTGGACCGAGCTGGGCACCGCCTGCAGGGAAGGCGTGGAGGACTTGATGGATCGCGTCTCACCGGGCGACGGCTCGATCGCGGGTGCAACGCCCGGTGCATCCTCCGCGAGCAGCATGCCCTGCCCGTTTTCGCGCGCGTAGATCGCCTGTACCGCGGCGACCGGCACGCTGACGGGCTGGCTGACGCCGCCGAAGCGCGCCATGAAGGTGATCGCATCGTTGCCGATTTCGAGATGCGCGACCGCGCGCGGGGCGAGGTTCAACACCACCCGGCCTTCGCTGACCGCCTGCGGCGGAACCTGCACGCCGGGTTTGGCCGCATCGACCACGATGTGGGGCGTGAGGCCGTTGTCGCAGATCCACTCGTGCACTGCCCGCAGCAGGTACGGACGATTGGAAGTCATCGCGGGGGATTGTTCGGTCACAACTCGCCCAGCAGGCGCTCGTCGGCGGTGAGGCTGCGCGCGAAACCCTGGCTGCGGAACAGGCGCTCGCCGTAATCGATGATCGGCTTGGCTTCCTTGGGCAGCGACACGCCCAGCGAAGGCAGGCGCCACACCACCGGCGCGACCAGGCAGTCGGCGAGGCTGATTTCGGGATTGAGGAAGAACTTCGCGGCCTTGAACAACGGCAGCGCGCTCATCAAATGGTCGCGCAGGCGCTTGCGTGCGGCTTCGGCCGCGCGGCCGCCAGCGCGGATGTTGGCGACTTCCGGCACCCAGTCGCGCTCGATGCGCACGCACGCGAGGCGCAATCGCGCGCGCGACAGCGGATCGACCGGCATCAGCGGCGGATGCGGATAGCGCTCGTCGATGTATTCGCAGACGACGTCCGGCTCGTACAGGACCATGTCGCGGTCCTGCAGCGTCGGCGTGTCGCCGTACGGATTGATCGACAGCAATTCGTCGTGCGGCTTGCCGGGCGGCACTTCGACGCGGTCGTAGACCACGCCCTTGGCGGCCAGCACCAGGCGCACGCGGTGCGACTGCACGTCGTCGGGTGCGGTGAACAGGGTCAACACGGTGCGGGTGGTGTGTGCGGTTTGGATCATGCCAGTGTCCCCTTTGGGCCTTGCGGGTCCGGTGACGCGACAGTCCCGGGTTCGGGTGCCATCACCTGGCGGGCACGACGCCCGCCAGTCAATGCACGTCCTTCCAATACTCTTTTTTCAGCACCAGCGCGAACAGGGTAAAAAGTACCAGATACAGCACCACCCACGCACCAATATGGCTGCGCACCGCCTCGTCCGGCGTGGACACCCAGGCCAGGAACGCGGTCAGGTCGCGCACGGCCTGGTCGTACTGCGCCGGCGTCATGCTGCCCGGATGCGCCAGCTTGAGTCCCTTGATCGTGGCGGCATTCCCGCCCTCGGCGGGATCCGTCACCGCCACCTGCTCGCCCTGCAACTGCCAGAGCGGGAACGGCATTGCCACGTTCGGGAACACCGTGTTGTTCCAGCCGCTGTTGGTGGCCGGATCGAGATAGAAAGACTTGAGGTATGCCGACACCCAGTCGGCGCCCTTGGCGCTGACTTCCAGTGAGAGGTCGGGCGGCACCTTGCCGAACCATTTCTCGGCGTCGGCCTCGGGCATCGCCGAGACGATCGGCTCGCCGAACTTGGCGCCGGTGAAATTCAGGTTGTCCATCACCTGCTGTTCGGTCAGGCCCAGTCCTTCCGCCATTTGCGAATAGCGCAGGTACTTGAGCGAATGGCAGCCGACGCAGTAGTTCATGAACAGGCGCGCGCCGCGTTGAAGCGATGCCTGGTCGTGCACGTTGATGTTGGCTTCCGGATAACCGCCGCCCTCTTCCGCGAACGCGGACGGCGAGGCGGCGAAGGCCACCACCAGCGCGAGCAGCAGGGCCGTGAAGGTGCGCGCGGCGGTGCGCTGAATGGACTTATGCATGCGTGGTCACCCTTTCCGGAACCGGCTTGGTTTTCTCCCACCCGAAGAACGTGTAGGCCCACAGGAACACGAAGAACCCGAAGTACAGCACCACCAGGATCCGGCCGAACAGGTTCTCGATGGTGGTGATGTCGGCGTTCGGGCCGAAGATCGAGACGATCCAGCCCGGCGTGAGGTCGGCGCCGATGGCGGCGAGCAGGATGAACACGATCGCGAAGATCGTCAGCGCCACCTTGTAGCCGGCGCCGCGGTAGCGGATCGACTTGACCTTGCCGCGGTCCAGCCACGGCACCAGGAACAGCACGATGATCGACAGCGCCAGCGCGATCACGCCCCAGCCCTTGCTGGGGATCATCCGCAGGATCGCGTAGAACGGCGAGAAGTACCACACCGGCTTGATCGTCGCCGGTGTCACCAGGTCGTTGGCCGGGATCGAGTTGTCGTGTTCGAGGAAGAACCCGCCCACGGTCGGCTCGAAGAAGATGATGATCGCGCAGATGATCAGGAACACGCCCACGCCCACCAGATCCTTCAGCGTGTAGTACGGGTGGAATGGAATGCCGTCCAGCGGATGGCCGTTCGGACCCTTGTGCTTCTTGATCTCGACGCCGTCGGGATTGTTGGAGCCGACTTCATGCAGCGCGCCGAGATGCAGCACCACCAGCAGCAGCAGCACCAGCGGCAGCGCCACCACGTGCAGCGCGAAGAAGCGGTTGAGGGTCGGATCGGACGGCACGAAGCTGCCCATGATCCAGATGACCAGCTGCTCGCCGATCACCGGCACCGCGCTGAACAGGGTGATGATTACCTTGGCGCCCCAGAAGGACATGTTGCCCCACGGCAGCACGTAGCCCATGAAGGCCTCGGCCATCAACGCGAGGAAGATGAACATGCCGAGCAGCCACACCAGTTCGCGCGGCTTCTTGAACGAGCCGTACATCAGGCCGCGGAACATGTGCAGGTAAACCACGATGAAGAACATCGAGGCGCCGGTTTCGTGCATGTAGCGCACCAGCCAGCCCCAGTGCACGTCGCGCATGATGTACTGCACGGAATCGAACGCGCCCGCCGCGGTGGGCGTGTAGAACATCGTCAGGAAGATGCCCGTGACGATCTGGTTCACCAGTACCAGCAGCGCCAGCGAACCGAAGTAGTACATGACGTTGAAGTTCTTCGGCGCGTAATACTCCGTCATGTGCTTCTTGTAGCTGGCGCCCAAACCCGGTGCGCGCTCGGTGAACCATTGCGTGAACGCGCCCATTACGCGGCTCCTTTCGGATCGACGCCGATCTGGATGTGGGTGTCATCGACGAAGTGGTACGGCGGCACCACCATGTTGAGCGGCGCCGGCACGCCCTGGTACACGCGCGCCGCGAGGTCGTAGCGCGAGTGGTGGCACGGGCAGTAGAAACCACCCTTCCAGTTCGGATCGAATGGCTCGGGCTTCACCTCGCCCTTGTAATCCGGCACGCAACCCAAGTGCGTGCAGATGCCGATCAGCACCATCCATTCCGGCTTGATCGAACGCGTGGCGTTCTGGCAATACTTCGGCTGGTCGGACTCCTTGGAGTCCGGATCGCGCAGTCGCGAATCCTGCTTGGGCAGCCATTGCAATTGTTCGGGCGTGCGGTTGACCACGAACACCGGCTGGCTGCGCCAGCCGTAACGCACCATCTGGCCGGGCTCGATCTTGCCGATCGCGACGGTCACCGGTGCGCCGGCCGATTCGGCGCGCGCGCTCGGCAGCCAGGTCTCGACGAAGGGAATCGCCGTGATGATCAAACCGGCGCCGCCGATCACGGCCGTGGAGGCCGTAAGGAACCTGCGTCGGCCCTTGTTGATGCTTTCGTCCGCCATCCGCTTCTCCGCACTGCTTGTGGTCACGACCGGTGAACTGCACCGCGATGATGTTGTCCGAGTGCACGGCCCGGGTTTCGCAGCCTCGCGGCCGCCGTCCCGTCATCCATCGGGCCCCAAAATCGTGTTAGTTTAGCGTTCGCCTCCGTGGCGCACAATCCAATCGCGCTCCACCGGGCCACGATTCCATGCGGCACAAGCTCAGACCCTTTCTATTCGTCCTGCAATTCGTGATCGCAGGACTGGCCGCGGCGTTCCTGATCAGCCTGGCATGGCCCGGAGCCGGCGCGCACCTGCGCGATGGCCTGCGCGGCAAATCCAGCGCAACGCTTGCCGAACCCGTGCCCGCGGAAACGCATTCCGCACCCGAACGCGGACCCGCTTCGTATGCGGACGCGGTCGCACGCGCCGCGCCGGCCGTCGTCAACATCTACGCCGACAAGACCGTCACCGAACGGCAGATCCAGATCTTCCCCGATCCGCTGCTGGGTGGTGTTGCCGGCCCCACGCTCAAGCGTCGCGAACAGAGCCTCGGCTCCGGCGTGATCTTCACGCCCGACGGTTATGTACTGACCAACAACCACGTGATCTCGGGCGCCGATGACATCCAGGTGCTGCTGCACGACGGCCGCGTCGCGCACGCCAAGGTGATCGGCACCGATCCCGACACCGACCTCGCCGTGCTCAAGATCGACGCGGGCACGCTGCCCACGATCCAGGTCGATCCCGATGCGCCGCGGGTCGGCGACGTGGTGCTGGCGATCGGCAATCCGTTCGGGATCGGCCAGACCGTGACGATGGGCATCGTCAGTGCCTTGCAGCGTCAGCTGAGTCTTTCGCCGTACGAGGATTTCATCCAGACCGACGCCGCGATCAACTCCGGCAATTCCGGCGGCGCGCTGGTCAATGCCGAAGGCCAGCTGGTCGGCATCAACACGGCGATGCTGGATCGCGACGTCGGCGCGCAGGGCATCGGCTTCGCGATTCCCGTGCGCACCGCGAAACGCGTGCTCGACCAGATCGTCGAACACGGCCACGTGGTGCGCGGCTGGCTGGGGGTGGAAGTCGGCAACGTGACCGTGTCGGCCGATTCGGGCCTGCCGGCGGCCGCGCGCGGCGCCACGGTGCTGGACGTCTATCCCGGCGGACCGGCCGCACAGGCCGGCCTGCTGCCCGGCGACATCCTGTTGAAACTGGGCGCGCAACCGATCACCGATCCCTTCGATTTCCGCACGCGCGAAGCGACCATGAAACCCGGCGACAAGGTCGAAGTGTTCGGCCTGCGCTCGGGCATGCCGTTCCACACCGAAGTGGTGCTGACGCAACGCCCGAATTTCCGCCAGTCCAGCGCGAGTGGCTGAAACGTTCCGTGTGCGATCGTCCCCGATCGCCGCGCGCCACGCCCGGCCTTTCCACGACGGCTGCTCCGGACCCGCTTCAATAGCGGAGCAAAGCGTGCAGGGGCACGTCCTCCGGCCAGCGCGCGCGCCCGTGCAGGAATGACAGTTCGATCAGCACGGCGGCGCCCGCGATGTCGGCACCCAGTTGCGTGATCAACTGCCTTGCGGCGGCCAGCGTGCCGCCGGTGGCCAGCACGTCGTCGACGATCAACACCCGCGCCCCAGGCGCGAGCGCATCGGCGTGCACTTCCAGCCGCGCCTGGCCGTACTCCAGCTCGAAATCGGCAGCCAGCGTCGCGGCCGGCAGCTTGCCGGGTTTGCGCAGCGGCACGAAGCCGGCTTCCAGGGCCCGCGCGAGCGCGGCGCCAAAAATGAAGCCGCGCGCCTCGATGCCACAGACCGCATCGACTCGTTGTGTCCGCCACGGCGACGCCAGCGCATCCACGCAGTCGCGGAACGTCTTAGCGTCGGCCAGCAACGGCGTGATGTCCTTGAACAGCACGCCCGGCTTGGGAAAATCCGGAACGTCGCGGACATGCGCGGCCAGGCGCGCGCGCAGCGCGTCGTCGATCTCCGGAGGGGCGGCCAGCGTGCTCAAGCGACGGCGGGTTTCAGGTGCGGCGGTGCTGCGGATGCGGTGCGCTCGCCGGCGAGCGGCGCGCGCAGCATGTCGGTGATCTCGCGCACGATGGGACCGGCGTCGTCGGCGAAGATCCCGGGCACGCTGACGGTCATGAAATCGCGCGCCGGCAGTTGCCCCATCCCGCCGATCAGGTATTCGCCATTGACGAGTGCGGGGATGCCGGCGTTCTCCAGCGCATCTTTCACCAGGTGCGCATCGACGATGCCTTCGGCGTGATAGACCGTTCGCATGGCTGCATTCTATAGCGATCATCCCTGATCGCTCACGGCCTTGGCCAACTCCACCTCGGCCATCCATGGCCTGACTTCTCACAAAAGCCGCTTCGAATCAGCATCGGGCATCAAGCGCTTTTTTGAACGCGTCGCTAAACTTGCGGGCTCCGTAAAGCAGGATGTGTCTCATGGCGGACGAAAGCGCCCCCGTCGTCACCAACTTCATCCGCCAGATCGTGCTGGCCGATCGCGAGGCCGGGCGCCTGGGCGCGGGCCCGAAGACGCGCTTTCCCCCGGAGCCGAACGGCCACCTGCACCTGGGCCACGCCAAGGCGATCTGCCTCGACTTCGGCATCGCGCACGAATTCGGCGGCACCTGCAACCTGCGCCTCGACGACACCAATCCCGGCAAGGAGGACCCGGCGTTCGTCGAGGGCATCAAGGATTCCGTGTGCTGGCTAGGATTCGAATGGAGCGAGTTGCGCCACGCCTCGGATTATTTCGAAGTGCTTTATCGCGCCGCCCTGAAACTGATCGAGGACGGCAAGGCCTACGTCGACGATCTGAATGCCGAGGAAGTGCGCCTATACCGCGGCACGCTGACGGAGCCCGGCCGCGCTTCGCCGTACCGCGATCGTTCCGTCGAGGAAAACCTCGACCTCTTCAGGCGCATGCGCACCGGCGAATTCGCCGATGGCACGCGCACGCTGCGCGCGAAGATCGACATGGCCGCGGGCAACATCAACCTGCGCGATCCCGCGCTGTACCGCATCCGCAAGGTGACGCACCAGAACACCGGCGACGCATGGCCGATCTATCCGATGTACGACTTTGCGCATTCGTTGTCGGACGCGCTGGAAGGCATCACGCACTCGTTCTGCACGCTGGAGTTCGAAGACCATCGGCCGCTTTACGACTGGTGCGTGGACAACGTCGATTTGCCCAACCATCCGGAACTGTGGCAGTCGCTGGTGGAAAAAGGCCTGCCGACCAGGCCTTCGAAACCGCGGCAGATCGAATTCGCGCGCGGCAATCTTTCGTACACGGTGATGAGCAAGCGCAAACTGCTGCAGCTCGTCAACGACGGCCACGTGGATGGCTGGGACGATCCCCGCATGCCGACGCTGGCGGCGGTGCGCCGGCGCGGCTTCACCGCCGCCGCGATCCGGCGGTTCTGGGAACGCGCGGGGCTGTCGAAGCAGAACAGCGTGATCGACTATGGCGTGCTGGAAAACTCCGTGCGCGAGGATCTCGATGCGCATGCGCCGCGCCGGATGGCGGTGCTCGATCCCCTGAAACTCGTGATCACCAACCTTCCTGACGGTCACGCGGAAACCCTCGCGTTTTCCAATCATCCCAAGGACGGATCGTTCGGCACCCGCGAGGTACCGTTTGCGCGTGAGGTGTGGATCGAGCGCGACGATTTCGCGGAGGTGCCGCCGAAAGGCTTCAAGCGTCTCGTGCCCGGCGGCGAAGTGCGCCTGCGCGGCGTCGGCATCGTGCGCTGCGATGAGGTCATCAGGAATGCTTCCGGAAACGTGGCCGAATTGCGCGGCACGCTGGATCCGGAATCGCGCCACGGCCTGCCGGGTGCGGATCGCAAGGTCAAGGGCACCATCCATTGGGTCAGCGCAAGGCACGCGGTCGAAGCCGAGCTGCGTTTGTACGACCGCCTCTTCAACACGCCCGATCCGGATGACGAATCCGACGGCAAGACCTGGCTCGAGCATCTGAATGCGGATTCGCGCCGCAGCGTGCGCGGCTATCTGGAATCGTCCCTTCGCGATGCCGCGCCGGAACAGCACTTCCAGTTCGAACGCGTCGGTTATTTCGTGGCCGACAGGCATGACCACTCGCGCGAGCGGCCGGTTTTCAACCGCACCGTCACCTTGCGCGATTCGTGGACGCAGGGCGCGCGCTGAGCGTTCGGCTTATTGCGTGTGCGCCTGCGCGTGGAACGCGAATCCATCGTGGCAATCTCGAACGCAAGCTGAAGCTTGCCTCTCCGGTCCGAGCGCTTGCATCCACGCGCCCATGGGGCTGTGGAAGCAACCTGAACGCTCGTGTTCCCGTTCACCGGAATTTTTACATCGTGGTCATTGGTGGGTCATTTTCGCGTTGCTACGTTGCAGCTGCACCTTTCGCCGGCAGTGCCGGTCTT
The DNA here is from genome assembly GCA_035547895.1 of Rhodanobacteraceae bacterium. GTDB lineage: Bacteria > Pseudomonadota > Gammaproteobacteria > Xanthomonadales > Rhodanobacteraceae > 66-474. The sequence goes on from DASZTT010000150.1 coordinate 9,848, forward strand.
GAAGGCGAAGCCATCAGTCAACGACGCAGCAACGGGAGAGCTCCATGCTTTACTACGCCATCGTTTTTCTGATCATCGCGCTCATCGCGGGTTTCTTCGGTTTCTTCGGCGTGGCCGGGCTTGCAGCGGGCATCGCGAAGATCCTGTTCGTCATCTTCATCATCCTGTTCATCGTCTCGCTGATCTTCGGACGGCGTCGGCGACTCTGAGCCGCAGGAATCCCGCGCGGGGCATCAAAGTTCGATGCCGAATCGCTCACGGAAGGCGCGGTGCCCTGCGCGGGTCACTTGCAGGGCGCGACTGTCCAGGTCGCGCACGACCCACTTCCGATCCGATACGGCCTGCAGCACGCCGGCACCCAGCGCGCCGGCGAGATGCGGCCGTCGCTCGCTCCAGTCGAGGCACGCGCATGCGAAGCGCCGGCGCGAGCCACGCGCGGCATCGACATCCACGCCGATCCCGCGCAGGCCTTCCACGCCTGCCCGCGTGAGGTTGTAATCGTCTTCGCCGCGCGCTAGCCAGCGCAACGCGAACAGGCTGTCGTGCAACCGGACCGCCAGCGTGCCCGCCATGTGGTCGTAACACGTGCGCGCCACGCGCAGGCGTTCGGGCGTGCCGGGGACGAAACGCTCGCGCGGCTCACCCGCGACCACCGTCAGCGCTTCCAGGGCCGCCGCGACATGCGCGTCGTACAGGCTGTAGTAGCGATGGCGGCCCTGCGGCAAAACCGTGACCAGGCGACGCTGCGCCAATTTTGCGAGGTGCACGCTCGCGGTGGACGCGGTCACGCCCGCGACCGCGGCGAGTTCGGTGCTGGTGCGGGCATGTCCGTCGAGCAGACGGCAGAGCATGCGTGCACGCGCCGGTTCCGCGATCGCGGCCGCGATCCCGGCGATGGGGGCGTCGTCGCTTCCTGCATCCATGCTTTTACGATAGTCAAAGCATGGCAGCGGCGCAAGCGCAAGCATGCGCGCATGAAGGCCCCGCCTCCCGACATCGAGAATCCCGACCGTCGCGCCTTTCTGCTGCAAGGCGCCGTCTTCGGGGCGGGCGTCGCAACGTGGCGGCTCGGGCTTTCCGCCAAACCGCATTCATTGCCGAACCCTTCCGCATCCCGGAGAACCACCATGAAGATCGTCTGCATCATCCGTTATGAAATCGACCCTTTCCAGCGCGACGCTTTCAAAACCTACGCGGAAAACTGGGGCAAGATCATTCCGCGCTGCGGCGGCTACCTGGTCGGCTATTTCCTGCCCTGGCAAGGCACCAACTACGTGGGTTGGGGGCTGATCGGATTCGACAGCCTGGCCGCCTACGAGACGTATCAGACGCGGCTGCGCGAGGATGCCGATGGGCGGAAAAACTTCGCCTTCGCGCAGGAGAAGCGTTTTATCCTGAAGGAAGAACGCAACTTCGTCGAGGTCGTGGACGGCACCTTCAACGTGGCCGCCGTGACCTGACCGCCAGCGATGGGCGAAACCGCATGAAGAAAATCGGCATCCTCGGCGGCATCGGCTGGCCCTCCACCATCGAGTACTACGCAGGTCTGTGCAGCCTTGCGGAGTCGCATGCACAGGGCAGCGGGCGCCGCGCAGCCATGCCGGAAATCGCGATCGAGTCGCTGGACCTGTCGAAGTCGGAAAGCCTGCTGGGCAGCGACGGAGACGAGGACTCGTGGCTCGGCTTCGACGCGTATCACCGCGCGGCCCTGCAACGGCTGGAACGCAGCGGCGCCGGTTTCGCGATCATCGCCTGCAACACCGCGCACCATCGCCTGGCGCAGATCGAGCGCGGCCTCGGGATTCCCGTCCTCGGCATCGTGGATACCGCCGCGGATGCCTGTGCCGAAGCCGGCGTGCAGGACGTGCTGATACTCGGCACCCGCACGGTGATGACCTCCGCGGTGTTCCGCGAGGCATTCCTGCGGCGCGGCATCCATGCGCGCGCTCCGGCGCAGGAACGGCACCGGCAAAGCGTACTGGCGGCCATCGATGCACTTTCGCGCGGACGCGATGACGGCGTGTCCGAAGATCTCCGCCGCGTCATTCGGGAATCGCAACCGGAGGCGGCGAGCGCGACTTTCGCGGTCTACCTCGGCTGCACCGAACTGCCGCTGGCTTTCCCGGCGCACAAACACGAAGGCCTGTTCGCGGTGGACGGCGTTCGCTGCATCAACTCCACCGCACTGCACATCCGCGCGGCGTTCGAATTCGCGATCGCGGACAGATGAAACCTCGCGGTGCCCGTTGGCTGATCGCATGGGGCCTGACGAGCCTGTGCACCGCCACGATCTGCGCAGCACCACCGCCGACCGGACTGCAACGGGATGTGGTCTTCGGTGCGTCCGCGCCGCTCGCGCGCAACGGCGAACTGTTGCACAGGCTGGTCAGTCCGTTCCACGTACTCGACATGCAACGTGCCATGGCCGGCAATCCGTCGGCAATGCAGGCCTTCCCGCTCGCGCCCGCGCGACAACACTTCGCGCTTTACGTGCCCGCGTCGCCGGCGCCCGCGGCCGGCGATGCGCTGCTGGTGTTCGTGCCCCCATGGAATGATGCACGGATTCCGACGGAGTGGATCCCGGTGCTGGACCGCAATCACGTCATCTTCGTCACCGCGGCCGGATCGGGCAATGACGCCGACGTGCTCAATCGTCGCGATCCGCTCGCCTTGCTGGCGGCGTACAACGTGATGCAGCGCTACCACGTGGATCCCGCGCGCGTATACGTCGGCGGTTTTTCCGGCGGCTCGCGCGTGGCGCTGCGACTGGCGCTCGCCTACCCCGATCTTTTCCGCGGCGCGCTGCTGGACGCCGGCAGCGATCCCATCGGCACTGCGCAGGTTCCCTTGCCGTCTGCGCCGCTGCTGCACCGCTTCCAGCAATCCTCGCGCATCGTGTTCCTGACCGGCAACGATGACACGATCCGGCAAGCGCAGCGTGCCCGGTCCGATGAATCGTTGCAGCACTGGTGCGCGTTCGACACCGACAGCGTCACGCTGCTGCACGCGGGCCATGTGCTTGCCGACGCGGCCGGCTTCGCGCAGGCGCTGGCGGCGCTTTTCAAACCCGTCGCACCGGACCTGATGAAAATCGATGCGTGCCGTGCGCGCAATGCGGCGGCGCTCGCACAAGAACTCGGCAATGCCGAGTCCCTCATCCATTCCGGCCATCCCGATCGAGCGAGACGCGCGCTCACCGAAATCGACGCGCGTTTTGGCGGGCTTGCGGCGCCGCGCAGCATCGAACTTCTGCGCGCACTCGATGCACATCGGGAACCGCACTGACGCAAGCTTCAGGTTGGCGGTGGTACGGTTCAACCTTGCGCAAGCATGCGTCGCGCTCCGGCGCGCGAACGGCTGATCCGGAGGCATCTGGAACCCGGCTTCGACGGCGCCCGCGCGCCGCCGAGCGGAACGAACGATCCGCGCCAATATTGAACCCGCACGTTTCGCGCCGCTGTCCGCGACCCGCTATGCTTTTTGCCATCCCCCTACTTTTGCGCTTCCGTCACGCCTTGTCATGAGCCGATTGCGTGCCTTCGTGCCACTGCTCGTCCTGATCGCGCTCGGCGCGGCGGTGGGCGCCAGCGGCATGCTGCAACATCTGGCGCCCAGTCATCTGATGGCCGAACAGGCCAACTGGTCACGGCAGATCGCCGCGCACCCGGCGCTGACGTACACCATCTACGTGATCGTGCTGACGCTGTCGGTAGCCACCGCGATGCCGGGTCCGTTGTTCATCATCATTGCGGGCGGCATGCTGTTCGGGATGGGACCGGCGATCGGGTTGTCGCTGGTGGGCGAAGTGCTGGGTTCGCTGCTGCTGTTCTACGCCGCGCGCCACGCCTTCGGCGCCGGCAAGCGGCCGCCGCCGAAATTCGTGGAACGGGTTCGGCAGGGCTATCAGGCCAACCCGATTTCGTACACCTTGTTCCTGCGGCTCGTCCCGCTGTTTCCGTTCGGCGGCATCACCGTGGCACTCGCCTGGCTGCGTTGCCCGGTATGGCTGTTCACGCTGGCGACGGCACTTGGCGGCGTCATCATGCTGGTGTTCGAAACCGCGATCGGCGCGGGGCTCGGGCAATCCATCGCCTCGGGCCAAAGCCTGTCGCCCGACCTCATCCTCGAGCCGCACATCTGGCTGCCCCTCGTGGGCCTGGGCCTGCTGGCGCTGGTGCCGGTGGTGGTGCAGCGATTCAGATCCGGCGAAAACTGACGCGTCAGTCGGGACGCGTCGCCCAGAAGGCCAGCCCGGTGATCAGGCACGCCACGGCGGCGCTGATCAATGCCGTTTCCACCGGCCGCCGGTGGACGAAACCGCTCACCTTGTCGCCGCCGCGCTGCGCGTAGCGCCAGGCTTCGCTTGCCATGTCCTGGGCCTGATCGGCCACCACGTTGGCACCATGTTTCAATTGTTCCTTGGCAGTATTCATTGCGTCCGCTCCACCGTGCATTGCCGCTCTCCCTTCTTCCGTGATGTTCACGCTGCGTCTCCGTGCAAAGCGTTAGCCTATTTCCGACCGCGTGGACACCGCGTCAACGCGGCGGGGGCGATTCAGGGGCGCTTCGTGCGCGGTTCATCGATGCGCGTTCGACGCTGCGATCTCCGCCCTCGCGACCGTCGCGTGGCCACCCCGTCCGATATGCACGCACTGGTCCGCGATGTCGAGCGGCCCGTGCCGGTGCGACACCACGATCAGGATCGTGTGCGGCAGGCGCCGCTTCAGCGCTTCCAGCACGTTCATCTCGGATGCCGCATCGAGCGCGCCGGTCGCTTCGTCCAGCACGGCAATGAACGGCTGGCGCAGGATGACTTGCGCCAGCAGCAGGCGTTGCAGTTCGCCGCCGGAGAGGCGGCAGGACGCACCCTGCACTTCCAGGTCGAGACCATCACGCACGCCGCGCAGGCTCGCATCGAGGCCCACGTCCGCCAGCACCTCGTGCAGGATCCGATCGGTGCAGTCCGGCGCCGCCCACAACAGGCACTCGCGGACCGTGCGCTGCCAGGGGCGGATGCTCTGGCTGACGTAGGCACCCTTGCGCACGAGCTGCCGGTAGGTATCGAAGTCCACGGAACGTCCGTCGACGCGCGCGGAAAAAGCGGCCGGTGCCGTCATGCCCGCCAGCACATCCACCAGGCTGGTTTTGCCGATGCCGGAATCGCCCGCGACCAGGGTCATCTCACCGGGCTTCAGCACCAGGTTCCGCACCTCGACGCGCAGCGAGGAAAGCTTCAACCGCACGTGCTCGATCTCGATGCGCCGCACGGCGCGCCCGGTATCCGGCGGCGGCGCCGGCCAGCGCACGCGCTCCAGGTTCGCGTAACGACGCCAAAGTTCGAACGCCGGCACCGCCAGACGCAACTGCTGGAAATTGTGCCGGGTCGAAGACATGTAAGGCAGCAGCCGGCCGAGCAGCAACCCCACCGCGATCAGCGACGCCTCGTCCACGCCGCGCCAATGGCCGGCAATCAGGAAGATGACGACCATCGCGACCATGGCCAGCAGTTCCACGACGAGTTTTCCGGAAGCGGTCAGTTCGATCTGGCGCCGATAGGCGCGCGCGAGTCGCGCGGAGGTCGCGCCGTAACCGGCCTTTTCCGCCTCCTCGCGTTCGAACGAACGGACATGGCGCAAACGGCGCGGGAAATCCTCGCTGAACCAGAACAGGCGCGTCGTGTCTTCGACGAATTGCCGGCTGACCCGCGATTGCTCGCGGCCATGCCAGCGCAAGGCGACCAGGCCGAGGGCCGCCAGCGCCGGCAGCATCAGCGCAAGTACCGGCGACACCCAGAACGCCACCGCGAGGTTGACGGCCGACGTCACGCCCGCCACCAGCAACTGCAATGCCGCACCGACGCCCTGCGTGACGAGTTCCACGTTGGCGGTCAGGACGTTGGCGATTTCCGCCGAACTCAACCCGCTCAGCGCAACCACATCGGCATCGATCAGCCGCGCGTGTACGCTGCCCCGCAACCGCGTCGCACAATCGCTGATGACGCGCGCACCCAGCCGGGAGACCACCCAGCGCAGCAGCACGTGGCATGCCGTGGCCGCCACGAAGATCGAGATCAGCATCCCGGTGCTCGTCGGCAACGCCAGCACGTGGCCGCCGAACATCGGCGCATGGCCGGACTGGATCAGCGGAACCAGCAAGATCGCGGCAGCGCTTCCCGCCAGCGCCGCGAGCAGCGACAACGACACGTGGACGCCGGCGCGGATCGCGCCGCCGCGGCCGATGACCGGCGCGAATGCACGCAGCAGATCGAGGCGCTGGTGCCACGGCATCAAACCCGGGGACGATGCCGCCGCAGACGCGCGGCGCGCGTCAGTCGAGCAATCGGCAGAGCGCATCGACGGAATCGCGCGGATGCCGCCCGCGCCGCAATTGATGGACACCCCTGTCCAGGATCTGCCGCTTGAAAGGCTGCCAACTTGGCTGGCGCGACGCGTTGGGTTGGTCGGCGTCGAGCAGAACACCGGCTTCGCATGCATCGAGCGGCACCAGCAACGCGTCGGGCGAATCGGCAGGCTGGGCAGACACGAACACCGCCCCGACCAGCGACAGCGGACCCATCGCGGGCCGGCCGCATTCCTCGCGCAGATCCACTTCGAACTTGCGCACGCCGCTGCGACGGCGGATGACCGGCGCATGCGCGACCCAGGCGCGGATCGCGCCGTCCGCGACGAAATCCAGCGCGTCACTTTTCAGATGCAGATAGTTGGGGACACCGGTCGCAAGCAGATCCCCCGGACGCACGAAAACCGCGTCCTCGGCCAGCAGTTCCAATCCATGCAGCAATCCGTGCAGCGCCAGCGTCGATTTGCCTGCACCGCTGCCGCCGAGCAGCAGCACGCCCCGGCCACGTCGCCCGACGCAGGCGCCGTGCAGGGGCACCAGTCCGATCGCACGTGTCGCCAGGACGAACACCGCGAATTCGATCAACTCGCAGCGCAGGTGGTAGGCGTGTTGCAGCATGTCGTCCGACACGACGATCTGCGCGCAACGACGCTCCGGATCGATCACCACGTAATTCGCGGCATCGACATCCGCGCGAAACAGGTTTCCCGCCTGCCGTATCCGCGGTGCGGGCGGCTCGGCAGTCCATGGGCTTGCATGTCGGGGAAGCAGGCGCATCCCGATGCGCAATTCGTCCGCGATGCCCGGGAGCGTTTGTGGCGGCAGCCGCCCGTAAGCGGCCTCGACCAGGCCGATCAAGTCACGGCTGTTGCTTTCGAATCGGAAGAGGCCGCCCAGGACCCGCTTGGTTGCGGTGAGGGGAGGCGCAGCGGGTCCGGGCGGCGGGAACGGTTTCCGATGAAAGCCATCGCCGACACGAATCGCGCCGGCACGATCGAACTTTGCTTCCAGGTTTGATCGCACGGGTTCTCAATCTCCGGATGGCACCGTAGGTGCGGCGCGGCATGGAAAAGGTTGCGCATGTGCGCAAGTGCGGAAGCCGGCCGCCCTGCAACCTGCAACGACATGTGCGGCACTCACTTCCACGCGCACCCGACGCGTCGCTGCCGGCACTACACAAGGCCTCTGCCCTGATGCTGAAGATCCAGGTCACCCATTCCTATTTCCTGCATTACGACCCCAAGCAGTGGGAACGCGGCAAACCCTATCCCCCGCTCGCGACCATCCAGGTCGCGGCATTGCTGCGCAGGATGGGACACGGCGTCGCGCTGTTCGACGCGATGCTCGCCGACGGAGTCGAGGCCCACGAAGCATCCCTGTCGTCCGACGCGCCGGACGTCGTGGTGCTGTACGAGGACAACTTCAATTTCCTCACCAAGATGTGCCTCGGCCGGATGCGCGAAGCGGCATGCCGGATGATTGCAGCGGCGCGTGCGCGCGGCGCACGGGTGATCGTCGCCGGTTCCGACGCCTCCGATCATCCGGAACCTTTTCTCGCCGCCGGTGCCGACGTGGTGCTGGCGGGCGAAGGAATCGCGGCGCTCGTCCAGTTGATCGGGCGGCTGGACGCGAATCCGGACACCGATACCCAAGGCTGGGTGGCCGGCCTCGCCGGCGTTTCCATCCTCGATGCGGGACAAACGCGAACGGTCCGCATCGGGGTGCAACCGCCGGACGCGCAACTCACCGGCCTCCCAGCCTGGGACCTGATCGACATCGAACGCTACCGGACGGTCTGGCTGGAGCGGCACGGCTACTTCAGCCTCAACATGACGGCTTCGCGCGGTTGCCCGTTCCACTGCAACTGGTGCGCCAAGCCGATCTGGGGCAACCACTACCGGCGCCGCGACGCCGGCGAAGTCGCCGTGGAAATGTCCTACCTCAAGCACGCGTTCCGGCCCGACCACATCTGGTTCGCCGACGACATCTTCGGATTCCACAGCGACTGGGTGAACGAATTTGCCGAACGCCTGCGCGACAACGATGGCGGCGTGCCCTTCACGATCCAGACCCGCGCCGATCTTTCGACCGAGCCGATGGCCGCCGCGCTCGAACGCGCGGGTTGCGCGGAGGCGTGGATCGGCGCGGAAAGCGGCAGCCAGCGCGTACTCGACTGGATGGCCAAGGGAACCCACGTCGGCAAACTGGTCGACGCGCGCCAACGGCTCGGCGCACACGGGATTCGCGTCGGTTTCTTCATCCAGCTCGGCTACCTCGGCGAGCAACTCTCCGACCTGCTCGCGACCCGCGAACTGATCAAGCTCGCCGCACCGGACGACATCGGCGTCAGCGTGTCGTACCCGCTTCCGGGCACGCGCTTCTACGAACACGTGAAAACCCAGCTCGGCGAAAAAACCCACTGGCGCGACAGCGGCGACCTGGCCATGATGTTCCGTGGCACCTACGACTCGGCGTTCTACCGCAGCTTCCGCGACCTGCTGCACGAACAGGTGACGCTGCAGCAAGCGCGCAGTGTCGATTCGCCTGCAGCGCGCAAACGCGCGTTCGGCGCGCTCGATGCGCGATGGGATGCGCTGATCGCAAGCGAATCCCGCCATCGCAACCCCGACGCGACGCCGGCGCCGCCGACGCGTCGCGATCATATCGAGCCGCTGCGCCGTGTTGCCGCCGCTCAAACACGTTGAGGCCGGCCTGCGCCGCACCACCGAGGCGATCGCCGCGGAACTGGCACGCCCAGGCGGCGCAACGCCGGCGTGGAGCGACCTCGAATGGCAGCTCGCTTCGGCTGCCGCGGTGGCGCATGGCGTGTCGCCGCTGCTGTGGAAGCATTCGAGCTGGACGCATCCATGCTGGCGAAAGTTCCTGGAGGCGCAGCACGACCACGTCGCGATCCGCCACGCGCGCATCGCCGCACTGCTGGAGTGGATCGACATCCTGGCGCGCGCAGCCGGCGTGGCGATGACCCCGTTGAAAGGCGCCGCGCTGCACGCCCTCGGCCTTTACGCACCGGGCGACAGGCCGATGGCCGACATCGACCTGCTGGTCGACGAGGGCGACGTAGATGCGGCAACCGGGCTGCTGCGCGAGGTCGGTTATGCGCCGTCGTTCGACAGTTGGCGGCATCGGGTCTTCAAACCGGCGACGGGAACGCCACCCGCGGTGCTGGGCGAACACCGCGACACGCCCATCAACATCGAACTGCACGCGCACGTCCGCGAGCGGTTGCCGGTCGCGATCGTCGATATCACCGATCGCATCCTGCCGCACGAACGGAAACCCGGTTTGAACCCTTACCCGTCGCGCAGCGCCCTGCTCGCGCACCTGCTGCTGCACGCCGCCGGCAACATCTGCGGACGCAGCCTGCGTCTGATGCACCTGCACGACATCGCACTGCTTGCGCGGAGCATGCAGCCGGAGGACTGGGTCTTCCTGTGGAACGCGGGTGCATGCTGGTGGGCACTGCCGCCGCTGCGAATGGTCGCGCGCTATTACAAGGATGCGATTCCCGACGCGGTGCCCGCCACGCTTGCGCGCGACTGTCCGCCACTGCTGCGGTGGGTCTCCGGCCGCCAGACCCTCACGGACGTTTCGTGTTCGGGACTGTGGCTGCACGCCTTCCCCGGTCTCGAATGGTCGCGCAATGCCGGGGAAGCCGCCCGTCATGTCATGGACCGCGTCAGGCCTTCCATGGAAAAAAAACGCGAGCGCGCCGACATGGTGCGCACGCAATTGTGGCTTCACGACGAAAGCTGGGTCACGGCCACGCAACGCAGGCGAATCCTCACCTGGCTGGTCCGCCGCGTACCGCGCATGGACATGATGTTCGTGGCGCGCATGGCGCTCGCGGATGCGCCATCGATGGCCCGCGGCAACCGTAAAGTGACACCGGACGGTGCCTGCCATGGGAACGCCTGAGGTTTCCGTCATCCTGCCGACGTACAACCGCCTGCCGCTGTTGCGGAGGGCCGTGGCGTCGGTCTTCGCGCAGACTTTTTGCGATTGGGAACTCATCGTGGTCGACGACGGCTCGACCGACGACACGCCTGCGTATCTTGAGACGATCGATGATCCTCGCGTCCGGTCGCTCGGGCTCGAAAACTCCGGCGTCACTTCGGCCCGTAACGCTGGTCTCCGGCTTGCGCGAGCGGAGTGGGTGGCATTTCATGATTCGGACGACCTGTGGTTGCCCGAAAAGCTGGAATGGCAACTGCAACGTGTCACTGCACAGCCGGCGTGTCGGTGGAGTTACACGAGATATTCGTTTATCGACACAAATGGGACACCGCTGCCAGGGCGATCAAGCCTTCTGCCTCCGCCGGTTTCGGGGCACATCCTTGAACCGCTGCTCAGGTTCGAGGTCTCGACAGCGGTTCCGACCATGCTCGTGCAGCGCTCGCTGATCGAAGAGATCGGCGGATTCGACGCGACGATGCAGTTCCTTTCCGACTACGATTTCATACTGCGCGTCGCTGCACGCAGTGAGGTCTGCGCGTTGTCCGAAACGCTGACCTTGGTTCGCGAACACCCGGGCAGGACCACTGCGCGATTGCGTCCAGCGGATCTTCATGCCGATCAGGCACGCTCGTTCCGCAAGGCCGCGGCAGCGGCAGTCAACCACAGAATACGCGCGCTGTGCTTGCGCCAATGCGCATCGCAACTGGTGGGACAGGCGAACGCGCTGTCGCGCGAGGGATCGCATCGGGCCGCATTCGCAACGCTCGCCCGCGCGGCGCGCCTCGCTCCCTTGCACAAGTCGCTCTGGCGAGCGGCGGCACGGTGCACGGTGCGGGTAATGGGGTGGAGGTGACGATGGCCGCTTTCAGCACTGTTTTCTTCATGACGCAGCTGGAGAGGATGTCGAACTCGACGACTGGCAACCGGATTCCGTCACTTGACGGAATCCGGGCAATCTCGATTCTGCTGGTGCTCTACGGGCATGTCAGCAGCACGCGCGATTTCCCCGTCTCGATCGTTGGAAAGTACGGCAGCTGGTTCGGCGACGTCGCCCACCTCGGTGTACTTGTGTTCTTCGTGATCTCTGGGTTTCTGATCACCTCGCTGTTGATGCGCGAGCGTGAGGCGACAGGGACGATCTCGCTCAAACGCTTTTACCTGCGCCGGGTATTGCGCATTTTCCCAGCGTTCTATGCTTTCATTCTGGTTTTGGCAATCGCAGTGTGGCTGGGTGCGATACACCTGACAGCCCGGGATTTTGCTTTCGAACTCACCTACACGGTCAACTACGTGCCAAACCCTCCCTGGCGGATGGGACACCTTTGGTCGCTGTCCGTCGAGGAGCAGTTTTATCTCTTGTGGCCGCTGACGCTGCTTGTCCTGCGCAAGCGCCGCGCCCTGATTGTCGCGATAGCGGCGATCTTCGCCGGTCCGTTGGTGCGCGTGGCCATCCGCGAGTGGATTTTCCACGTCGACTCCCATTCGCTCGGCGGCATGACGAAAAGCTTTCCTGCGATGTTCGACTACCTGGCCACGGGTTGTGCATTGGCGCTGCTGCGGCCATGGCTGCTGACCCGAATGTTGTATCTGCGTCTGACCGCCAGCCGTTGGCTGGTACTGGCGATACCGTTGGTATTGCTGATGAACCGCATGGGCAACCATACAATGGCGATACTGCTGGGCTCACCCGTGATGAACACGTGCATCGCGTTGCTGATCGAGTCGGGTACACGCCATGCGGGTTCGCTGGCCGGGCGCTTCCTGAACTGGAAACCGATCGTGTTTCTTGGCGTGGTGAGCTACTCGCTGTATTTGTGGCAGCAGCTTTTCCTTGATTACCAATCCAGGGCATGGATGGATGCCTTTCCGCAGAACCTGGGGTTTGCTTTCCTTGCGGCGCTGGCATCCTGGTTCTTGGTCGAGCGCCCATTCCTTCGTCTGCGCAAGCGATTGCGGAACAGCACCGGGCTGCCCGTACGTATGCTGGGCATGGCAAACGGGGAGTTGGAGTTTGCAGAAGCGATGCCGACTGCAACCAACAAACGCTGATGAAGCACTTACGCCGTGCCTTTAAGCAAATTGGAGGATGCAAAAATGCCAGTCGAAGCCCCCGCTATTTCACTAAGTGGGAAAAGCTGCACGGTCCCATTCATCTCCCCGCAAACCGTCGCAACGGGCCAAGGCCTTAATCCACTGCTTGGCTCGCCGCTTATCAACGACATGGGAGCGACCTTCAACTCAACGGAAATAATCATCCCCGCCGGTGTTTCCAAGATCGTCATGTACGGGTCTATAGAAGGCGATGTGCCAACCGGCGAAACCGGGCGTGTCAACCTTGATTTTCTAGTTAACGGCTCCCGTTCGAGCCGGTACGCCGGTTCACGCTCACGTAGAGGCCACCGCGAGCGGCGCTTGTGGGCTATCGATGGCTAGTCCGCCTATCAACGTAACTGCGGGCGACAAGATAGTCCTTGAAGTTTTCAATCTTTCAGGCGGGACACTGACCATCAGTCAGCCGACGTCATCCTATCTCGCAGTACTAGTGGTTGCGTGATTTGCGCGTTGTACTTGCGTCAATGCGCGACGCAACTGGCGGGACAGGCGAACGCGCTGTCACGCGAAGGATCCCACCGGGCCGCCTTCGCGGCGATCGCCCGCGCCGCGCGCCTCGCACCCTGAACCCGTCGCTCGGGAGAGCGGCGGCAAGGTGCATGGCGCGGGCGGCGGGATGGAAGTGAAAGCTGCGAGCCGTCATCGTGGACAGGACCGGGGCAACCTTTTCCACATACGCCGGCAATCACGGGAATCCAGCCTCGAAGCAGGTTCGCCCTGGCGCAAGGCAATCGGCAAAGTGCATACAGGAGAGCAGTACCACGAATTCATGCTGGCCTCGCGGCGGGATCGGCAGGTGCGCGAGAATTTCCGAAACCTGGCGCTGGGGCTTTTGCCCGCAGGAGCGGAGTTGCTCGATTTCGGTGCAGGCACCGGCATCGACGCCAAGGTGTACGCTGCCAGCGGACACAGGACTTTCGTGCATGAACCTTCGCAGGCGATGCTGGATTGCCTGCTGCAGCATTGCCGCGACGAAATCGCACGCAAAACCGTTGTGCCCGTGGCGCGGCCCCTCACGCATGAGGTGCACGCCGTCACCGCGAACTTCGCGGTCCTCAACCACATCGTGGACCAGCCGTCCTTGTTCGAAGAATGCTCGCGCGTCGTCGGACGGGGCGGTTTTTTTCTCGTGAGCATGCTGAGCCCCTGGTATCTGGGCGATGCGCGTCATCGCTGGTGGTGGGCGAACCTCGCGAACCTCGTACGAAGCGGCAGCTATCCCAGTCCGGGCGAAAGCCGCATCCATCGTTTTGCGCCAGGCGCCGTGGCACGTGCGGCGGCGCCGCACTTCCGGCTGGAACGCCTCGTCCCGCGCGGCTTCGGATTGGCCACTTCGCTTTACATGTTTCTGCTGTTCCGGCGGGTGTGAGATGTGGAAGGACTGGATAAGGCCGTTGGTACGCCCGCTGCCGCAATGGTCGCCCGTTGCCGTGGCTTCGCCGCAAACGCTGGTCACCGCCGCTTTGCACTGGAACGGGGAGTCGGCCGATGTCACGGCGGACCATACCGTGGCTTCGCTCAGGCCGCTCACCATTGCGACCAGCGTTGACGCCGGCCCCTCGCCGCAACTCGCATACCGCGACGGCGTCACGGGTCGGCTGCTGGGCACCCTGTGGCTGGCGCGCACCGAGCCGGTTGCCGCCACCGACACATCCTTCGTCCTCTACGACGTCGTCGCGGGTGAACACCGTTGCCTCGGCTGGCCACGGCGGTCGTGGAATGCGTGGCTCCAGAACCGCGCCATGCTGAAGAACCGTTCGCCGCACAACCCCGGCATGGAACCGGCCGCGGCGCAGCAATTGATGATCGCCTATCTGTGCCCGCGGCCGGTCGTGCTTGTCTCCATCGAGACGCCGGGTCACCGGAACATCTTCCCGATGGACCTGATCGGCCCGCTGCAGCGCAGCGGATTCTTTTCGTTGGCGCTGCGCACCACCAATGTCTCCCTGCCCATCATGCGGAAAACACGCCAGGTCGCCTTGTCCGGCGCGCCGGCGGGGTTGAAGACGACCGTCTACCAACTCGCCGCGCACCACAGGCAGCCGCTCGAAAGCTGGAATGAACTTTCGTTTCCGCTTCGCGCCTCACGGAAATTCGGCATTCCGGTGGCAGCCGAAGCCCCGCGCGTCCAGGAGCTGGCCATCGTCCATACCCAGGAAATCGGTTCGCACATGTTTTTTCTCGGCCGCGTGGTTTCCGACGAAACGCCATCAGCAGGTGCGCAACTGCATCACACGGCAGGTTTCCACCAGGCTTGGCGCCGCCGGGGCACGCCGTTTGCGGAAGCCTAGCGTTTGGACGCTTGCAACGATTCATCCGCGACCCGCGCCGTCGCGGCCACACCGCCGGCTTTCAACCACACGTCGTAGGCGCCGTGCGAAACAGGTTGCCAGCCTTGGCGCGTGAGCACGTCTTCCATTTCGCCGCGCCAGGCGGCCGAGTGCAGCAACACCACGCCGGTCAATCGATACCGGCGCAGTGCCTCGGCAAACCACGCTGCGGAATCCGGCGGCCGGTATTCGCCGGCGACATAGCGCATCAGCGAGTCGCGCCGCGCCGCGTCCTGCGTGGAGAACGCGCGCGTCAGGTAGAGCGATCGGACGCCGAGCAATTCCGGATGGACCACGAACCCCGGCAACCAGATCGACACCGATTCCGGCGCGAGCACGACACCCTTCTCGGGCACCGCCTTGTCTACCTTTGCCGCCACCTGATATTCGGGCGTGGCGACTTTCGGACCCGGCAGGCCGAGCGTCACGCCGTTGGCACTGCGCAGCGTCCCGAAGTTCCAGCCGAACGCAATCGCGAGGCCCGCCAATGCGGCGCAGGCGCACGCCGCCGGCAGCTTCAATCGCATGCGCCATGCGCGTTCGACCGCGCCGTCCAGCAGCACGGCGAGGAACAACGGCAGCGGCAGGGTCCACGTCAACCGCCAGTAGGTGCGAACCCCCACGAAGTGATCGGCCACGACGCGGACGGTGTAGGGATTGAGCACCGCGAGCAGGAAGAAGAACGCACCGGCGGCCAGATAACGCGCACGCACCGGATCGCGCACGAACGCCCACGCGGCGAGCAGCGCGACCAACAGCAGCCGCGCGCTCCATGCGCCCCAGGTGTCGTCGAGTATCGGCAACACGCCAGGCATGGGGCTGGAACTGACCAGCGCTTGTCCCCCATGCGTGACGGACGCCATCGCCCAGCCCGCGCCGAACACGTAGGCCGAAGCCAGCATGCCCAGCACAAATCGCCGGCTGCCCGCGGCGTTCATCGACCAGCCGCCCGCCAACCCCAGCGCGGCCGCCGCGGGTGCCACGAACAACGCACTCGCGCTGACGCCCAGCGCCGCGACCTCGGCCGCGAACAGCAACAGCCAGTGGCGCAGGCCGCCGTGCCGGGCAAACAGCAGCGCGGAACCGGCGACAACGGGAACCATGGCGGTGACCAGCACGGCCTTGCCCTGGAACAGCCGCACGAACGCGAAATTGCCGTAGTCGCGGTGCATCTCGCCCAGCGCCAGCATCGCGAGGAACAGGATCAGCAGCACCCACGGCCAGCGCGCGGGCACGATGCGCCGCAACAGGTACGCCCATGCCAGCACGGAAAACGCCGCGAAGATCGATGGCAGGAGCAGATACGCAACCAGCAGGTGATCGACCCCGGTGAGCCGGGCCAGCACCGCGACCAGCACGTCGTAATTGCTCAGCCGGTAGAACTGCAGCAGGATCGGAACATCCGGCAACCGGTAAAGCGTGTCGTGCAGAAGCACCGGCTGCTGCGGATGGCGCAACAGCGTCGCCGAGATGCTCCGGTAAAAGGCGTCGTCGGCATCCGGACGGCTCGCGAAGAGCGTGACGCAGACCGCGGCCGCCGCAACCAACACGACCACCCATGTGGCGTGCGTTCCCGCCTGCCGGACTGTCGCGCAGGATTCGCCGCGCAGGGTCCACATCCATGCGCCGAACATCGCCGGCAATGCCAGCCACCAGAACACCGCGTACGGCAAGCCCGCCGAAAGCGATCCCACCCACACGATCGCCGCCGCCAGCACCGCGAACGGCGCGCCGCGATGGCCCAATGTCCGCGCAATCGAGGCTGCAGCCCGACCGCCGTCGGCCTGGCCGCCGGGCGCCACAGGCTCGTGACCCTTTGCGGGCTCGGCCAAGCGGAACCACGCCACCGTCGCACCGGCCGCGATGAGCGCCATGACCGGCAATCCGTGCAGCAGCATGTCGAAGCTGGCATGTGCGGCCGTGACCAGATGGACGCACATCGTCCAGATCGCGTACGGCAGCACGAACAACGGCACGCCGCGATCCACGATGCCGTTCAGCGCAACCCGCATGTCATCGCCTGCGCGAAGATCGGGCGTCGGCTTGGCTCTGCCTCATTGGCGCAGGCCGAAGTACGCGTCATTCGGCGCCAGGTTGGGATTGTGGAACGGATCGTGGTCGTAGAAGCCGGGATGCTTGCCGAACATGATCACCCGTTCCCGCTCGCCCCTCGCCACGCGCGCACGGTCGAGCCCGTCCCTGCCGCGACTCAACGATTCGTGGTGGATCAACTCGACACCGGGACAGACGACATGGTGGAAGCCGCGCTCGGCCAGGCTGAGGCACAACGCGGTGTCGTTGTAGGTCACCGCAAGATCTTCATCGAACCCGCCCACCGCATCGAACTTCTTCCGCTCGATCATCAGGCACGCACCCGTCACCGCGATCCAGTCGTGTTCCAGCATGTTGCGCGCGAAATAACCCGGAGCGCGCGCGTCGACATGCGCGAAGGCGTGGGAAGGTCCGTTGGTCAGGTTGAGGACGCCCGAGTGCTGCACGGTCCGCGCGCCGGGATAGAGCAGTTTCGCGCCGACCGCCCCCACGTGGGGCAATTGCGCGTAGCCGCCCATGGTTTCCAGCCAGTCGGCGGACAACACTTCGGTATCGTCGTTGAGGAACACCAGCAACTCGCCGCGGCTGGCCCGCACTCCGGCGTTGTTGATCTCCGAATAGTTGAACGGCACCTTGCAGTCGAGCACGCGAACCTGTTCGCGCGCGCGCAAGCCTGAAAGGTAGTCGAGGGTGCACTCGTCGGTCGAGCCGTTGTTGATCACCACGATTTCGAACAAACGGTAGAGGGTTTTTTCGAAAATGCTGTCGATGCAGGCCTTGAGCACCGCGCCGTTGTTCTTGCTCGGAACCATGATCGAGACCAGCGGCTGGCCTTGCATGCGGTAACGGGTGCGGTAGTAGCCGGGAAGTTCGGGGACCGGAACCAGTTCGCCGGAGTGGCCGCGCCTGCGCAGGGCATCTTCCCGCGCCCGCTTGCCCGCATCGATCGCGTAAGGCTTGGCGCGGATATCGGACGCGCACGATTCCGGGGTGATCCGCCAGTGGTAGAGCACCTTCGCCACGTGCGCGATGCGGCGCGCGCGTTCGCTTACCCGCAACACGAAATCCCAATCCTGGCTGCCGTCGTATTCGCTGCGCAGGCCGCCCAGTTCCAGCGCCAGCGAACGCCGCACGCACGACACGTGGCAGGTGAACATGGTGCTCATCAGGGTATCGGGCGACCAATCCGGCTTGAAGAACGGCTCCACGAAACGGCCGTCGGCGTCGAGCTTGTCCTCGTCGCTGTAGAGGTAATCCGGATCGTCGCGATCGATGCGCAGCGCCAGCTCGTACAGGCAGTCCACCGTCAATTCGTCGTCGTGGTCGAGGAACACGATGAAATCTCCGGTCGCGCGGACAATGCCTTCGTTGGTGGCTCCCGAAATGCCCCGGTTTTCGGCGATCTGGACGATCACGATCCTCGGATCGACGAGGCTGCCCAGCACCTCGCGGACGGCGGGCGATGTGCTGTGATCGTCCACCAGCACCAGTTCCCAATGCGGATACCACTGCGCCTCGACCGAAGCGATCATCCGGCGCAACAATGCGGGATCGGTGTTGTAGACCGGCACGACCACGGAAAACAGGGAATGCCGCGACAGGGCCAGCAAGGCCTTGCCGATCGCGGCCGGTTCCGTTTTCGGCGGCGAATAGGTGTATGCGGCGTGGGCCGACGGCGACCGACCCTGTTCCACGCCAGCCGCACTTTCCGGAACGCCTCCGGTCGAGGCAGGTTCCGGGTTCACGGCACCCGCCGACAGAAGCCGCGCCGCGGCGCGCTGCTCCCGGAAAAATTGCCAGCGCGCCAGCGTGCGCCACGGCGTCACGATCCACCAGGCAACCCTCATCGCGCGGCGCAACATTCGGCGCATGTTCACGGGGAGGCGCAGCAGCAACGAACGCACGCCTACCAGCGCGCGCCACAAGGTACTGGCCTTGATCTCCTCGAGCTCGTGGCGCAATGAAAACTCCAGAGTGTTCTTTTGTGCGCAATACGCTTCAAGGTCGGCACTCCGGATGCGTGCAGCTTCGAGCTGGTTCGACAATTCGAGGGATTTTGCAATCACGCAAAACGTTTCACGCTGCACGCGGGCGGCGCGTTCGCGGGCTGCCGTCAACTCGCGCCCGAGTTCGGCGCCACGCGCTTCAAGTGCTTCCATCCTCTGGCGCGAACCCGCTTGCAGCAGGCCGGGCATCGAACGCGCAGCCTTGGCGGCCTCCTCGATTTCACCCAAGGCGGTTTCCATTGCCTTTTCGACGCGCGAGGCGTTGTCCTCGAGGGCACGCTTTTCCTCGAACAGATGCTCCAGCCTGTCGAGGAGCGGCGGCGCGATCAAACGATAAGCGTCCACCAACCGCGAAATCTCATTCCAGTCCTGCCGTTCCGGATCGAACGCGCGGCAGAGGCCGTACAGGCGATCCAGCACTTCGGGCGTCGAGCAGAAGTCCCTCGAAAAAGCGTGATGGCGTTTCGTGCGATCCAGGAAGGCATCGACCGCGGGATGCGCATGCTCGATCGGCACCGGCCATTCCACCTGCAACGCCTTGCCTGCCTTGGCGAACACGTCCCGCCAGTCCGCAAGCAGGTCGTCGTAGGCAAGCAGGCTGCGCGGCATGCCGCGGGTGGCGGTTTCCGCTTCCGCGAAATGTTCGAGCCAGTTGAGGCACGTGGTTTCGCAGCGCAGGCCATCCCGCGCATTCAGCGAACGCGCGACTTCCGCGGGGTGGCGCACGACCAGCAAGGCCACCGCGTCCAGTCCCGCTTCGAGCAGCACCTCGCGCCACAACGGCACGAAGCGGCACAGGCGAGGATCCTTGACCACGCAAAGCGCGCTGGCGTCGAACTCGTCGGCGATCAGTCCGGCGAGCTTGCCGCGTGCCTTGCGCGCTGCGTCGGAGAGAAGCCAGCCTTCCGGCAGGGCCCGCGCGTCATGCCATACGCGGCCCAGGTCCGCGAGCAGTTCCTCGTGGATGGCCACGACATCGGCATGCTCCCAGAAGCCCGATCGATTGTCGTTTGCAGGCGGAAGCAGTTTGCTGCCCACCTCCGCACCCAGCAGGTTGAGGCAGCGGGTCACGGCGGAGGTACCGCTGCGATGCATGCCCAGCACGAGGATGGCTTTGCGCGTATCCGCCGCGCGCGCGCGCCGCGCGCCGTTGGCCCTCGACAATACCGTCGTCACGACACGGTCTCCACGCTCAAGTCCGGAAGCACGTGGAAGTCCACGGTGCCGGTCGCGATGCGATCGGCGTCGTGCGCCACCCGAAACATCAGGACGTCGATGATCCGGTCGAGATACATCTCGCCTTCGGGTTCGGCGGCGGTGACCCCCGCGTTCATGAAGTAGACGCCGGGCGCGAGCATTGCGCGGAAGCGGAAGCGGGCCTGCAAGCGTTGCCCGGCCGAAACGGGCATGCCGCTGGCGGGATTCGGCGCGGTGGCGGCGCCGCCCAGCTCGAGTCCGGTGATGGTCTTGATCATCATGCCCAGGCGCACCCCGACCGCGGCCGCCTGGAACAGCACGTCGTAGGTGTAGATGTATTCGCGGCCCGGCGAAAGAACGTTCACCTGCCGGCCCATCGCGGTTTCGATCCGCGGCGCGGAAATCAACGCGCCGCGCGACGGATAATGCACCGTGCTGCGCGGCGTCATGGCTTCGTCGAAATACGCCGGCTCCTCGATCTCCCTTATCTCGACGTTGTTCACCGGCGCGGACATTTCACGCAACGGCTGGCATCGATCCCCTGGCCGGATGACGGGCAATCCTTCGCCGGCGTTCACGGCGGTGGATTCGCGCTTGATGGCTTCACGCACCGCGGCAGCCTTGTCGGCGGGCGAGTACAGGAGCTTGTGATAACGCGGCACCACGAACCTCGGCGCGCCGTCGGCCAGCATTTCACCGTCGTCCAGCAGGATCGCCCGGTCGCACAGTTCGACCACGGTGCCGGTGGCGTGCGACACGAAAAGGACCGTCGCGCCCGCGTCGCGGATCGCATCGATGCGCGCAAAGCATTT
>DASZTT010000151.1:0-15865 GCA_035547895.1 Rhodanobacteraceae bacterium
GGTGCACGTCCATGTTCTCGATGCGGCCGCCGGCCTGCAGCAGCCACGGACCGATCGTCCAGGAATCCGACAGGTAGAACGCCTTGTTGGTGGCGGTGCCGGCCTCGACGATGTTGAAGTTGCCGCTGAAGTCGACGAAGCCCTGCGGGTTGGCGACCACGTAGGTCTGGCCACCCGAGGTGTAGGTCAGCCCGATCGGCTGGGTGTTGGACTGGTTGAGCATCAACTCCTGGTTGCCCAGCGACCAGTTGTCGTGGTCGGTGTAGCGCGCGAGGTAAACGCCGGCGGTGATGGTGTTGCCGTCGAAGATTTCCCGGCTGATCCGGAAATCGTTGTTGAGGCTCTTCAGCCGCTTCTGGATGTACCACCAGCCCTGGTGGATCACGCTCTGGTTCAGCGGCACCGTCTGGCCATTCGGCAGTGTCGCGACGATGTTCTGGGTGGCCGGATATTTCAGCGTATCGCTGTCCACCGGATTGTTGCTGGCATCGCAGTAGCCGCTTGGCTCCGGGATGTTGCAGCCATACAGGTAATAGCCGAGCGGCTTGGGATTGGGGCCGGAGAACAGCGCGTTGGTCGGCAGGTCGCCGCCGAAATACAAAAAGTGATCCGACACCGTCCAGCCACCCCATGTCGCGTCGTAACTGCCGCCGAAGTAATTGAGGTTGCCGCCGCGGCCGTTGGCAAGATCCGCATTTTCGTAATAACCGAGCGGATTCGGCACCTGCACGTGCTGGATCGCCTTGCTGTAGTAGGTGCCGGTGGATGGATCGAAGCCCGGATAGCCGTAGAACGAATCGCCGGAACCCTGGATCATCGGAATCGGCGTGATGAACTGGTTCTTGTCGTTGAGCTTGCGCGCGAACAGCATCAACGAACCGTTGTCCCAGTCGTGGGTCAGCGTGGCGGTCAGCTGGCCGCCCTCGTCGGCCTTGAATTGCGGATCGCGCACGCCGTCCGACGTGCGATAGAACCCGCCGATGCTGGCATACCAACCGTCTGCGATCTTGAATCCGTAGAAGCCGTCGACCCGCCACAGCCCTTCATCGCCGTAGGTGAGTCCGATGTCGCCGGAGGGCGTCGCGGTGCCCTGGCGCAGGATGAAATTCGCGGTGGCGCCCATCTGGCCTGGACCGAACACCGCGCCCGGGCCGCCCTGCACGATTTCGACCCGCTGGATGGTGTCGTCCAGCCGGAACAGCGAGCTGGAATCCATGAACGACAGCGACGACATGCCGTAGATCGGAGAACCGTTGATCATGTTGGTGAAGAACGGCGCGTCGCCGCCACCGGGGAAGCCTGCGATTTCGATGTTGGCGCCGGTCTGCCCGCCGGTGGATTCGGGCCAGATGCCGGGCGAGATTTTCAGGAGGTCGGCGACGCTGACCGGATTGGCCTGCCGGATCTCCTCGCGGTTCGCCGAGACGATGCTGTAGCTCGCGTCGAGTTTCTTGACACCGATCGCGCTGGCAGTGACCACCACGGTTTCCAGCGTGGTGGTCTTGGATTGGTTCTGCTGTTGCTGCCCATTGGGAGAAGCATTCGCGGGCGTGCCGGAGGTCGCTTGTCCACTCGCCCAGACGGCGGGTGACAACGCTGTGATGATGGCGCTCGTCAGCGCGAGCCTGATCAGCTTGCGGTTCTGCTTCATGACTCTCCTCCAGCGATGGGTAGGGTTCGTGACAACTCGCAGGCCGTTGGGGAACGCGCCTTTTCTTGTGCTGAAGCGGCAATTCGCACGACACGCGTCCGCGCGAACCGCAATGGATCGGCTAGACGGAACTCCATTCGACGCAAGGATCTGACGAGGAACCGATGCCGCAACGGCCCCTCAGCGCGAGGGCCGCGCCGGAGACAGCAAGGATTACGCCGGCGGGTGCTGCCCGCCCGCGGCCTGCGCGCCCAGCGAATGACCCTGACTTCATACCGATCGCTCCCGTCGGCCCTGCCGAACGCAGTCTGCGCTTGCAAAGACAGCGCTGTCAATTTGCGGTGCACCACTCGAAAGCCGGCATCGGCGGACTCCCGCCAGGCTGTCTCAGGCTGGCGCGGCACGTATGGTCCCTGTCGCGCATGACTTCAGCATGTTGCGTCGCAACACCCACGGCACGGCACAGAGGACGCTGTTGCCAAAGCGGCAACATGTGCGACACTGTGGACAACCGCTTGGATGACAGCGCTGTCACGAGAGAGGAGTGCCCGTGGGATCGGTAACACTCGACGACGTCGCAAGGCGGGCCGGCGTTTCCGCCAAGACGGTGTCGCGCGTGGCCAACGGCGAACGCTCGGTACGCGACGACACGCGCCAGCGCGTATTGCGCGCCATCGAGCAACTCGACTATCGGCCCAACCTGCTGGCGCGCGGCCTGAGCGGCGCACACGCGTACACGATCGGGCTGGTTTACGACAACCCCAATGCCTACTACATCATCGCGATGCAGCAGGGCGCGCTCGGTGCCTGCGACGACTTGCACTTCGGCCTGCAGATCCGGCCATGCAATTCCCGGGCGACCAGCCTGGCCGAGGACCTGCGCGATTTCGCGCATCGCTCGCGCCTTTCCGGACTGGTGTTGACGACGCCGGTGTCGGAACGCGTCGCTTCCCTGCAGAGGCTGGCCAGCTACCACATTCCCTTCGTCCGGATCATTTCCGCCGCGCGCGATCCCCGCGATGGATTTCCATGCGTCTATGTCGACGATCGCGACGCCGCGTACGCCATCACCACCCACCTTTTGCAGCTGGGCCATGTTCGCATCGGCTTCCTGCGGGGTGGCAGGCACCACCACGCAAGCGCCGAACGCCTCAAGGGCTACAAGGACGCATTGCGCGATTACGGCGTGCCCCTGCGCGAGGAATTGATGATCGAGGGCGATTACGTGTTCGACGACGGCTTTCGCGGGGCCCGCCGGCTGCTCGACCTCGCCGAGCCGCCGACCGCCATCTTCGGCTGCAACGACGAGATCGCCGCGGGTGCACTGGCGGCCGCGCAATCAACCGGCCTGCACGTGCCATACGATGTCTCGATCGCGGGATTCGAGGACAGCCCGTTTTCACGCCACTCGTGGCCGCCGCTCACCACCGCGCGGCAGCGCGCCGACATCATCGTCGAGCGCGCGACCCGCATGCTGATCGCGAAGATCCGGGGCGAGACGGTGGACAATGAAAGCTTCAATCCCGAGCTGGTCGTCCGCGGTTCGACCGCGCCACCGCGGCCCCGCTCGCGCCGGCGCAAGCACAGATAGGCTGGTTCATGGATCGCGCGAGCCCATCCACCATCAGCAAGCACGCGGGGAGCCCGTCATGAAAGTTCGTTCGCTTTGCATCGTCTTCGCCTTCGTGCTGTCCACGACCGCCAGCGCGACGACGCCCGATCCCACCCGGACGCGCAGCTACATCGACCATGCCTGGAGCACCCTCACGCGCTCGGTGAACGAGTGCCGTGCATTGATCGATCCCAAGGTGCCGTCGCACTCGGTCGTGTATCTGCCGGCGCAGGTGACGGCACCGGCGGCGTTGACGCAAAGCGCCAGGCGTTGCGGCGTGCGCATCGAGAACCTGCCCGCCCCGATCCGGCGGCTCGGTGATTTCGACCCCACCACGCTGGCGGCGCAAGGCCTGCTTTACGTGCCTTATCCCTACGTCGTGCCGGGCGGGATGTTCAACGAGATGTACGGCTGGGACAGTTACTTCATCGTGTTGGGACTGGTGGCCGACCATCGTGAAAAGCTCGCGCTGGACATGACCGACAACGCGCTGTACGAGGTCGAGCATTACGGTGGTGTCCTCAACGCCAACCGGACCTACTACCTCACCCGCTCGCAGCCGCCGCTTTTGTCGGCGATGATGACCGCGGTGCTGGATGATCCGGCCAGTTTCCCCGATGCCGCAGCGAAACACGCCTGGCTCGAACGCGCCTATCCGCTGGCGGTCCGCAATTATGAAATCTGGACGCGCAAGCAGCACCTCGCGGGCGACACGGGCCTGTCGCGTTATTTCGATTACGGCCATGGCCCCGTCATCGAGGCGCAGAACAGTGACTACTACGTCGGCGTGATCCGCTGGCTGCGGGCGCACCCGTCGCAGGACCCGGGCTACCTCATCAAGGCGCCGCAACACCCGGATGCGGCGCAAGCCCGGGCCCTGGAGACCGCCAGTTGCAATGTCACGAAGTCGAAGGTCTGCGCGGGCGACTGGCTGGATGGCTATCGGCTTACCGCCGACTATTACCTGGGCGACCGCGCGATGCGCGAATCCGGGTTCGACACCGATTTCCATTTCGGACCATGGGGCGGTTCCACCCACCACTTCGCGGGCGTGGGCCTGAACAGCCTGCTGTATCGCTACGAACGCGACCTCGAGGGCTTCGCGGAACAGCTCGGCAAGACCACCGATGCCGGGCGCTGGGCGAAAGCCGCCGAAGCGCGCCGCGATGCGATGAACAAGTATCTCTGGCACGCGGAGCAGGGCCGGTACATGGATTACGACTTCGTCGCCGGCAAGGCATCGACCGATCCGTACCTGACGATGTTCTATCCGCTGTGGGCCGGTGCCGCATCGAAACAGCAGGCGGCAGCGCTCACCAGGCAGCTCAAGCTGTTCGAGCACAAGGGCGGGCTTGCGATGAGCACGCGCGAGACCGGCGCGCAATGGGACGCGCCGTTCGGCTGGGCGCCGACCAACTGGATCGCGGCGAAGGGACTCGAAGATTACGGCTTCGGCAACGATGCGCGACGCATTTCGTGCAAGTTCACCGGCACCGTCGACCGCAGCCTCGCGCACGACGGCACCATCCGCGAGAAGTACAACATGGTGCTCGGCAACGCGGACGTGAAGATCACCGCGGGCTACAAGGCCAACGTGATCGGCTTCGGCTGGACCAACGGCGTCTACCTGCAAATGCGAAACCTCATCGACGCCGAGGGCGGCTGCGAGGCCCAGCCGGCCGCTCGCGCAGCCGGCGCGGCGCATTGATGGGCATCGAGCCGCGCACGAACATCCACCAGGTATTTTTCGCACCGAGACCTTCGAGGGGAGAACCGTGATGAATGCAATCGCGATGACTACCGGACAGGCACGCCGCCACGCCGCTTTCGTGGCCACGCTCGCCGCCCTGGCGGGGTTGATGTTCGGCCTCGACGTCGGGGTAATCTCCGGCGCGCAGCAGTTCATCCAGCGCGAATTCGCCATCAACGACGCGATGCTCGAATACATCGTCAGCGCGATGATGTGGGGCGCCGCGATGGGCGCCGCGCTCGCGGCGTGGCTGTCGAAACGCTTCGGGCGCAAGCGCTCGCTGGTGTTCAGCGCCAGCCTGTTCGTGATCGGTTCGCTGATCTGCGCGGCCGCGTGGTCGCCGGCGGCGCTGATCGGCGCGCGCGTCGTGCTGGGCCTCGCGATCGGCATCGCCGCCTTCACTGCGCCGCTTTATCTCGCTGAAATCGCGCCGCGCGACCGGCGTGGCGCGATGATCTCGACCTACCAGTTGATGATCACCATCGGCATCTTCGTGGCGTTCCTGTCGGACACCGGATTCAGCTACATCGAAGGCTGGCGCTGGATGCTGGGCATCATCGCGCTGCCAGGCGCGCTGTTCCTCATCGGCGTGCTCGGGCTGCCGGAAAGCCCGCGCTGGCTGGTGCTGCGCCAGCGCGACAGCGAAGCCGACGCGGTGCTGCAAAAGCTGCGTGGTGACGCCGCGGCCGTGCTGCAGGAGGTCGCCGAGATCCGCGAGCAGTTGCGCACGCCCCAGCAGGGCTGGCGGTTGTTCCTGGAGAACCGCAATTTCCGCCGTTCCGTCGGGCTCGGCATCGCGCTACAGGTCGTGCAGCAACTCACCGGCATCAACGTGGTGATGTATTACGCGCCGCGCATCTTCGCCGACATGGGTTACGCCACCAGCATGCAGATGTGGTTCACCGCCATCGTCGGCCTGACCAACGTGCTGGCCACCTTCATCGCCATCGGCCTGGTCGATCGCATCGGACGCAAACCTATCCTGTACGCGGGTTTCGTGGTGATGGCGATCGGGCTCGGGGTGGTCGGCGTGTTGATGCACCTCGGCATGGGCACCCAGGGCGAACGCCTGCTGGCGGTCGCGATGTTGCTGGTGTTCGTGGTGGGATTCGCGTTTTCGGCCGGCCCGCTGGTGTGGACGTTGTGTTCCGAAATCCAGCCACTCAAGGGCCGCGATTTCGGCATCGGCGTGTCGACCGTGACCAACTGGGTGTTCACTGCCGTGGTCGGCGCCACGTTCCTGACGCTGCTCAACCGCTTCGGACACGCCAATACCTTCTGGCTGTATGCCGCCTTCAACGCCGCATTCCTGCTGTTCACCTGGGCGCTGGTGCCCGAGACCAAGGGCGTCAGCCTCGAGCAGATCGAGCACAAGCTGATGAGCGGCGAGCGATTGCGCGATATCGGCGCGTAACGCCGACGTTCCGGCCGGCCACCCGGCCGGTACCCGAAGGGGCGCTTGACATCGTCCATGTGTATCAGCATATTGATACACATGGACGCATCGTTGCTCACGATCCAGCCCGCCTCGGCCGAACCGATCTATCGGCAGATCGTGGAGCAACTGCGTCGGCTCATCGCGGGCGGGCAGTTGCCGCCGGGTGAACTGCTGCCTTCCGTGCGCGAGGTCGCCGGCTTCCACGCCGTCAATCCGATGACGGTCTCGCGCGCATATAGCCTCGCCGAAAGCGAAGGCCTGCTGGAACGCCAGCGGGGCAAGGGCATGACCGTGGCCGCGCGGTCCCGGCCCGCACTCAGCCAGACCCAACGCCTCGCGCTGCTGGAACCGCAGATCGCGGCACTCGCCCGTCAGGCCCGCGAACTCGAACTTCCCGCCGAACCGGTGCTGCGCCGGCTCGACAAATTGCTGAAGGAGTGAAGCCATGAACGCCGTTGCCCAGGCCGTTGCCACCGCATCCACCGCGCCGCTGCAGGTGAGCGGCCTCACCCATCGCTACGATTCGAAGGTCGTGCTGGACCACGTCGACCTGGCTTTGCAGCCGGGCAGCGTGCTCGGGTTGATCGGCCGCAACGGCGCCGGCAAGTCCACGCTGATCCGCGCGATGCTTGGATTGCTGGAGCCGCAGGCGGGCCAGGCCTTCGTGTTCGGCGAACCTTCGCTGAAACTTTCCGACGCCGCGAAAGAGCGCTTGGGCTACGTGCCGCAGCAACCGGATGCGCTGGCGTGGCTGACCGCGGCGCAGATGTTCGATTACCTGTCGCGCTTTTATCCACGCTGGGACCATCGTTTCGTCAAGGACACGATGCAGCGCTGGAAGATCGAGGCAGACAAGGTGATGGCGAAGTTGTCGCCGGGCGAACGCCAGCGCGTCGACCTGGCGCGTGCACTGGCACCGCAACCGGAATTGCTGGTGCTGGACGAACCCGCGTCCGCGCTCGATCCGGTCGCGCGCCGCGAACTGTTGCGCGAGATCGCGCTGCGTGCGGGCGAAGCGGGCGCCACCGTGTTGTTTTCCACGCACATCGTTTCCGACCTCGAACGCGTGGCATCGGACATCGCGTTCCTGCACGACGGGCGCCTGCTGCTGCACTGCCCGGTCGATGAGACCAAGGAGCGCTATGCGCGCCTGTGGCTGCCGGCAAATGTTGCCGCCGCCGCACCCGCATCGCCGCTTGGCAAGCGCCGCCACGAGGACGGCAGCCTCAGCGTGATCGTCGAATGCGATGCGAACGGCGCCTGGCCCGAAGCAGCGCATCTGCCCGGCGCGCGCGTCGACACGCTGGGACTCGAGGATTTGTTCGTGGAGATCGCGGAATGAACGCGCAACGGGGAATCGCCGCGGGTGCACGCGCACAGCGGCGGCTGATCATGCTGATGCTGGCGGTCAACCTCGCCGGCATTGCGGGCATCGTGTTGTACACGGGCGACGCGCACGGGCTGGCGCTCGGCCTCATCCCGCTTTCGATGCTGCTGGCCGCGCTGCCATGAACCGTGCGCACGTGCTGCTGGTGATGCCATGGGTGGCATCGGCAAAGTACGCACGTTGGCTGGCGATGCTGCTCGTGGGCATTGCAGCGGTCGCGGCTTTGGCATTCGCGGTGACCGGCGAAAGCCGCACCCATCGCGAGGCCTTCATCCTCGCGCTCGGCTTCGCAGTGTGGGCACTATGGTCATCGTATCTGGGCGCCAACCTGCAACTGGCGCGCAATGCCCGGGATCTGTGCCTGCCGCGCATGCAGCGCGACGCCGACTTGAGCCTGCTGTTGTTCGCTTTGCTCAGTGTGACCGTGCCGACGGCGCTCTGCTGGATGTTCGGCGCAGCGCCGTTGCTGGCGGCGGCCGTGTTCTTGGCCGCGGCGGCGCTGGGCTTCGCCTACATGCTGCTGCCGCTGTGGATCGGCCTTCCTCTGGTGATGGCGGCCGTACTGGCCACCCTCGGGCACGGCTTGAGTGCGTCCATTTCGACATGGTGGGGATTGGCTGTGCTGTTGACGGCCTTTGATGTGTTCCGCTGGTGGCAACTGCGCACCGCGGCCACGGTCCAGCGTGAAGGCATGCGTGCGGCCGCCGTGTTCTACTGCTACCGGCCCGATGCAATGGCGAACGGCGGCTGGTACGGCTTCGGGCAGCGGTTCCTGCAAGCGCGCATCACAGTCCCGCTGCACGCGGATCTGCGACGCATCGGTCCACGCCACATCGTCGACTCCATGCGTTTCGCATTGGGTGGTTTCGGGATGCCCAAACCTTTCGCGTCGCGGCTGCAGGACGTCGCCCGGCTGCTGGCATTCGTGTGGGTCTACGTGCTGCTTGGCCTGCTGGCGCCTTTGCTCACATCGCCGGATCCCACCGGCAACTTCGCCATTCACTGGCTGTCGCCCCTGCTGACCTTCGGCAGCGTGTTGACCTGCTGTGCGGCGGTGAATGCGTTCGCGGGTCGCACCCGTTCGCTGTGGCGCAAGACGGACGCGGAATTGCCGCTGCTGGCATTGTTGCCGGGCTTGGGTGACGCGGCGTCCGGCCGGCGTGACATGGCAATCGCCTTGCTCGCGCCCCCTGCGGTTTTTCTCGCCTGCACTTGCGCGGTGCTGAGCGTCGCGGCGCTTGCGTTGCACACCACTCCGTGGGCTTACCTTGCGTTGGCGCTGTGTGCCGCAGGTGCGCTGGCGCTGATCGTTGCGGTCACGCTGGCGTCGATGTGCGGCAGGCCGATGCACACCATCGAATACGTGCTGCTGTACGCAGCGCAGCTGGTGCTGTCGATGTTGCTGCTGATCAAGGCCATGCCCACGGACCGGTACCACGGCGCCCATCCCGAACAGCTTGGTGTGATTCCCGCGTGGCTGCTCGTGCTGTGGAGCATCTATCTGTTGGTGCTGGCCGTGCTGGCCGTCCACGGCGCACGCGAACTGCGCAAACGTCCCCATGCATTCCTGGCCAGCGGGCCATGAACGCACGCAAGGAGATCCCGACATGACCCCGGCCGTTGCGCTCACTCCGGAAAGCTTTCCCGCACAACCGGCAGCTCGTCGTCCGTCGATGCTCGCGACGCTCACGACGCCGTGGCGCTCGACCAGGCGCCAGACCATCTGGATCGCAGTGGCCATCTTCGTGCTCGCCTGCGCAGCGGCCACCGTTTGCGGGATTCTCGCGCCCAACCCACGCGGCCAGGTGCTTGCGGCGATCTTCTACGCGGCCGGGGTTTGCTTCGTGTGGGCGTTCTGGTTTTCGGGCCTGCTGCTGATCGCGCGCGACGCACGGATGCTGGCGCTTCCCGGCGTGCTGCGCGACACGCTGGTGTGCGCGCTGGCGTATGGCGTCATCATGGTCGCGGCACCCG
This sequence comes from Rhodanobacteraceae bacterium, assembly GCA_035547895.1. Taxonomy (GTDB): domain Bacteria; phylum Pseudomonadota; class Gammaproteobacteria; order Xanthomonadales; family Rhodanobacteraceae; genus 66-474. The sequence goes on from DASZTT010000151.1 coordinate 9,813, forward strand.
CGCTGATCGAAGGCGCGTTCGGCTGGAGCATGGCGCGGCCGGCAATGCTGTCCGCGTTTGCGATGACGGCAGGGCTGGCCTTCGTGCTGTCACCGCGCTGGGCCAGCATGTGCATGGGTTTCATGCCGGCCGTCTATTCAACCGCGCATGAGACCTTCCACGTGCTGTCGCCGATGGGCGCGGATTTCCTCCATTGGGGAACGGCCGCGTCCATCGCGCTTTTCGCATTCGTCGCGGTTCGCTGGTGGCGCATTCTGCATGACGGATCGACGGACGCATGCGGATGGCGCGCGCCGATGATCCTGCAGCTTCGCCGCCAGGCAGTCTCCGCGGGATGGTCGTTCGACAAGCAGATGTTCTGGCAGCGCCATGGCGGGCAGCATCGATATGCCAACTTGCGCGGCATCGATGCACGCGCACCGGTGAAAACCATCCAGGTTGCGCTGGGCGGTGACTTGTTCATGCCGAGGACGCCGGCCGGAAACCTGCGCCGGCTGGGCGCAGTGGCCTGGCCGGTGTCGATTTTCGTCGGCTGCATGCTGCTCACCAGCCTTGACCGGGTGCACGACCTGCGCAAGCTGTTGGTCGTCATCGGCGTGAGCGGTGCGATGTGGTCGGGTGCGTTCGGCATGGCCATGCTGCTGTTCGCCGTGACCGCCGTGCTGCGGCGTCGCTGGGAACATGGTGCCGAACCCGCGCTGCTGGCATTGCTGCCGGGCCTGGGGCGGCATGCGCCGCTGCATCGCAGCGTCCTGCGCGCCGCGTTCATCAAGCCGTTCGTCCTGTGCGTCGGGTTGTGGGCGATGATGGTCGCCAGCGAGTACCTCTTGCACCTCGGTGCGTTGGCGTACGCACTGACAACCCTGATCCTGCTCGGGATGATCGCGGCAGCTACGCTGTCGCTGCTTCGGGTATTCGCGGCGCGCGCGCTCGGGAATGTCGCGCAAGCCTGCGTCATCGTTGTCGCGTGCGTGCTGATGGGCACGAGCCTGCCGCTGATATACCTCACGCCGATGGCCAGGTTGGGTCCTGCCGCCGAACGGGCCGAGTGGGGATTGTCGATGGCGTGGCTGGTTTTCGCCGCATGGATGGCCGTGCTTGCCCTGCGCGCGTGGCGGGTTTTCCGGCTGCGGCCACATCCATTCCTGTCGCGCTGAGCGTCGCGCCGATCGCCACGGCTGCGCTATGATCCAGCCGGTTCGCGCTGCCGGGGTGATCCATGGTCTGGGGTTTGGCGCTGGTTGCACTGATCGCTTTCATGCTGGCATTCATCAGCCACTCGCCTGGCTGGATGGGGCTTGGCATTTTCATCGGTTTCGTTGCCGGCATCGGCGCGGCGCTGGTTTTCATCGACCGGCACGTGCGCGCGAGCTCGCGGCCCGAGCACATGACCGAGCGCGAGCTCGAGGCGCTGCGCAGTACCGTCAAGAAACCTGGCGAAACACCCCCGCGATTGCCTCCTTCCGATCCGGGCTGACGCGATTCCAGCGCCGCGGGTGGGCAATTTGCTACGCTAGCTTCCTTGTCTGGCCGCGAGGAGTCTTGAGCGATGAGCAAGGTGCATCCCGTTCCGTCAGCATTTGCCGCCTCCGAACAGATCAAGCCCGACCGTTACGCGCGGCTTTACCGCGAATCGATCGACGATCCCGAAATGTTCTGGGCGGACGCCGCGAAGCGGCTGGATTGGATCAAGCCGCCGACGCAGACGCGGGATGTTTCGTTCGATGCGAAAGACCTGCACATCCGCTGGTACGCGGATGGCGTGTTGAACCCCACCATCAGTTGCCTCGACCGGCACCTGGAAAGGCGTGGCGACAAGACCGCGCTGCTGTTCGAAGGCGATGATCCGGACGTTTCGCGCGCCATCACCTATCGCGAACTGCACGCCGATGTCTGCCGTTTCGCGAACGCACTTTGCAACCTCGGCGTGAAGAAGGGCGACCGCGTCGCGATTTACATGCCGATGATCCCGGAAGCATGCGTGGCCATGCTGGCGTGCGCGCGCATCGGCGCGATCCATTCGGTCGTGTTCGGCGGCTTTTCGCCCGATGCGCTGGCCGGACGCATCGCCGATTCGCAATGCAAGGTGTGCATCACTGCGGATGAAGGTGTGCGCGCCAACAAGAAGATTCCGCTGAAACACAACGTCGACGAGGCCCTGACGCGTCCCGACACCACCAGCATCGAGACGGTGGTAGTGGTGCGTCGCACCGGCGGTGCGGTGAACATGCAATCGCCGCGTGACCGTTGGTGGCACACTTTGGTGGAAGGCCAGTCGCCCGAGTGCGAGCCGGAACCCATGAACGCGGAGGATCCGCTGTTCATCCTGTACACGTCCGGCAGCACCGGCAAACCCAAGGGCGTGCTGCACACCACCGGCGGCTACATGGTATGGGTGTCGTACACGCACGAAGCGGTTTTCGACCTGCGCGAAGACGACGTTTACTGGTGCACCGCCGATGTCGGCTGGGTCACGGGGCACAGTTACATCGTGTACGGCCCGCTCGCGAACGGCGCGACATCGCTGGTGTTCGAAGGCGTGCCGAACTGGCCCGACGCTTCGCGCATCTGGCAGGTCTGCGACAAGCACAAGGTGACGATCCTGTACACCGCGCCCACGGCCATCCGCGCATTGATGCGCGAGGGCGACGCGCCGGTGAAGAAGACGTCGCGCAAGACGCTGCGCCTGCTCGGCTCGGTCGGCGAGCCGATCAATCCCGAAGCGTGGGAGTGGTACTTCAACGTGGTCGGCGAAAGCCGCTGCCCGATCGTGGATACCTGGTGGCAGACCGAAACCGGCGGCATCCTGATATGCCCCTTGCCGGGCTCGACGGTGTTGAAGCCGGGCTCCGCGATGAAGCCATTGTTCGGCGTCAAGCCCGCGATCCTTGATCCCGAGGGCAAGGCGATCGAGGGCGCCGGCTCCGGCAACCTCGTGATCACCGATTCCTGGCCCGGGCAGATGCGCACGGTGTACGGCGACCACCAGCGGTTCATCGACACGTATTTCAAGACTTATCCGGGCGTGTACACCACCGGCGACGGCGCCGAGCGCGACGCCGACGGCGACTGGAAGATCACCGGGCGCGTCGATGACGTGATCAACGTGGCGGGGCACCGCATCGGCACCGCCGAGATCGAGAGCGCGATGATGGCCGACCCACGCGTGGCCGAAGCGGCGGTGGTGGGCTGTCCGCACGACATCAAGGGCACCGCGATCTACGCGTTCGTGACGCCCAAGGAGGGCGTGGCGCCGAGCGATGCGCTCAAGAAGGAACTCATCGGCGGCATCCGCGAGCGGATCGGGCCTTTTGCCGCGCCGGAATACCTGCAATGGGCGGCGGCGCTTCCGAAAACACGTTCGGCCAAGACCATGCGCAGGATCCTGCGCAAGATTGCCGAAGCCGGCAACCACGAGGTCGACCTTTCCGCGCTCGGTGACACGTCCACGCTCGCGGATCCCTCGGTCGTGAAGCGGCTGTACGACGAGCGCGTGCGGTACTGATCGAGCGATCCTGTCGATGTCGCTGCATCTGGAATTCGTGCGCACGAATCCGATCGAAGTTGCGCCGAGCCTGGACGACCACTCGATCCACCTCTGGCGGATTCCGTACGCGCCTTCGCAGAAACGCGCACCGCTGGTCGCGCTGCTGGCCGGGTATCTTGGCGTTTCCACATCCAGCGTGACACTGGACGAAGATGCGCGCGGCAAACCCTATCTTGCCCATTCGGCAGGCGCGCGCGGCGATGGTGCACCACTCGAGTTCAACTGGTCGCACAGCGGCGACTACGCCTTGGCGGCGCTTTCACGCCGCGGCGAGGTCGGTGTCGACATCGAACGGCTCGGCAAGAACCTGCGCGCGATCGAAATCGCGCGGCGCTTTTTCGACGGCGGCGAGGCCGATGCGCTGAGCGCGCTCGACCCGGAAGCCCGGGACCAGGCGTTCATCGGTTTGTGGTGCGCAAAGGAAGCCGTCCTGAAAGCCGTGGGCGAGGGGTTGTCGTTCGGGCTGGCGCGCCTCGCCTTTGCACACGTCAGCGGCCCGGACTGGGAACTGGCACGCACTGACCCCGCGCTCGGTGAAGCAGGGGATTGGCGGGTTTCGGGGTTCGATCCCGCGCCGGGTTACCGCGGAAGCCTGGCTTGGCGCGGCGGCAACCGCCGGATTTTTGCGTTCCAGCCATTTGCCGATCGGCCTGGCTGACCAGGGCGCGTCGTCTGGGGAACTCCACCGGGGGAGCGGGGTCTCAGGAGTACGGGTAGTCTCCCCGTAGGTTCACGGCGCACAGCGAGTGCCGTGAATTGCACCCTCCGGCGCGGAGTTCATCTCCGCGCCTTTTTTGTGCTTTCGTGCCATCATGGCCGATACGGCATTGATCGTGCGGTTTTCGCCGTGGCCGCGCTGGATGATTGGGTTTACCGGGCGCACTCCAACTCGATGACAGCCCTGAGCGTCAACCTCAACAAGATCGCCGTTCTGCGCAACGCGCGTGGCGGAGGCGAACCCGATCTGCGAAAGGCCGCTGAAACCTGCATCGCCGCGGGATGCGGCGGCATCACCGTGCACCCGCGGCCGGATCGCCGCCACGTCACCGCCGAGGACGTCGCGCTGCTGGCTGAACTGACACGAAGCCATCGCGTGGAGTTCAACATCGAAGGCAATCCGTTTGCGCCGGCGCGCGCGGGTTATCCGGGGTTCGTCGAACTCGTGCGGCGAGCCCGGCCGGCACAGGCCACCCTGGTTCCCGATTCGGACGGCCAAATCACCTCCGACCACGGCTTCGATCTCACCCGCGACATCGGTCGGTTGGCACCATTGGTCGCGGAACTCAATGCAACCGGCTGCCGCGTCTCGTTGTTCGTCGACGCCGGCACGCTCGATGGCCTGCAGCAGGCGCGCGCCATCGGCGTGGCGCGTGTCGAGCTTTACACCGGACCGTACGCGCACGCCTTTGCGGGAGGAAATGCCGACGCCGAGCTGGCGCGTTGCGCAAGCACTGCTGCTCGCGCGGCGGCAGAAGGACTCGCGGTGAATGCCGGCCACGACCTCAACCAGCAAAACCTTGGCGCGTTCCGGCGTGCCATTCCGCAGTTGGCGGAAGTTTCGATCGGGCACGCATTGATCGGCGAAGCGTTGTACGAGGGACTCGCCCCCACCGTGCGCCGTTATCTCGCGATCCTGGCTTGAGCAAAAAAATGCCGCGCAATGCGCGGCATTTTCGTGACCCTGCCGAACCCTTCAGTCCGGATTCGAACCGTTCTTGCCCTTGCCGTGGGTAATGAAGCCCACGTGCACCATGCCCGCGTCCTTTGCCTCCTGCATCACTTTCCAGATGATGCTGTACGGCGTGGTCTTGTCGGCGCGAATGTCGAGCTCCGGCTGCGGCGTATTGCTCGCTTCGGCTCGCAATTTGGCGGATAAGATCGCATCGCTGATGGGACTGTCGTTCCAGTACAGCGTGCCGTCGGCTTCCACTGCAAGGTCGATGGGCGGCACGTCGATCGGCACCGGCTTGGTGTTGGGATCGGCTCGCGGCAGGTCGACCTTGACTTTGTGCGACATCAGCGGCGCCGTGATCATGAAGATGATCAGCAGCACCAGCATCACGTCGGCCAGCGGGGTCACATTGATTTCGGCGCGCGGGATGTCGCTTCCCGAGTTGTCGCCAAGACTCATCGCCATGACGTCAGATCCTCACTTCTCGAAGCCGATTTTCTGCACGTTGTAACGACGTGCCTCGGCCATCACTTCGGCCAAATAGTTGTACTGCGTGTCGTCCGTGGCCTTGATGTGCACCTGCGGCTGCTGGTCCAGCGTCTTGGCGCCGATCGTCGCCAGCTGCGCCTGCAGATCGACGTTGCTGATCGGCACGTTGTCCCAGGTCATCGTGCCGTCGGCCTGGATGAACAGCGTATGCGGCGTGATCTCGTCGGGCTTCGAGTTCGGATTGGGCTGGGGCAGGTCGATCTTGATGTTGTGCTGCACCAGCGGTGCCGTGATCATGAAGATCACCAGCAACACCAACATCACGTCGATCAGCGGCGTGATGTT
>DASZTT010000152.1:0-3552 GCA_035547895.1 Rhodanobacteraceae bacterium
CGGCGTGACCGTCGTCGACGACGGCACGCTGCAGGGACTGCGCGGTTCGCTGTCGATCGACGACGAAGGCACGCCCACGCACTGCTCGACCCTGATCGAAAACGGCCGCCTGGTCGGTTACATGCAGGACAAGCACAACGCACGGTTGATGGGCATGGCGCCGACCGGCAATGGCCGCCGCGAATCGTTCGCACACCTGCCGATGCCGCGCATGACGAACACGTACATGCTGCCGGGCGAACGCGATCCGCAGGAAATCATCGCCTCGGTCAAGCGCGGCCTGTACGCGGTCAATTTCGGCGGCGGGCAAGTGGACATCACCAACGGCAAGTTCGTGTTCAGCGCGAACGAGGCCTACCTGATCGAACACGGCAAGGTCACGCGGCCGGTGAAGGGCGCGACCCTGATCGGTTCGGGGCCGGAGGTGTTGACCCGCGTCGCGATGCTCGGCAACGACCTGAAGCTCGACGAGGGCGTCGGCGTTTGCGGCAAGGAAGGCCAGAGCGTGCCGGTCGGCGTCGGCATGCCGACGACGAAAATCACCGCGATGACGGTTGGCGGAACGTCCGCGTGATCAGCTTGCGTCGAGGTCGCGCAGCAGGCGGAACAGTTCGCGTTGCGCGCGCGGCGGTTTGCTGGCCTCGCGTTCGCGGCGGGATTGCCGGATCAGCGCACGCAGGTGCTGGTGATCGACGGACGGGTGCGCGGCGATGAATGCCGTGAGTGCCGCGTCGGCGTTGTCGCCCAGCAGGTCTTCGCGCAGCGCTTCGGCGCGGTGCAGCGCCGCGGTTTCGCGGGCGTTCCTGCCGCGGTCGTTGGCCAGCGCCGCGCGCGCGGGCGCGAAGGCTTCTTCGTTGTGCGCGCGCATCAGTTTCGCGAGGTGGGCAAGCTGGCGCTTGTGCGCGATGTGCGAAGGCGTGCGTTGCACTTCGACGAGCTCGTCGCGCACGTCGTCCGGCAAGTCCAGTTTGGCAAGGCGCGCCGGCGGCAGTTCCGACAGTTGTTTCGCGAACGCCAGCACGTCCAGCGCTTCGCGGCGGCGCGCGCTGCGGCTGGGGCGTTCATTGTCCTGCGTTTCTTCCTGACTGCGCATCGCGGCGTGGTCGAATCGTTCGAATGGAAACCCGAGTGGATACCGACATTGTGACAGCTGACGACAGCCTTGCGGAACTGGAGCGTCTCGCCGACCTGGCCGATGACGTGCTGCGTCGCGCGCGCGCCGCGGGGGCGTCGCAGGCCGAAGTTTCGGCCAGCGTCAGCACCGGGCTTTCGGTCAACGTTCGTCTGGGCGAGGCGGAAACCGTCGAGCGCAATCGCGATCGCGGTTTCGGGCTTACGGTGTTTTTCGGACAGCGCAAGGGCAGCGCTTCCACCGCCGACCTGAAGCCGACGTCCATCGAAGCGACCATCGCGCAGGCCTGCGCGATCGCGCGCTACACCGAACCCGATCCCTGCGCAGGGTTGGCCGACGCGGCGCTCATGCAGACGCAATTTCCCGATCTCGACCTTTGGCATCCGTGGAGGCTGGACGTCCATCGCGCGATCGACATCGGCCGCGAGGTCGAAGCCGCGGGCCGTGACCACGGTGCGATCACCAATTCGGAAGGCGCGAGCGTGCAGTGCGGCGACGCGCTCGGCGTGTACGCGAATTCGCACGGTTTCGTCGGACGCGAGCGCGGCACGCATCATTCGGTTTCGTGCTCGTTGATCGCGGGCACGGGCGAGGCGATGCAGCGCGACGGCTGGTACGAATACGTGCGCGACGCGAACACGTTCCCGGCATTTGCCGGTATCGGGACCAGGGCGGCCGGACGCGCGGCCTCACGGCTGGGCGCGCGCAAACTGTCGACGCGCGAATGCGCGGTGCTGTTCGCGCCGGAAGTGGCGCGTTCGCTGGTCGGACACCTGGTGTCGGCCGTCAGCGGCGGCTCGTTGTACCGTCGCGCGAGTTTCCTGCTCGACCACGCGGGCAAGCCGGTGCTGCCTGCGTTCGTCACCATGCTTGAAAAGCCTTTCCTGCCGCGCGGGCACGCGTCGGGCACGTTCGACGCCGAAGGCGTGGCGACGCACGAATCCGCACTGGTCGAAGGCGGCGTGCTGCAACGCTACGTGCTGGGCAGCTATTCGGCGCGAAAGCTGGGATTGCAGACCACCGGCAACGCGGGCGGCGTGCACAACCTCGTGGTCGGGCCGGGTTCGGCGGACGGCGAGGCCGCCGATTTCGACCGGCTGTTGCAGAGGATGGGCACGGGCCTGCTGGTCACCGAACTGATCGGCCAGGGCGTATCCATCGTCACCGGCGATTATTCGCGCGGCGCGGCGGGCTTCTGGATCGAGAACGGCGAAATCGCGTATCCCGTCCAGGAAATCACCATCGCGGGCAATCTGCGCGACATGTTCATGGATGTGCAGGCGATCGGCTCGGATGTGGATCCTCGCTCGTCGATCCTCACCGGCTCGATCCTGATCGGCAGGATGACCGTCGCGGGCGAGTGACGCGGTGAACCTGAACATGCGGGCTGCCGGTCAACCGGAACCGCGCGGGCAGCGTTATCGCGTCTATCGGCATGACGCGAGACGAATCCATGAACGCTTCCGGCAACGATGTCACCGCGGCGGTCAATCGCTTCGGGCTGGGTGCCAGGCCGGGTGAACTGGCGGGCATCCACGATCCGCGCGAATGGTTGATGTCACAGCTTGCGCGCGGCGCCGATGGCGGCAGCGCTTTCGCGGGTTTGCCGAGCAGCCTCGATTACCTTCGCGAAGAAGCCCGGTTGCTGATGACGCGGCGCGAGTTCATGCAGGGCGGGCGCGGCCGGCGCGCGTTTTTGACGGGCGACATGCCATTGGCGTCGCAGGAAAACGAAGCCAACGCCGCGGCACTGAAGCAGGCGCTGAAACCTTTCCGGCAGGAGACGCGCAAGGAGCTGCTGGCGGAAGCTGCGGCGCGTTACCGGATCGCCACCACTACCGACACCCCGTTCGTGGAGCGGCTGGTGCATTTCTGGTCCAACCATTTCGCGGTGTCGGTGGACAAGCGGGCAGCACAATTGTTCGCGGCGCCGATGGAGCGGGAGGCGATCCGTCCGCATGTCACCGGTCGCTTCGCCGACCTGTTGCTCGCGGTCGAAACCCATCCGGCGATGTTGCTGTATCTGGACAACGCGCGTTCGGTGGGACCGGATTCGGCGATGGGCCGTCGCATCGCGGCGCGCCTCGCGCGCAAGGGCGACATGGCCGAGGGCAAGGCCGGCGGGCTGAATGAAAACCTCGGCCGCGAGGCGATGGAACTGCATACCGTCGGCGTGAACGCGGGCTACACGCAGAACGACGTCACCGAATTCTCGCGTGCGCTGACCGGCTGGAGCGTTCCGTATCCACGCGATTTCGCCAACGGCAAACAACCACAGTCGGCTTTCGTGTTCCGCGCCAATGCCCACGAACCGGGCGCGCGCCGCGTGATGGGCAGGATGTTTCCGGACGGCGGTTTCGAGCAGGGCAAGTCGATCCTGGAATTCCTCGCGCGGCAGCCGGCGACCGCGAGGCATCTTT
>DASZTT010000153.1:0-2176 GCA_035547895.1 Rhodanobacteraceae bacterium
GCCCGGTAGATGCCCGGCAGGAATTGCGGCGTGCGGGTGTGCAGTGCCGCGCATACGGCGTCTGCCGTCATCTGCGCGCGACGCGCCGGTGAACACAGCACCGCATCCGGTTGCGCGCCCTGGCCGGCCAGCCAGATTCCCACATCGCGCGCCTCCGCCTGGCCATGCACGCTGAGCGGACGCTCGGCATCTCGCCCGTCCGGGCCGGCATTCATGGCCTCGGCGTGCCGCAGCAACAACAATTCGCGCATCGTCAGGGCCCGCTCATCGCCCGCTGGAGCCGGCCGATGCGGGCGCCGCGTCGGCCGGTGCATCGGTCGAAACGTTGTTGGCCCGCAGCGTCGCAAGCACCAGGCTGAGCTCGGTGCCGCCGTTGCGCGCCGCCGTGAGCCATTGCGTCGCCAGCGTTTGATCGGTCAGCGCACGCTGCAACAGGCTGGAATACGCGTGCACCTGCCAGGCGACGTTCCGGGCAGCCTGGTCGTTTTCCGACTTCTTCGCGGGCTGCAGTTCGCCCTGGATGTGCAGGCCGACCGCGCGCGCGATCGGGCTCGATCCCCATGCCAGGGTGTGCGCGAGCTTCAGGCAGGCCTGCCGCGTCTGATGATGCTTGGCCACCGCTTCCTTGGTGCACGCATCCACCACCGGCTTGAGATTCGGACGCAGATGGTTCTGGGTCGCGCTGGCAGCGACCAGCACGCGCACGCCATCGCCGTTGTCCGGCTGTCCGCCATGCGCGCCCTGGGTGGTGTCGGCGAGCGGCGGCAGCACCTCGACGGCCTTGGCAACGCCGGCCAGCGCCTTGCCGTAATAATCATCGTAGGTCTGTGCCGCGGCGGCTTTTTCGAGTGCAGCCTGCTCGGCCTTGGCGTTCTTGCTTTCGGCGGCGACATCCATCGCCACGATCCATACCGCCGCGTTGTCGGCGGCATTCTTCTGGAGGTAATCGAAGGCCTTCGCGTTCGGGCAATCGTCCTTGCCCGCGCACAGATCCAGACGCACCCACCGGGCCGCGGCGCCGGCATCGGGCGCGGTGGCGGCACGCTGGCTCAGGGAATCGAAGTCCAGACCGGGCGTCTGGTTCTTGAACGGCCGCGCAAGGATCGCGGCGCCCAGCAGGTAATCGGGGTCGGCGCGCAACGCGACCACGTTGACCAGGTCGTGCTGGTATTGCTGGATGGCTTCTGCGCGCTTCTGGTCCGCGGCCGACAACTGCGGCGCCGGGCCCGCCGTGCTGGCGATGGCCGGACTGCTTGCCGCGGAAGCCGGCGCGGCAAGTTGCGCGGAGGCAGGAAGGCTCGCGAGAACGCCGCCGCAGGCGAACAGCGCGGCAACAACGGAAGGGGTGACGACGTGGCGCATGGCGGGTACCGGAGAGAAGTCGGGTGAAGCTAATGTCGGGCGGATGAATGCTTACTGGCCGATTGCGCCCGCATACAGGCGCAGTGCGCATTCAGGTATGCAACGCGGTGCGCATGAATTCAGGCTGCGCGAGCGCAGCGTGGTGCACGTCCGCGTTGTAGTAGCGCGTGGCAAACGGCTTCGCGGCAGCGTCATGTTCGCGGAAGGCATCGAGTCCGCCGTCCTTGCGCGCGAGCGTGCAACTCCACCAGCCGGTCGGATAGCACGGCTGCGGGAACGGCAGTGTGCGGGTGCACGAGAACCCGACTTGGCGCATCGCCCGGTGCATCGACTGGATCAGGTCCAGCAGCACCAGCGGCGATTCCGACTGCTGCACGAGGATGCCGCCTTCGCGCAGCGCGCGGAAGCAGCTGGCGTAGAACTTCGCGTTGAACAGGCCTTCCGCCGGGCCGACCGGATCGGTGGAATCGACGATCACCACGTCCAGCGAATCGGGCGCGGCATCGGCCATGTACTTGATCCCGTCATCGAACAGCAGTTTCGCGCGCGGATCGTGGTTCGATTCGCACAGTTCCGGGAAATGCTTTTCCGCCAGCCGCGTCACCTGCTCGTCGATCTCGATCTGCACCGCCGATTCGACGTCCGGATGGCGCAACACCTCGCGCAGCGTGCCGCAGTCGCCGCCGCCGATGATGACGACGCGCTTGGCGCGCGCGTGGGTGAACAGCGCCGGATGCGACATCATCTCGTGGTAGAGGAAGTTGTCGCGCGTGGACACCATCGTGCAGCCGTCGATGACCATGAGCTTGCCCCA
>DASZTT010000154.1:0-26752 GCA_035547895.1 Rhodanobacteraceae bacterium
CCTTGTCGAGCGCGGCGACATCGTCGGCCGGAATGCCGTGCACGCGCTCCATCGTCAGCACTTTTTCGCCGGTATGCGACCAGAAGATTTCCGGCACGTACAGGTCCGAGGAGTCCTCGAAGTTGCGGCGCAACAGGCTGGCGTTGGCGCCTTCGTTCTGCAGGTTCAACTCGTTGTGCAGGGTCTTGGCGACTTCGTTGAACATGTCGCGCGGGCGGATCTTGTCGGCCTGCGGATGCCAGCGCTCCACCAGGCCGGCCAGCGCATCTAGCAACTCCAGGTTGCGCGCGATGTTCTTCGCGACGTTCGGGCGCAGCACCTTGACCACGACCTCGCGGCCCATGGGGCGGGCAGCCGAAGGCTGCTCAAAATTTCCCTCTCCCTCCGGGAGAGGGTGGCGCGCAGCGCCGGGTGAGGGTACGAATTCGCCAAACGCCACGCCGCGCGAGCGCGAACCTTCGCCCCTAACCCCTCTCCCGGAGGAAGAGGGGGGCAAAGACGGCAGCAGGCGTGCCGCGTGTACCTGCGCGATCGAGGCCGACGCCAGCGGCGCTTCGTCGAAGCTCGCGTACAGCTCGCCGATCGGCTTGCCCAGCGACTCCTCGACGATCGCACGCGCGATCGCACCGGGGAACGGCGGCACCTGGTCCTGCAGGTGCGCGAGTTCGTCGGCGACGTCTTCGGGGATCAGGTCGCGGCGGGTGGACAACACCTGCCCCGCCTTGACCCAGATCGGGCCGAGTTCGGTCAGCGCGAGGCGCAGGCGCGCACCGCGCGGCAGCGCGGCGATCCGGTTGCGCGGCCGCGGCAGCAGCGCGCGCAGCCAGCGCAACGGGCGCATGCCGTGCGCTTCGTCGATCAGGTCATCGATGCGATAGCGCACCAGTACCGCGGCGACATGCACGACGCGCGGCAACAGGCGCAGCGGCGTCATGGCCGGCGATCCAGGTTCTTCACGCGCGCGGCCAGGCGCTCGGTGCGCTCACGCAACGCGTCCACGTCGTCGAGGAAGGCATTCATCTCGGCGGGCGGCACGGTCAAGCGCGCTTCGTCGCGCAACCAGTCGACGCCGTCGTCGCGCAAATGCCTTGCGCCCTGGCCGATCCATTGCGCGGCATCGTGCAGCGCGCGCGCGATCGCGGTGCCGGCCACTTCGCCGAACACCGCCGCGAACGCCGCTTCGAAATCCGGTTTGTAGTCGCGCGCGAGCTGCTGCACGCGGTGCGCCAGTTCGGCGTCACCCGCGATCTCCACCTTGCCCGCGGGGCGCGCGTCGCCGTTGCCGCGACCGAGTGCCATCGCCAGCAGGGCACCGGGCGTGGCGTTGACCTCGAAATCATTGGCGCTGCCGTCGTTGTCGGCGCCGGGCGGCGGTTCGATCTGCAGGGTGCCGTTGCGGGCGGCGATCGCGAAGGCGATTTCCGGCCCGCGCAGGTGCACCCCGATGCGGCGGCCCTCCAGCTTGCCGATCGCGGCCCGCGCATCGGAATCGAGCGCCAGCAAGCGGTTCAGGGCCAGCGTGAGGGCGAGGCCGCCGAGCCTGCGCAGCGGTTGGGGAATCCAGGCGTTCGGTTCACGTTCGGACATCCCGGAATTGTAGCGTCGTGCGATTAACCGCCGCCCGGCGTTGCGGCGGATGCGGCTCGCCGTTACCCTGCCGGCACTCCGTCGGGGAGTAGCCGCCTTCGGCAGCGGTCGAAGGGCTCGCGTCAACACACTCGGCTGGCAGGCCGTGGCGCGGGCGATCGGACATTCGATTGTTGGAAAAGTGCTTTCCTGCACTTCTCAACGCGACAGGATGCCAGCTGGCATCCTGTCGTGATCGGCGAGACCGACAGTTCACACGCGATGCACCCGGGCCGGGACGCGCGTGCGGATTGTCGTGCACCCGGCCCCGGAGATTGCCTTGCAAGCCTTCCTCGTTTCACTCGGTGCGGTCGCGCTGGCGGAGATCGGCGACAAGACCCAACTGCTGTCGCTGGTGTTCGCGGCCAAGTTCCGCAAACCGTGGCCGATCTGCGCGGGCATCCTGGCCGCGTCGCTGCTCAGCCATGCGATCGCCGCCGAAGCGGGCGCATGGCTGGCGCACTGGATGACGCCCGCAGTGCAGCGCTGGTTGATCGGCCTGTCCTTCCTTGCAGTTGCCGCATGGGCACTGCTGCCGGAAAAGGCCGAGCCGCTCGATGCGCCGTCCCGTCCAGGCCACGGCGTTTTCGTCGCCACCGTGATCGCGTTCTTCCTGGCCGAACTCGGCGACCGGACGCAAATCGCGACCGTCGTGCTGGGTGCGCATTACCACCCGCTGTGGCAGGTGATCGCCGGCAGCACCGCCGGCATGCTGGTCGCGAACGTGCCGGTGGTGTTCCTCGGCGCGCGCTTCGCGGCGCGATTGCCGCTGCGAGCCACGCGGCTTGCCGCGGCGGCGCTGTTCGCGGTGCTGGGAATATGGATTCTGTTGCGCTGAACCGCCGTCGTGAAAAGCCGGGCCACGGATGGTGGCTCCATGGGCTGATCTCCGAAGATACGAAGAGTGAGCTTCTCGATCCTTGATCGAAACAGCGATCACGGACGACGGCAATCAGATTGCTCCCGGAAAACCCAGCTGCCGCCACGCCTCGTACACCGCGACCGCCACCGCGTTGGAAAGATTGAGGCTGCGGTTCCCGGGCTGCATCGGCAAACGCAGGCGCTGCGATTCCGGAACGGATGCCAGCACCACATCCGGCAGGCCACTGGTCTCGCGGCCGAACAGCAATGCGTCGCCGTCGGCGAAGCACGTCTCGGTGTAGCGGCGCGTTGCGGAGCTGGTGAAAGCGAACACGCGGGGGCGCTGCAGGAATGCCATGCAAGCATCGAGGTCGTCGTGTGCCGTCACGTCGACGAACTCGTGGTAATCGAGTCCCGCGCGGCGCAACTTGGCGTGGTCCAGCTCGAACCCGAGCGGACGAATCAGGTGCAGCGACGCCCCGGCGTTCGCGCACAGCCGGATCACATTGCCTGTGTTGGGCGGAATTTCGGGTTGAAACAGGATGACGTGCAACATCCCGCCATTATCGCCTCGCGCAGCGCAGCCATCCGGTGTGCCCCGGAGTTTTCTGCGCCACGATCACCGGCGCAAGCTTGAAATCAATGCGCGTGGATCAGGAACGCACACACCCCGAACACCACCACCAGGGCCGTCATCGCGTACAAGCTGCGCAATACGAACGTTTCGGCTTTCATGTTGCCCCCTGCCGTCACCATGCCGGGACGCCCCGGCAGGGGAAACGAAGCATCGCGTGTGCCACGGGTCACGGGGAATTGAAAGCAATTGCAAAGTGTTGTCGTGGATCACGCTACGGCAGCAGAGCGGATCACACCGGCAACGCTCTCTCTCTGCAAGCGTACGACAACCCTCACCAGGGCAATTCGGCACCGTCGTGGGCCAGGAATTTTCCGGCGTCGCGCGCCTGGGCGTGCTCGATCAGGCCGAGCAATGCGTGCGCGGAATCCGCCGGCGCGAGCGTGGCGCCGCTGCCACCCATTTCGGTCCGGATCCAGCCGGGATGCGCGGCGAGCACCACGATCCCGCGCGGCGTGAGTTCCGCCGCAAGCCTTTTGACGGCCATGTTCAGGGCCGCCTTGCTCATCGCGTAACTCAGGGTGCGGAACCCCGACGCCTGCGCGATCGAGGCGAGCTGGGTGGTGATGCACAACACCCGCGGCTTGTTGCCCAGCGCCAGCAGGGGTGCCAGCGCCTGCGTGATCAGCAACGGTGCCGTGGCGTTCACCGCAAAACTTTCCGCCAGCGATTCCGGCTTGACGTTGCCGAAGCGTTCGCCCGACACCAGGATTCCGGCGTTGTTGATCAGCAGGTCGACGCGTTGCAGGTAACGTGCCGCGACCTGCGGCAACTTGCCGATCGCGGCCGGATTGGCCACGTCCAGTGCGTGGATCGCGAGTCGGTCGCCGTGCGCCGCCGCCAGCGCGTCCAGCACCTTGGCTTGCGACGGATTGCGGCAGCACGCCAGCACGCGCGCGCCGCGTTCCAGCAACTGGGTGACGAAGGCCAACCCTAGCCCGCGATTGGCGCCGGTGATCAGGCAACGCTGCATGGCCGTTTTCCCTGGCTTTTGCCGAGTGTAAACCCGCCGCCGCCGAGGGTGCCTTCCAGCCGTTGCTTTATCTCCGATGCCCGGCTACGGTTCGGCGACAACTCAACGTCCGGGGGAGGGCTTCAGATGCGTACGCATTGGCTGGCGTGGTTGGCAGTATTCGGAATCACCGTCCTCGCAGGCGCGGCCCAGGCCGCGGACACGGGCAACAAGATCGACATTCCCTACACCCGTTTCACCTTGCCCAACGGCCTCACCGTGGTGGTCAGCGAAGACCACAAGGCGCCGATCGTGGCGGTGAGCGTGTGGTACCATGTGGGCTCGGGGTACGAGCCCGAAGGCAAGACGGGCTTCGCGCATCTGTTCGAGCACCTGATGTTCTCGGGGTCGGAGAACCACAAGGGCAGCTACTTCAAGCCATTCGAACTGGTCGGCGCCACCGGGATGAACGGCACGACTTGGCTGGATCGCACCAACTATTTCGAGACCGTGCCGACTACCGCGCTCGACATGGCGTTGTGGATGGAGTCCGACCGCATGGGCCACCTGCTCGGCGCGATCGGCCAGAAGGAACTCGACACCCAGCGCGGCGTGGTGCAGAACGAAAAGCGCCAGGACGAGAACCAGCCCTATGGCCGGGTCTATGAAAACATCCAGGCCAACGTCTTCCCGGCCGATCATCCCTATCACCACGACACGATCGGTTCGATGGCGGACCTGAATGCCGCCTCGCTCGGCACCGTGAAACAGTGGTTCCGCGATTACTACGGCGCGGCCAACACCACACTGGTGCTGGTCGGCGACATCACGCCGGCGCAGGCGCGCGAGAAGGCCATGAAGTATTTCGGCGACATCCCGGCGGGCCCACGGGTGCCGCGGCCGCAGGCGTGGGTCGCACCGAACACGAAGTCGTCCAGCGGCACGATGACCGACAACGTCGCGCAAATTCGCATCTACCGCGAGTGGAACACGCCCGGACTCGATGCGCCCGGCAACGACCGGCTGATGCTGGACCTCGCCACGCAGGTGCTGGGCGGCAGCAAGACCTCGCGCCTGTACCAGCGCCTGGTCTACAAGGACAAGCTGGCCGACGATGTCTCGGTCTACAACATGACGTTCGAACTGGCCAGCATGACGATGCTGCAGGTGGACGTGAAGAAGGGCGTCGATCCGGCCAGGGTCGATGCCGCGATCGCCGATGAATGGCAGAAATTCCTCAAGGACGGACCGAGCGCGGATGAACTGAAGCGCGCGCAGACCACCTACCAGGCTTCCACGATCCGCGGGCTGGAGCAGATCGGCGGCTTCTCCGGCAAAGCCGTGACGCTGGCCGAGGGCCAGGTCTATCGCGGCGACCCGGGCGCGTGGAAGAAGGACTACGACGTCACCATGGCGGCGACACCGGCCGAGGTGAAAGCCGCTGCCGACAAGTGGCTCTCGCAGGGCGACTACACGCTCACCGTGGTGCCGGGCAAGGTGGACGCCAAGGACATGGCCACCGAAGCCGGTCGCGCCGCGATCCCCGGGCGTCCGGCCAACCAACTCTCGCCCAAGGGTGATTACAAGGTCACCAGGAGCGACGTCGACCGCAGCAAGGGCGTGCCGCAGGTGACGGCGTTCCCCGACCTCAGTTTCCCGAACCTGCAGCGTGGCAAGTTGAAGAACGGCATCGAAGTGGTGCTGGCCGAACGCCACTCGATCCCGGTGGTGCAGGTCGAGGCGCTGTTCGACGCGGGCTACGCTGCGGACCAGGGCCGCAAGCTCGGCACGTCCAGCTTCACGATGGGCATGCTCGACGAGGGCACCAAGGATCTCGACTCGGTCGAAATCGCCAAGCGCAAGCAGCGGCTCGGCGCCGAGATCGCGACCGGTTGCGACCTCGATACCTGCAACGCATGGATGAGTGCGCTGGACGACAACCTCGCCGATTCGCTGGCGCTGTATGCCGACATCGTGCGCAACCCGGCATTCCGCGATGCAGACGTGTCGCGCCTGCGCGGGCAGTGGCTGGCCGGCATCGCGCAGGAGAAGACCCAACCGACCGCGCTCGCACTGCGCCTGCTGCCGCCGATCCTGTACGGCAAGGGCAACGCGTACGCGATTCCGTTCACCGGCTCGGGCACGGAAGACTCGATCAAGTCGTTGACTACGGCCGACATGCACGGCTTCGTGCACGACTACATCCGTCCCGACAACATGAAGATCCTGGTCGCGGGCGACACCACGCTGGCCAAGATCATTCCGCAGCTCGAAAAGGTGTTCGGCGACTGGAAGGCGCCGGCGACGCCGGTTCCGCCGAAGAACCTGGCCAAGGTGGAATATCCGGCCCAGTCCAGCGTGTACCTGGTGAATCGTCCTGGCGCGCAGCAATCGGTGATCATCGCCGGCCTGGTTGCGCCGTCGACCAAGGCGCCCAACGATCTCGAGATCGGCACCATGGACAGCGCGTTCGGCGGCACCTTCACCTCGCGCCTCAACATGAACCTGCGCGAGGACAAGCACTGGGCGTACGGCGCCTTCAGCTTCAGTCCGAGTGCGATCGGCCAGCGCCCGTTCCTGATGTACGCGCCGGTTCAGACCGACAAGACCGCGCCATCGGCGGAGGAAGTGCTGAAGGAAGCGCGGGCGGTGATCGGCGACAAGCCGCTCACCGACACGGAGATCCAGAAGATCAAGGACAACGACATCCGCCGCATGCCGGGCCAGTACGAAACCTCGCGGGCGGTGTTGTCGGCGGTCGCCGGCATCGTCACGTACGACCGGCCGGACGACTACGTGCAAACCTTGAAGGGGCGCATCGAAGCCCAGAAGGACGCCGACGTCAATGCGGCGGCCCGGGAAGTGATCCATCCGGGCCAACTGACCTGGGTGATCGTCGGCGACCTGTCGAAGATCGAGAAGCCGGTGCGCGCGCTGAACCTGGGCGAAGTCCACGTGATCGACGCGGACGGCAATCCGGTGAAGTGAATCCCCGCGTTTTCGGCAAACACGGAGCCCCTCCGCACGCGAGGGGCTCTTTTTTTCGAGCATGGCGCAAAGTCGCCCTAGAATGTCGGCATGAGCGATTCGCATCCAACCGCCACCACCCACTTCGGCTATCGCGAAGTGCCGATGGCCGAAAAGCAGAAACTCGTCGGCGAGGTGTTCTCGTCGGTCGCCGGCAAGTACGACGTGATGAACGACTTGATGTCGTTCGGCGTCCATCGTTTGTGGAAGCGACATTTCGTCGCGACATCCGGCGTGCGCAAGGGCGACCGCGTGCTCGACCTTGCGGGCGGTACCGGCGACATCGCCGCGCTGCTGCTGCCGCGCGTGGGCGACAAGGGCGAGATCGTCGTCGCCGACATCAATGCGGAAATGCTGCGCGTGGGCCGCGACCGGCTGCTGGACCGCGGCCTCCTGCAGGGTTTGCGCTGGGCGCAGGTGAATGCCGAAGCCCTGCCGTTCCCTGACGCGTCGTTCGATGCGGTGACGATCGCGTTCGGGCTGCGCAATGTCACCGACAAGGACAAGGCCTTGCGCGAAATGCTGCGTGTGCTGAAGCCGGGCGGCCGCGCGCTGATCCTGGAATTTTCGCGCGTCAACCAGGATTGGCTGAAGCCGCTGTACGACTTCCATTCGTTCCAGGTGCTGCCGCGCATCGGCAAGCTGGTGGCGCACGACGAAGACAGCTACCGCTATCTCGCCGAGTCGATCCGCAAGCATCCGGACCAGCAAACGCTGAAGACGATGATGGAGACGGCCGGTTTCCGCGATGTGCAGGTGCGCAATCTTTCCGCCGGCATCGTCGCGATCCATCGCGGTTACAAGGTTTAACGAGGAACCCCGTCGCTCGTCCTTCCGGGTGGTCGGCGGCTCCATCGCAGGCCGAACACGGAATACAGTTCCGGAGTCCGACAACGAAGTGGATTTCCGGATTCCGCCCGCAAACAGCGCGGCGGCCCCCGAATGACGAATTGGAGTCGAGGTCCGATTCGCTCGAGAGGCATCGTGCGAGAGCTCTATCCCGAAATCGAACCGTACCGCACCGAACGGCTCGACGTCGGCGACGGACACACGTTGCATGTCGAGGAATGCGGCAACCCCGACGGCTTGCCGGTAGTGTTCCTGCACGGCGGCCCGGGTGCGGGGTTGTCGCCCTATCACCGCCGCTTTTTCGATCCTGCACGCTGGCGCGTGGTGCTGTTCGACCAGCGCGGCGCGGGTCGATCCACGCCGGCCGCCAGCCTCGATGCCAACACCACCCGGCATCTGGTCGCCGACATCGAGAAGATTCGCGGGCATCTCGGCCTCGAACGCTGGCTGGTGTTCGGCGGTTCCTGGGGTTCGACGCTGGCGCTCGCCTACGCCGAAGCGCATCCCGGTCGCGTCACCGGGCTGGTGTTGCGCGGCATCTTCCTGGCGCGTGAAGAAGAACTGCGCTGGTTCAACGAAATGGATGGTGGCGCGCGTTGCATCTTTCCGGAACGCTGGACGCGCTTCCGCGATTTCATTCCGGAAGCCGAGCGCGGCAACATGATCGAAGCCTATTGGCGGCGCCTGGACAGCGGCGACGAAACCGTCCGGCTTGCGGCCGCGCGGGCATGGAGCGCGTACGAAGGCGGCAGTACCACGCTGGTCCACGATCCGGACGCGACAGGCGATTTCGACGAACCGCACAAAGCGGTGAGCCTCGCGCGCCTGGAGGCGCACTATTTCCGCAACGGCATGTTCCTGGAACCCGACCAGTTGCTGCGCGACATCGATCGCATCCGCCACATCCCGGGCGTGATTGTGCATGGCCGCTACGACATCATCTGCCCGGTGAAGATCGCGTTCGAACTGCACCAGGCCTGGCCGGAAGCCGCCTTCCATGTCGTGCTGGCCGGACATTCCGCAGCCGATCCGGCGATCGTGGACAAACTGGTCGAAGCCACCGACGCCTTTGCCGATCGCTTCGGCTGATCGATCGCAAAATCCGGATGGCACGGCATCGCGCGAACTGGCACCCTTCGCGCTTTCGAGACGGAGCTGCGCCATGCTGACCCTGTTCGACTACCTGCCTTCGCAAAACGGCTGGAAGGTGCGCCTGCTGCTCAACCACCTCGGACACGCCTATCGCACCGAAATCGTGAGCATCTTTGAAGGCGCCGGACGCAGCGAGGCCTACCTCGCGATCAACCCTACCGGCACGGTGCCCGCGATCCGTCTGGACGACGGCCGGGTGCTGGCCGAATCCAACGCGATCCTGGCCTACCTTGCCGAGGGCACGCCGTACCTGCCGTCCGATCCGTTCGAGCGTGCCAAGGTGCAGCAGTGGCTGCACTTTGAACAGGAACGGGTGGAGTCGGTGATCGGCTCGCTGCGTTACTGGACGCTCACCGGCAAGCTGGCGCGGCGGCCGCCCGCACTGGTCGAGATGAAACGCGCGGGCGCGTTGCGCACGCTGGGCATCCTCGACCGCGAGTTGTCCACCCGATCCTTCCTCGCCAACGACCGTTACAGCATCGCCGACATGTCGGTGTTCGCTTATGCAAGCCGGGCCGAAGAAGCCGGCATTTCGCTGGAACCGTATCCGCACTTCCGCGAGTGGATCACACGCGTGCAGGCGCAGCCGGGATTTCTGGCGACCATGCATCCGTACAGCGAGGATCCGCATACGGCCAACGAGTTGCCCTGAAACGCGGTGCCGCTCAATCGGCCGCCGACGCTGCAGATTCGCGAGTATCGACGATGTGATGGTTCATCAGCGCCACACTGGTTCCCGCCAACCATACGCTCCAGGCGAAGAACAGCGAGCGCTGGACGATGCCATACGCGGGGCGTTCGAGGTGCCAGAGCCAGCCGTTGGAATCCAGGGTGCTGAGGTTCGCGAGCAGCGCGCACCACACGATCACGGCCATCAACCACGAGAAAGCCACGAGCCCGCGGGCTTGTTTCACGCGCCGCCACGTGAGCGCCAGCACCCATGGGGCCTGGTAGCAGACGATTTCCGACAGGCCGAAAACGTTGTGAAGCGGATGCGGGTAGGCAAAGATTCCGACGCCCGCGGAGGAGATCACCATGCATCCGGCCACATATGCGACCGCGGTGGGTGCACCGAATGTGCGTGCGGCATCGCGCAATGCCCATGCGTAAACCAGTAGACAAGCCGCGAAGACGCAAAGCATCGTCGCGAACGGAATCCGCGCCGGCGAACCCAGTTCCCCGATCTCGCTGACCGTTTGTCTGATCCAGTCGTAACCGGGCACCATCAAGGGCAGCAATACCAAGCCGGCCCATAGCACGATGACCGCAATCACACCGAACGACAATCGCGAGCGAAGCGCCATCACCATCTCCCGACGTGAAAGTGACAACTTGTTGGGCCCCGAATACGTTGGACTGTTCAGGCGGCGCGCAAATCCTCGGTGACCGTGCCCCATTCCCTGACCTCGGCATCGTGCCCGGCGTCGCGCCAGGTCTCGGCCAGCGCCGCACGATACCAGTCCTGCATCGACGGCAATGCCAGCAGGCGTCGCGCATACGCGTTCGCCGCATCATCCAGCGGCGGCGCGTAGGTCTGGATGCGGAACGCGACCGGCGCGAAGAACGCATCGGCGGCGGTGAACTTCGCGCCCGCGAGGAACGGGCCGCCGAAACGCTGAAGACCGTCGTTCCACAGCGCATTCAGCCGTGCGAGGTCGCGCCGCAATGCGTCGTCGACGCGATGCAGTTTGACCCGGATGCCGCAACTCATGCCGCATTGCGTGCGCAGCACGGTGAAGCCGGAATGCATTTCCGCGGCGGCGCAGCGCGCGAACGCGCGCGCGGCCTTGTCTGCGGGCCACACCTGCGCATGCGACTCGGCGACGTACTCGGTGATCGCCAGCGAATCCCACACGGTGGTCGCGCCGTCCACGAGGCAGGGCACCTTGCCGCTGGGCGAAAACGTCGTGAACGCGCCGCCATGGAACGGCCTCACTTCTTCCTCGAACGGAATCCCGAGTTCGCGCAGCAGCACCCACGGACGCAGCGACCACGAAGAATAATTCCTGTTGGCGATGTACAGCGTGGGCATTGGCGGACTCCGGCGTGGTCGAAGCGCAGATTCTATGCCCGCACAGGAAGCGCGGCGCCGGTGCTTTCCGCACGGGCGTGGGTGCAGGGGCGCTGGCATACTCGGAATTTCCCTTTCGACAGGAGCACCCATGCGCCTGCTCTCCACCCTCGCCCTCGGCGCCTTCTTGCTGCCGATCGCGGCGCAGGCCGCGGATCGCCATTCGTACGCGCAGCCGAACGAAGTCGTCGTCAACCATATCGACCTGGACCTCAAGGTCGATTTCCCGCACCAGCAGCTGGACGGCGTGGCGACGCTGACGCTGGATTGGAAGAACCCGTCCGCGCAGGACCTGGTGCTCGACACCGAGAAGCTCAAGATCGCGTCGATCGCAGCGGTGGGCGGCAACGGCCAAGCCCGCGCGCTGAAGTACCAGCTTGCTGCCCCGGTGTCGGGCATGGGTTCGAAACTCACCATCGCGGCGCCGCGGCATCCTCGCGAGGTGCGCATCACCTACACCACGTCACCCGACGCCAGCGGCCTGCAATGGCTGACCGCGGCGCAAACCGCCGACAGGAAGTTGCCGTTCCTGTTTTCGCAATCGGAAGCGACCCACGCCCGTTCGTGGATTCCGCTGCAGGACTCGCCGGCGATCCGGTTCACCTACAAGGCGCATGTCATTGCACCGAAGGACGTGCGCGTGGTGATGAGCGCACCGAACGATCCGAAGCATCCGCTGGATGGTTCGTTCGATTTCGAGCAGACGCACCCGATTCCGTCGTACCTGATGGCGATCGCCGCGGGCGACATCGACGTGCGTGAAACCGGCCCGCGCAGCGCGGTGTACGCCGAACCGTCGGTGGTCGCGAAAGCCGCGCACGAGTTCGAAGACACCGAGAAGATGATCGAGACCACCGAGAAGCTGTACGGGCCGTATCGATGGGGCCGCTACGACATCCTCGTCTTGCCGCCGTCGTTCCCGTTCGGCGGCATGGAGAATCCCAACATGACCTTCGCGACGCCGACGATCATCGTCGGTGACAAGAGCCTGGTCAGCGTGGTCTCGCACGAACTCGCGCATTCCTGGTCGGGCAACCTGGTCACCAACGCGACCTGGCGCGACGGCTGGTTGAACGAGGGCTTCACCACCTACGTGCAGGGCCGCGTCACCGAGGCCCTGTACGGCCAGCGCCAGGAAACCGAAGAGACACTGCTGTCGATCCGCAATCTCGAAAAGACCATCGGCAGGATGCCCGAAAACGCGCAGCGCCTCGCCCCGCAGCCGCGCAACATCGATGCCGACGACGAGCTTTCCGATGTCGCCTACGACAAGGGCTCGTGGTTCCTGCGCGCGCTGGAACAGAAGTTCGGGCGCGAGCCTTTCGATACCTGGCTCAAGGGTTACTTCAACCACTTCGCCTGGCACAGCATCACGACCGAGCAGATGCTGGCGTACCTGAAGCCCAACCTCATCGACAAATATCCCGGCAGGATGAGCTGGGACGAAGTGAAGGAATGGGTGTACGGTGCGGGCATTCCGAAGGATGCGCCGATTCCGGATTCGCCGCGCTTCGATGCGATCGACAAGGAACGCGCGGCGTTCCTCGCCGGCACGCTGGCCGCCGGCAGGCTGGATGCGAAGACCTGGAACACCCAGGAATGGATGTACTTCCTCGATCGCCTGCCCGACACGCCGCCGCTCGCGAAGATGCAGCAACTCGACGCCGCGTGGCATCTCACCGGCACGCCCAACGCCGAGATCGGCATGCGCTGGTACGTGCATGCGATCGCGGCCGGCGACAAGGCGGTCTGGCCGGCGGCGGCCGAGCACATGACACGGATCGGCCGCCTGTATCTCACGATGCCGGTGTACAAGGCCTTCTGTGCGACACCGGACGGTTTCGCGTATGCGGAAAAGGTGTATGCGAAAGCGAAGGACGGCTACCACCCGCTGACCCAGATGGCGGTGGAGCGGCTGTTCGCGAAAACGCGTGCCGCCCAAGTCGAGTCAGGCACCAGGGACTGATGCGCATGTCGAATCCTCCCACCCGCGACGTGCTGCTGGCGCGGTTCGCATGGCGCCTGAAGATCCTGGGCGGCGTAGTCATCGCCCTGGCGGTGATCGGACTGGGCGTGTATTTCATCGCGCCGCAATGGTTGCTGCGCGGCGCGATCGCGTGGCAGGCGTGGCGCGATGGCCTGCACCGGCAGTCGCTGCAGGTCGGCGACACGCGCTGGGTATATCTCGATGGCGGCAAGGAAAACGGTCCGCCGCTGGTGCTGCTGCACGGATACGGCGGCAGCCACGCCGACTGGCTGCTGGCCGCGAAGTACCTCACCGGCAACTTCCGGGTGATCATTCCGGATCTCCCGGGCTGGGGTGCGTCCACGCGCTTGCCGGACGCCGATTACGGCTACGCGACGCAGGTGGATCGACTGCACGGGTTTGTCGATGCACTGCACCTCGGCACGATCGCGATCGCGGGACATTCGATGGGCGGCGCGATCGCGGGCCTGTATGCGGCGAAATATCCGAAGGACGTCGCCGCGCTGGTGCTGGTCGACTCGGCCGGCGTGCCCTTCAAGGAAAACGGCTTCGTGCGTGAACTGAAATCCGGCAAGAGTCCGTTCGACATCGACGATCGCGCGCAATTCAAGCACCTCGAATCGCTGCTGTTCGCGCATCCGCCTTCGGTGCCCGCGCGCATCGAGGACGTGTTCGTTGACAAGTCGAAGGGCGAGCGCGCCTTCGACGACAAGGTGCTGCGCGAGATCGCCTCGCCGGGCGAACGCGACGCGCTGCAAGCGAAACTGCCGGAGATCACCGCGCCCACGCTGGCGATCTGGTGCACCAAGGACCAGATCATCGACGTGTCCGCGCTGGATGCGATCCGCAAGGGCCTCACCCGCGCGCCCAACATCGGCGTCACCGAGCTGACCGATTGCGGGCACATGTCGATCATGGAAAAGCCGCGCGAAGTGGGGCAGGTCATCACGCACTTCGTGCTCCTGCCCTGAAAACCTTCGATCGGTTCCCGCGCCGCGGCAATCCAACGACGCGTGCACTCAGTCGCGTGCGCCGCGCAGCAGCCGGCGCACGGCGGGCAGATTGCGGCGGCTGACCTCGGGACTCGCATCGCTGCCCGCGATCAGCGCGCGCACCGTGCCATCGGCGTCGCGATGCAGGCCCAAAAGGCGCTCGACCGGAATCAGGCAGGCGCGATGCACGCGCACGAAGCGTTCGGGAAACGCTTCCTCGATCGCCTTCAACGACTGTTCGCTCAACACGTCGCCCGCGGAGCGATGCAGCGTGACGTACTTGTCGTCGGCGGTCAGGTACAACACCTCGTCGAGGCGAACCTTGAGCGGTGCGCCGTGGACCTGTGCCAGCAGCGTCGCGGCAATCGGCGGCGCCCGTCGCCGCAAGGCCTGCGCGCGCGCCAGCGCTTCGCGCAGGCGTTCGATCCGCACCGGCTTCAACAGATAATCGGCCACGCGCAATTCGTACGCGGCCAGCGCGTGTTCTTCGTAGGCCGTGCAGAACACCAGTTGCGGGGGATCGGGCAACGCCGCGAGCCGGCGCGCCACGCCGATGCCGTCGAGGCCGGGCATTGCGATGTCCAGCAGCAGCAATTCGGGTTTGTGTTGCGCACAAGCCGCCAGCGCCGCCTCGCCGTCGCCCACGCTGGCCACGACCTCGGCGCCCTCGCACTCGCGCAGCAGCGCGGCGAGCCGCGCGCGCGCCAGCGGTTCGTCGTCGGCGATCAGGATGCGCACGGCAGCCTCACCAGGACGCGAAACTCGCCGGCCTCGCTCCGCGTTTCCAGACCGCCGCGTTCGCCGAAGTGGTAGGCGATGCGCCGGCGCACGTTGTCGAGCCCATGTCCGCTGCGCGGCGCGGCGACGGTGTCGGGCAACGGATTGGCGACTTCGATTTCGACAGTGTCGCCGACACGGCGCCCGATGATGTGCAGGGTGCCGCCGTCGCGGCGCGGCTGGATGCCGTGGTAGACGGCGTTTTCGACCAGCGGCTGCAACAACAGCGCGGGGATTTCCATGCCGGCGGGCAGGTCCACCAGGTCACGCTCCACTTTCAAGCGATCACCGAGGCGCAGTTGTTCGATCGCGAGGTAGCGGTCGATCAGGCCGAGTTCGGCGCCCAGCGTGCTGGGCTTGTCACTGGCACCCAGCGAGGCGCGGAACAGTTCGGACAAATCCTCGACCGTGCGTTCGGCCGCATCCGGATCGACCCGCACCAGCGCCGCGACCGTGTTCATGCTGTTGTACAGGAAGTGCGGACGGATGCGCGCCTGCAGCGCCTCGAATTGCGCGCGCGCCACCGCGGCCAGCCGCGCGCGCCACTCCGCGAGCACGTAGAAGTAACGCAGCAGCGCCGCACCCAGCAGCGCGGCCAACACCGTGTTGCCGATGACGAAGCGCGTGCTCGATGCCGGCGTCAGCGCGGTGCCGAGCGCGTGATCCAGCCACGCCACCACCGCGCTTGCCAGCGCGACCAGCACGACCAGCGCACCCCATGCGAGCGGCCACGCCAAGGTTCGCGGCCAGCGGATCAGCAGCGGCTTCAACCGGCACAGCAGCAGCGATGCCAGCAGCGCCAGCCATACCACCAACAGCGTCGCGGTCGCGAAACCACGCCACTGCATGCGCGCGTCCGGCGCCAGTGCATCGATCACCACCACCAGCTCGGCGACCACGACCAGCGTGAACACGGACGCCACGCTGCAGAAATCCGGCAGCACGGCGACGTCGGGTTTGCGGGGTCCGGTGGTATCCGCCATGGCCGCAGTATGGATGTTTTCAGGCGCGGTGCAGGCAGCCCGACAGGAAATCCGCGAGGTCGGTGATTTCCTGCGGACAGACCTGGTGCGCCATGGGATAGCTGTGCCAGTCGACCCGGTAGCCCCAATCCCGCAACCGGTCGCGTGAACGCTCGCCGAGATAGCGCGGCACGACGGGGTCGAACGCGCCGTGGCCCATGAAGATCGGCGTCGCTGCATTCGCCGCATGGCGTTCGTCTGCCGTCACTTCGGCGATTGGCAAATAAGTCGACAGCGCTACGATCGCACCGAGCTTGTTCGCGTGTCGCAACCCTGCCGCCAGCGCGATCGCGCCGCCCTGCGAGAAGCCGATCAGCACGATATTGGCGACCGGCACGCCGCGTTCCACTTCGCGCGCAATCAACGCTTCGACACGGACGATCGAGGCGCGGATGCCGGCTTCGTCCTGCCGCTGCGCGAGGTCGAAACCGGCGATGTCATACCAGGCGCGCATCGGCAGCCCACCGTTGAGCGTGATCGGCGTGACCGGCGCGTGCGGGAACACGAAACGCAGCGCGGGCCACTCCGGGCGCACCAGTTGCGGCACGATCGGTTCGAAATCGTGGCCGTCGGCGCCGAGGCCGTGCAGCCAGATCACCGCATGGCGCGGATTGGCCGCGGTTTCGATTTCCACGCGTTCAGATGTCACCTGGAAGACTCCGCCGGCAGCCCCAGTTCCTGCGCGAAGAACGCCATCGCCGCGGCCGCATTGCCGACGCGCTGGCTGAAGGACGCGGTGACGCCGTGGCCTTCGTTCATGCGCGTCAGCAGCAGCACCGGATCCTTCGACGTGGTTGCCGCCTGCAACGCGGCCGCGAACTTGCGCGACTGCCACGGCGCGACGCGCGGGTCGTTGACGCCGGTGATCAGCAGTACCGCGGGATACGCGGTGTCCGGCTTCACGTTCTGCAATGGCGAATACGCGCGCAGCCATTCGAAATCGGGCCGCTTCGCCACCGTCCCGTATTCCGAAATGTTGTACTGGCCGTTCGGCCACAGCTCCGCGCGCAGCATGTCGTAGATGCCGACCAGCGACACCACCGCGCGATAGGCCGAAGGGTGTTGCGTCAGCGCGGCGCCCATCAGCAGGCCGCCGTTCGAGCCGCCCAGGATGCCGAGGTGCGCCGGATCGGTCCAACGCTGCTGCACCAGCGCCTGCGCCGCCGCATGAAAGTCGTCGAACACGTTTTGTTTCCTGGACAACATCCCGTCGGCGTGCCAGCCCTCGCCGAACTCGCCGCCGCCGCGGATGTTGGCCACCGCATAGACGCCGCCGCGTTCCAGCCATGCAAGGTTGGAACCGAGGAACCGTGGCGCCGTGGTGATGCCGAAGCCGCCGTAGCCGTACAGGATCGTCGGGCGCGCGCCGTTCGGCGTCACGCCTTTCATCGCGATCACGGTGACGGGAACCTGGGTGCCGTCCTTCGAAGTCGCATCCAGCCGGTACGTCACCACCTTCGAGTAGTCCGCCGCGGGCTTCACTTCGAACACGGTCTTCAACGCGCCGTTCGCGCCGTCGTATTCGGCCCAGCGGGAAGGAATCGTCCAGCCTGCATACGTGATCAATGCGCGCGCAGAATCCGCGCTGCTGGCGATCGTGCCGATGCCGATTCCGGTCTCGGGCAGCGCCACGGTGCGAACGAACTTGCCGGTGCCCGAATACTGCTGCACTCGCCAGTCTGGGCCGCGCACTTCCGTGATCAGGAAACCTCCCTTGACCGGGGCCACCGAATGCATCGCCCAATGGTTTTCAGGTTGCGGCACCAGCAAGGTCGATTTCCCGTCTGCATCCAGCGCCAGCAACTGACCGCGCGGTGCGTCCTGATAAGCGACCACCAACAACCGATCGCCATTCCATGCCGCGCCCTGGTTCACCTCCCACGCGGCGCGCACGTTCGCTCCGGTGCCGAGCGCCTGCTTCCAGGGTCCGTCGCCGTTGCGCAAGTAAACGGCATCCGGATCGTCGTCGCCCGCATGCACCAGCGCGGCCGCGTGTTGGCCATCGGCGGAACCGAGCAAGGTGTACTCGGCCACCTTCGACCAGCCCTTGCCGAATTCCAGTGCGTCGTCGTTCGCATCGCTGCCGAGGGCATGGTGGTACAGCGCGGCATTGAACTGCGATTGATCGGCGGGCCCGCCCGACGGCAGGCGCGCGTAGGTGACGCCGTTGCCGTTGGAATCCCACACCAGCGCCTGCGGCGTGGTGCCGCCGCCCGCGTGCGGCAGCGCGTCGGGCAAGGTCTTGCCGGTGGCGACCTCGATGAAATGGATCGTGGTTTCCTCGTTGCCGCCTTCGGCGGTGCCGTAGGCGACGTATTGCCCGTCAGGCGACGGCCAGTAGCCGGTGATTGCCGTGCTGCCCTGCGTGGCATTCGGATCGACCAGCACGCGCGCCTTGCCGTTGGGCCACACTTGCGCCACCAGCACGGCCTGCGGTTGCGGCGGCGTCTGGCGCATGTAGAACAAGGTGCCGCCGACGATTTCCGGATCGAATTGCTGCGTCGAGGTCAGCGCGAGTTCGCCCACGCGTTTCGCCAGCGCCTTGGCGTCCTTGAAACCATCCATCACTTTTTCCGTGTACGCGTTCTGCGCGGCGATCCACTGCTTCACCGCGGGCGCGTCGGCGTCTTCCAGCCAGCGGTACGGATCGTGCACCACGTTGCCGAAAAAAGTTTCGGTGACGTCGTGCTGTGCGGTCGGGGGCGGCATGGCGGGCGTCCCGTGGCGGGTGTCGATCAGCGACTGGTCCCAACCAGCGCCGGTGCCGGGCGTGGCCTGCGCACACGCAAGGCCGGGCAGAAGACCGAGGGCGAGGAAAACGAGGCGGCGCATGGCGTGCTCCGGGCGGTTGGGAATGCCGGCAGGGTAGCGCCGGCGCGCGCGTGGCGCCACGCGATCGGCGCGCGGGCTTCGGGACTTTCGGCGCTTGCGCGTGCGAATCGCGTGTGGCTACGCTGCGGTCTTTTGTTCGGGGATCACTCCATGAATCGCTTTGCCGTCGCCGGCCTGGTTTGCCTTTTCGCGAGCGGAAGCGCTCTCGCCACCGCGCCGCAGGACACGCCATCCGCCGCCCCGGCGAACGCGGCGCAGAAACTCACGCTCGACCAGATCATGGCCGATCCCGACTGGATCGGACCCCCGGTCGAGGACGAATACTGGAGCGTCGATGGCCGCAGCGTGTATTTCAAGCTGAAGCGCAAGGGCTCGTCGATCCATGACCTGTATCGCGCGTCTGCCGGCGGCGGCGTACCGGCCAGGTTGAGCGATGCCGAACTGGCCACTGCCGATGGTCCCGCGGTGTTCGACCACGCGCGCGATCGCGCGGCGTACATCCGCCACGGCGACGTGTTCGTGCGCGACGTCGCCACTGGCACGACCCGCCAGGTCACCCGCGACGACGCCGACAAGTTCGGCCTGCAGATTTCCGCCGACGGCCAGCTCGTGAGCTGGAACCAGGGCAATGAATGGTTCGTCTGGAATGCCTCGACCGGCGTGGTGGCGCCGGCCGCGACCTTGAAGATGGAAGACAATCCGGCCGACGCCAAGCCCGACCAGATGGAGCGCCTGCAGCTGAGCCTGTTCTCGACGCTGCGCGAGATAAAGGCCGACAAGGACGCGGTGCGCGAGCACGACGACAAGCTGGACGCGGAGAATCCCGCGCGCGCCGCGGCGCCGTTCTACCTTGGCGACAAGGTGCGAGTGGTGATGACCTCGCTGTCGCCGGACGCGCACTGGCTGCTGGTGGTGACGGTGCCGAAGTCGTACCAGCGCGGCAAGCATCCCGACGTCATCCACTACGTCAACGATTCCGGTTACCCCGAGGCCGAACCCGCGCGCACTTACGTGGGCCGCAACAATCCCGCGCCGCAATCATTGCTGCTGCTGGATCTGCAGGCGCACAAGCAGTATCCGTTGTCGGTGGACGGCCTGCCCGGGATCCACGACGATCCCCTGCGCGAATTGCGCGCGAAACGCATTGCGCAACTGAAGCAGGAAGGCCACGGCGACGAAGCCGCCGCGCTGGCCGCGCCGAAAACGCGGCCGGTGTCGATCAACTTCGTCGCGGTCGGCGAATCCGGTTTTCCCGCGATCGTGTGGAGCGCGGACGGCAGCCAGCTTGCGGTGGAGCTGGTCGCCAATGACCACAAGGACCGCTGGATCGAATCGGTGGATTTCGCCGGCCACAAGCTGGTGACGCAGGATCGCCTGACCGATCCGGCCTGGATCAACTGGAGTTTCAACGCGCTGGGCTGGCTGCCGGACAACCGCACGTTGTGGTTCGAATCGGAAGCGTCCGGTTGGGCGCAGTTGTTCGTGAAGCCCCTCAACGGCAAGGCGCGCGCGCTGACCGCGGCCGGCTTCGAAGTCTCGACGCCCACCGTGTCGCCCGACGGCAAGTGGTTCTACGTGCGTTCCAACAAGCAGGCGCCGTACGACTATGACGTCTATCGCGTGCCGGTCGCCGGTGGCGCACTGGAGCAGGTGACGCACTTCGAAGGCATGGACGACTTCCAGTTGTCGCCGGACGGTTCGAAGCTCGCGGTGCTGCACTCCAGCGCCTACGTGCCGCCGCAGCTGGCGGTGGTCGATGCCGACGGCAGCAACGTGCATGAACTCACTGACACGCGCACGCCGGAATACAAGGCGCTGTCGTCGACGTGGGTGCAGCCGCAGTTCGTGAAGGTGCCGTCGAGCCACGGCCACTTCGGCGTGTGGGCCAAGTATTACCAGCCCGCCGACTACGACACCTCGCACGCGCATCCCGCGGTGTTCTTCGTGCACGGCGCCGGCTATCTGCAGGATGTCGACAAGAACTGGTCGTACTACTTCCGCGAGCAGATGTTCAACAACCTGCTGACGCAGGAAGGCTACGTGGTGCTGGACATGGACTACCGCGGCTCGGCCGGCTACGGGCGCGACTGGCGCGATGCGATCTATCGCCACATGGGCCATCCGGAACTCGAAGACCTGCTGGACGGCAAGGCGTGGCTGGTGAAGAACCATCACGTCGATCCGAAGCGCGTCGGCGTCTATGGGGGTTCCTACGGCGGTTTCATGACCGAGATGGCGCTGCTGCGCGCGCCGGGTGAATTCGCGGCGGGCGCCGCGCTGCGACCGCCGTCGGACTGGACCAGCTACAACGACGGCTATACATCGGACATCCTCAATACGCCGCAACTCGACCCCGAGGCGTACAAGGTCTCCTCGCCGATCGAATACGCGAAGAACCTCCAGGATCCGCTGCTGATCATGCACGGCCTGATCGACAACAACGTGATGCCGGGCGATTCGATCCGCCTGTACCAGCGCTTCATCGAGTTGCACAAGAACAACTTCTGGATCTCGCTGTATCCGATGGAGCGCCACGCGTTCGAGCACGCCGACGACTGGTACGACGAATACCGCCGCATCCATGAGCTGTTCACGGAATACGTGAAAGACCGGCGCTGACACAAACGGGGCGTCTCGCGACGCCCCGTTTCTTCGCCGCTGGGTGTAACGGGTTTCAGCGCTGGATGTAGTACTGCGCGGCGGCGGTCGAGCTGAGGGCACTGGTCAACGGCAGCAGCTGGGTCATGAAGCGGTTCCAACGCGTGATGCCCGCCGCGGAGGCGAACACCACGTCGCCCGGCTTGACCTCGAACTGGCTGCCCAGCGCGAACGCGACCGCCGATTGCGCATCCAGTTCGTAGACGGTGGCCTTGTAGTCGCCGTTCTGCGTGGTATTGCGGATCACGTAGATCTTGCCCTGCGAGGTGACCTGGTTCAGGCCGCCGGCGGCGCCGATGGCCTCCGTCAACGTGATGTCGGCCGAACTGAAGCGGACCGCAAGCGGGCGATTCACTTCGCCCATCACGAACACTTTCTGGTGGCTGTTGTACGGCAGGAAGATCCGGTCGCCGCCTTTCAGGTAAACGGTCTTGGCCAGCCCTTCGTGTTCGAGCCGGTCGACGTCGAGGTGGTAGACCTGTCCGTCGCGGGTCAGCGTCACGTCCGAAAGGTTGGCATTGGGATTGTCCACCACCGCCTTGCCCATCGCTTCGCCCAGCGTCAGCGGCACGCCCGCGATCGGCTGCGGGCCGGTATTGGTGAACGCGCCTTCCAGCGACACGCGCTGGCTTCCGTAGTTGATGACGCTGACATCCACCTGCGGATTCTTGAGATAGGTGGCGAGCTTGCCGGCCAGTTCCTGGCGAAGCTGTTCGATGGTCTTGCCCGCTGCCTGCACCTTGCCGGCGAACGGGTAGAAGATCGAACCGTCCGCCTGCACCACGCGGCCATTCGCCGCCGCCTGCTGCTGGTTGCCCGCCGGCGAGGTCAGCTCGGGATGATTCCACACAGTGATGTACAGCGTGTCGCCCGGACCGATCAGATAGGACTTCGGCTGATAATCGAGCAGCGCGGGCGGAATGTCGGCGGGCGGAGTCGCCGCTTTTTGTGCGGCGATCACCTGCGGCGTGATCGGCACCAGGTGCACGTAATCCGGATTGGTATTGGCGGCGCGGACATTGAGCGAAGCGTTCTGGCCCGGCACGCAGCCTGCCATTGCCGCGCACGCAATGATCGCGAAGACGCAGCGCAAGGCGTTCGCCCTGCGCGATGCATCCATTCCGGAGTCCATTCCATTCGGGGTCCGCTGCAAACGTTCCATGGTCATGTCCTTGCAGATGAAGAAATGCAGGTGGCGCTCAAGCAGCCATTGCGCACGCTGGAGCCGGTACGCGATGGAAACGCGGCGCATCGCCACGTGCCTCAGCCGTCCGACGGGATGCCTGCCACGATGAACGACGATGCCGGACGTGCCACGCTCCGAGCCGTCATCACGCGCAGCGTGGAACGCGCGGATCGCGGTCGAATGCGTTGCACCCTGCCACGATGTGCCAGCAGTAGGCCATGCCGATTTCATGGTGTCCAGCGCAATTCGCTGAATGAAATGTCATTTAATTTCGTCATCAAAACGTGATGGCGCGAAAATGCGCCCGACAAGTTTTTGTATGGACTTGCATTTTCTGGATGTTTATTTGGCTGTCTATTTCATGAACGCATAAATATTCGGAAAGCGTGCTTTATTTGTGCTGGTTTCGTTCAGCACATCGTTGCAAGAATCCTTGATTCGAAACACGCCCGCGACACGCCAAGAACGTGTCGATGCGCACGGATCGCCGTGAGGCGGCGATCACTCAAAGACACCGGCCGCTGCACAGGTGTCAGTGGACAGCGGCAGGCATTGCCACACGGAGCGACGCCAAGGATGAGATCGCAAGCGCATGCCCGGAGCACGCCCGAACGCAGGCAATGCTTCGCCTGCACCGTCCGTCCGCGGCTCCTGATGCGCATCCGGTGTTTCCTTTGCACGACCCGGGCGAACCTGGAGGTATCCCATGACGCCCACACAACGACTTGAATATTCCCGAAGCGCTTTCATCGATGCGCGCGCGCTGCCGATCGAGCAGACCGGCGAGGAAATCGACCTGCGCGCCCTGCTCGGCACGCTGATCGACCACAAGCGGCTCATCCTCACGGTGACCGCGATCTTCTTCGTGCTGGGACTCGCCTATGTGTTTCTTGCCCGTCCGGTTTACGAGGCTTCCGCCCTGCTGCAGGTCGAGCAGGCGCCGACGCTGCCCGGCATCACCGCGGTGGAACAGGCGGTGGGCGCATCCAATCCCGAATCCACCGACGCGGTCTCGATCCTCACGTCGTATTCGGTGGTGAAGAATGCGGTCGATGCGCTCAACCTCAATATCGTGGTTGCGCCTTACCGCGTGCCGTTCATAGGACAGCTCGCCGCGCAGTTCTACACACCGGCCAGGCCCGGCGACGTGGCCGGCGCGTGGCCCGGACTCGGGCGCTACGACTGGGGCGGCTCGCACCTGGATGTCCAGCAGCTCGACGTGCCCACCAGCATGCTCGGACAGGAACTCACGCTGGTCGCCGGCAAGGACGGTTCGTACACGTTGCGCAAGGATGGCCTGATTCCCTTCGTGGACGGAAGGGTGCTGTTGCAGGGGCGGGTCGGGGAAACCGTGAAGCATGACGGCATCACGATGCGCGTCGCGAAACTGGATGCCAATCCGGGCACGCACTTCAGCGTCACCCGCAACAACGAGGCGACCACCATTGCCGGCCTGCAGGCGTCGATCAATGCCCAGCCCGCGCAGCAAGGTTCCAATGTGATCGCGCTGACGCTCGACGGCACCAATCCGAACCTCGCGGTGCGGATCCTGGACTACATCACCCAGGCCTTCCTGGCGCAGAACGTCGGCCGCAATTCCGCGCAGTCCGCCAACAGCCTGAAGTTCGTGCAGAAGCAACTGCCGGTGGTGAAGAAACGCCTGGAAGCAGCCCAGGCCGCGCTCAACGCCTACCAGATCAAGGCGCACTCGGTCGACGTGCCGATGCAGACGCAAAGCCTGCTGACGGAGATGAACAGCGTCGATGACAGCCTGCGCCAGTTGGAGACGCAGAAGCTGGAGGCGGCACGCCTGTACACGCCGCAGCACCCGGCCTACAAGGCCATCGTCAACCAGATCGCGATGCTGCGTTCGCGCAAGAGCGCGATGCAGAGCCAGATGAACACGCTGCCCGACACGCAACGCGAACTGTTGCGCCTGAACGGCAACGTGCAGGTGCTCGACACCACCTACAACGGCTTGTTGAACGAAGAGCAGCAACTGGAGATTTCGCAGGCCGGAGCGGTCGGCACCGCGCGCATCGTGGATCAGCCCAGCGTCGACATCACCAGTCCCGCCAAGCCCAAGAAACTGATCACGGTGGCGGGCAGCACCGTGGCCGGCGGGGTGCTCGCGCTGGCGTTCGTGTTCCTGCGCCAATTCATGAAACGCGGCGTGGAGGATCCGGCGGAAATCGAACAGCTCGGCCTGCCTGTCTACACCGCGATTCCGCTCAGCGAGCAGCAGCTCGCGCTGTCGCAGACCGGCCCCCGCCTGTTCGCCCGCCGCCGGCAACGCCTGCTGGCGCTGGCAGCGCCGGAGGACATCGCGGCCGAAGCCTTGCGCAGCCTGCGCACCAGCCTGTACTTCACCACGCCCGACGCCGCCGACAACCGCATCATGATCTGCGGTTCCAGTCCGAACGCCGGCAAGACGTTCGTGTCCGCCAACCTCGCGGCGATCAACGCGCAGGCCGGACAGCGGGTCCTGCTGATCGATGCCAACATGCGCGACGGCAAGCTGCACACCATCCTCGGCGGCCGTGCGGAACACGGGCTTTCCGAACTGCTCGCCGACCGGATCATCCTCGAAGAGGCGATCCGCCTGGTCGATGACGTCGACAACCTGCACTTCATCCCCGCCGGCAGGCGGCCGCCCAATCCATCGGAACTGCTGATGCGGCCGCGCTTCGCGTCGTTGCTGGACAAGCTTTCGCCGCAGTACGACCTGATCGTCATCGACAGTCCTCCGATCCTTTCGGTGACCGACGCGACGATCATCGGCCACCACGTCGGCACCAGCCTGCTGGTGGTGCGCTTCGGGCTCAACCAGTCGCGCGAGGTCGAAATGGCGATGCAGCGCTTCCGCCAGAGCGGCGTCGAGATCAAGGGCGTCGTGTTCAACGGCATGGAGCGGCGCAGCGGCGGCTTCAATGCGTACGGATATCAAGGTGACGGATACGTCCAATGATCCGCGTCGCGGCCACCGTGGAACCCGTGCAGCCGGGGAAGCAGGACGATGTCGATCGAAGCAACTGAGGTGGTGGGCGCCGCGCGGCCGGAACGGCCGCACGCCGATTTCGCGGCCGCCTCGCGCCTGCTCCGCCGCGGCGCTTCCGGTGCGTTGCTGGTGCAGGTGGGCGGCGCGGCCTTCGCGCTGATCGTCAACGTGCTGCTGGCGCGGCTGGTCGGCAAATCGCAATACGGTATCTACGCCTACGCGATGTCGTGGGTCAGCGTGCTGGGCGTGCTGTCGCTGCTGGGACAGAGCAGCAGCGTGGTGCGCCTCGTGCCGGTTTATCTGCATCGCAGGGAGTGGGACACGCTGCGCGGATTGCGGCGCGGCGCCAGCGCGATCGTGCTGGCGGGCAGCATCGTGATCATGCTGACCGGCGGTGCCGTGGTTTTCGCGCTGCGCAACCGGATGGGTACGGCCACGCTGCAGACCATGCTGTCGGCCTTCCTGCTGTTGCCGCTGCTGACGCAACTCGGATTGAACGGCGGATTTTTCCGCGGCTATAAGCACGCCATCAGTTCCGGTGCATACAACAGCCTGGTGCGGCCGGCGTTTCTGATCGTGCTGGTGCTGGTACTCGCGTTGCCGCTGGGCCTGCGGCTGGACGCCACCGGCATCATGCTGGCCAACGTGGTTGCCGCGCTGGCGGCGGTGGTCTGTTCGGAGTGGCATTTGTCGCGCGCGTGGCCGGCCGCGGCGAAGCGGATCAAGCCACGCTACGAGCCGCGCGCCTGGTTCCAGCTGGGGCGGCAGTTGTTTCTGCTGGCGGCGATCGGGATCGTTTCCAACCGCGTCGACGTGCTGATCCTCGGCGGCCTGGCCGGTGCCAGGGAGGTCGGCCCCTACTATGCGGCGGTGCGGCTGGCGGCGATCGCGGGGTACGGCCTCACCGCGGTCAACACGATCCTCGCGCCGATGATCGCGGAAAGCTACGCGGCCGAAGACCACGCGACCATGGCGAGGCTGGTGCACCACGCGGCCAAGCTGACGTTCGTGGTCACCGCTGCGGTCGCGCTGGCGATCGCAGCCGCCGGCTACTGGGCGTTGCGGCTGTTCGGCCAGGGCTTCGCGGAAGCCGCCTACATTCCGCTGCTCATCATCCTGGCCGGCCAG
>DASZTT010000155.1:0-13683 GCA_035547895.1 Rhodanobacteraceae bacterium
CGTCAAGGACGCAAGCCGCGTGACGCTGTACAGCGCGCAATTGAACGAGGTACTGCACGGCAATCTCACGCAACTCGGTTACGCGCGCGCCGCGCAACTGATGTCCAGCCTGAGCGACAGCGATGTCGGTCCGGCGCAATCGCCGGTGCCACACGTGATGAGTTTCGCCGGCCCGATCATGGGCGCGGACGGCAAGCCGCTGGCATTCGCGACGATCGATTTCCCCGACTCGGCACTGCGCATCGTGCTGCACTCGGTGCCCGTGAGCGCCGGCCGGCTTGACCTTCGGCAAAGCAACAAGTCCGGCGACGCCGTACTGGCGGGCGTGGGCCAGGACATCTTGTCGACTGCCGACGATGCCGGCGTGCCGGTGCCGCACAGCCTTTACCGCATTGCGTCGACGCCGCCGCAATTCTGGTTGCCGATCACGCAATCCTTCGTTGCGGCGCTGGTACTTGCGGTCGCGGCCTTCCTGCTGGGCCTTGGCATGCTTTGGTCGCGTCCGCGCATCCGCGCGCGCCTGGGTGGCGCGCCGCTGGCGGAAGAACCCGCGCTGGCCGACGTGATCGCCGCCGCACCGCCCAAGCCCAAACCTGCGCCCGTGGTGAAGCCCGCCGCTGAACCCGCCAATCCGGTGGAAGCGTCGGCGCATAATGACGCCATTCCCGATCACGGCATCTTCCGCGCCTACGACATCCGCGGCGTGGTCGGCCAGACGCTGACCGAAGGCGTGGCACGCCAACTCGGCCGCGCGATCGGCAGCGCGGTGCGCGACAAGGGACTTTCCGAGATCGTGGTCGGACGCGACGGACGCCTGTCCGGGCCGATGTTGTCCGGCGCGCTGATCGAAGGCTTGCGCGCGGCCGGCGTGGACGTGGTCGACATCGGCGCGGTACCGACCCCCGTCAGCTATTTCGCCGCTTACCAGCTCAACACCGGTTCGTGCGTGTCGGTGACCGGCAGCCACAATCCGCC
Source organism: Rhodanobacteraceae bacterium (assembly GCA_035547895.1). Lineage (GTDB taxonomy): Bacteria > Pseudomonadota > Gammaproteobacteria > Xanthomonadales > Rhodanobacteraceae > 66-474. Next base: position 976 of record DASZTT010000155.1, read on the forward strand.
CGACTACAACGGTTTCAAGATCGTGATCGGTGGAGAAACGCTGGCCGAAGATGCGATCCAGGATCTGTACCAGCGCATCGTCGACGGCCGCCTCGCCGAAGGCCACGGCAGCTTGCGCCAGTACGACCTTGCCGGCGAATACATCGAGCGCATCGCGTCGGACATCCAGACCGGGCGTGCGCTGAAAGTCGTGGTCGATTGCGGCAACGGCATCGCCGGCAACACTGCGCCGGGCGTGGTGCACGCGATCGGCTGCGAACCCATTCCGTTGTATTGCGAGGTCGACGGCGATTTCCCCCACCATCATCCCGATCCTTCGGAGCCGAAGAACCTGGCCGACCTGATCCTGACGGTCAGGAAGACCGGCGCGGACGTGGGCCTTGCGTTCGACGGTGACGGCGATCGGCTCGGCGTCGTGACCAAGGACGGCGAAATCATCTATCCCGATCGCGTGCTGATGCTGTTCGCGCAGGACGTGCTCACGCGCAACCCGGGTGCGACGATTCTGTACGACGTGAAATGCACCGGGCATCTGCAACCGCTGATCCTGAAAGCCGGTGGCAGCCCGCTGATGTGGAAGACCGGGCACTCCTTGATCAAGGCCAAGATGAAGGAAACCGGCGCGCAGCTCGCCGGCGAGATGAGCGGGCACTTCTTCTTCCGCGAACGCTGGTACGGCTTCGACGATGGCGTGTACGCCGCGGCGCGCCTGCTGGAAATACTGGCGGATGATCCGGACGGCCGCACCCCGGAAGAAATCTTCGCGACGCTGCCGAAAGGCGTGTCGACGCCGGAACTGCACATCCAGATGCAGGAAGGCCAGAACCATCCCTTCATCTCGCGATTCCGCGAACGCGCGCAATTCGACGGCGCGCGCATCACCACCATCGACGGCGTGCGCGCCGACTGGCCCGACGGCTGGGGCCTGGTGCGCGCCTCCAACACCACGCCGGTGCTGGTGCTGCGTTTCGACGCCGACAACCCGACCGCGCTGAAGCGCATCCAGGAGCTGTTCCGCGCGCAGATCCTCGCGTGCGACGACTCGCTGCAGTTGCCGTTCTGATTTCGGGACCTCGCTTCAGCGCGCGACCACGCCCACGCCCCAGATCGCAAACGCGAGCGCCAGCAGGATCACCAGGGCCAGGTAGTAGCGCGCCCGATTGCGGCGCGGTGCCGCGAGGGTGCGGGTGCGCTGCACGTGGCGATCGTGGCCGCTTGCGCGGACCGGTGAAGGTGTTTCCTCCACGCGCGCGGAATCGAGGCGACGCGTCCCCGCCGCCGCTGCAGGCAACCGGCCGTAGCGCTGTTCGAAGGCGAGCGCTGCGCCATACAGCCGGTTGAGGCGTTGCAGGCGATCGGTGTCGGCAGAGTCCGCGGACTGGCGATCGGGGTGCAGCTGCGCCACCCGCCGGCGATAAGCGTGCTTGAAAGCATCGAGGTCACTGACGCCTGGCGACAGGCCCAGTTCCTCGTACAGCACCAGAAAGTCGGTATCTCCCGCCATGCCGAGCAGTATCCCGCAACGATCGCGCCCCACACACCGCGTCGTGCGGTATGCCCACGGTTTGTTCAGCGTGCGCCGCGCCCGAAAAGCACCACTTCCACCGTCTGGATCAGGATGGCGAGGTCGAACGCGAAATTGTGATTCTTCACGTAGAACAGGTCGAACTTCAACTTTTCCACGGCATCCTCGAACGAGGAACCATACGGATAGCGCAACTGCGCCCAACCGGTCAGGCCCGGTTTCACGCAATGCCGCAGCGAGTAGTAGCTGATGCGCGTGTTGAAGTCGTCCACGAATTGCGGACGCTCCGGGCGCGGGCCGATGATGCTCATGTCACCGCGCAGCACGTTCCAGAGCTGCGGCAACTCGTCCAGCCGGGTTTTGCGGATGAAGCGGCCGACGCGGGTCACCCGGTCGTCGTTCTTGGTCGCCCAGCGCGCCACGCCGTCCAGTTCGGCGTCGGTGCGCATGCTGCGGAACTTGATCACCTGGAACGGCTTGCCGTTCTCGCCGACCCGCTCCTGCCGATACAGGATCGGTGCGCCGCGGCCGGATTCCAGCCGGATCGCCAGGGTCGTCAGCAGCATGAACGGCCATGCCACCAGCCCCACCAGCGACGCCATCGCGATATCGAAGGTGCGCTTGATGGTGCGCCGCACGGGGGAGATGTTGAAGCCGTCGGAGAACACCAGCCACGACGGGTTGGTGAGGTCCATCTTGATCTTGCCGGCCTCACGCTCGAAAAACTCGGCCAGTTCCGTCACCGCGATGCCACGCTGCTTGCATTCCAGCAATGCATCGACCGGCAAGGTGCCGCGGCGGTCGTCGGGACCCACCACGATTTCATCCGCGCCCAGCCGGATCGCCCACTGGCACAAGGCCTCGTCCGGGTGCAGCAGCGACGACGACGGCACGGTCACCGGGTCCGCGCCGATCGGCACGTAACCAAGGATCTTGAACCCCCGCTGGTCGGTCTTGCGGCGCATCTTGCTGAACACTTCGGCGGCACGGCGGCCCGCACCCAGCATCACCACCCGCCGCTTGAACAGGTCGGCATCCACGAAACCGAGGAACAGCACCCGCCACAAGGCGAGCACCAGATAGCCGAGGACCAGGGTGATGCCCAGCACGCCGCGGCCGATGTAGGCGGGGGGAACCGCGTAGTACAACACGGTCAGCGCGACCCCGCCCAACACGAACGCCACGCCCTGACGGCTGAGGCGACCCAGCCAGCTCGCACGCAGGTGCACCTGGTACAAGCCCAGGGCCGTCATCGCCAGGATCAACACCACCGCAACCAGCGGCGCGCGCCAATGCAAGGCATTTCCGAACGCGGCCTGGGTATACAGGTCGCCCCAATAGCGCAGCACCACCGCGGCGTAGACACAGCCGACCAACAAGGCGAACTCGACCAGCACAAGCAGCAGTTGCCACCTGAGCGCGCGTTGTCGAAACAACCGGAACATGATGCGTCCCCCTGTATTTGCCCCCTCGCGCGGATGCGGCCTGGCTCGAGGGGAGGGCCTTTATACTACGAATGTGACGTGGTTCAAATTTCGGCGGGTGCCGAAGGTTCTTGCACGAAACATGCCGCGGCCCGGTACATTGGCCGAAAACGCCGCCCCCTTTGGACTCAAACCCCTGTATCTTTACGTTTTTTGACCTCGCGCCAGGTGCAGAACCATGTGTGGAATCGTTGCCGGCTGCACCCAACGTGACGTCGTCCCGATTCTGCTGGCCGGGCTGCATGCCCTCGAATACCGCGGTTACGACTCCGCCGGCCTGGCGGTACTGGACGAAGGCAAGCTGAGCCGCCTGCGCGCGCCGGGCAAGGTGTCGGGGCTGGATGCGCTGTGGCAGGCGTCCCCCACCCACGGTCGGACCGGCATCGCGCACACCCGCTGGGCCACCCATGGCGCGCCCAACGAGGCCAACGCCCACCCGCATGTGTCGCGCGACGCGGTCGCGGTGGTGCACAACGGCATCATCGAGAACCACGCGGAATTGCGTGAAGAACTGAAGGCCGCCGGCTACGCGTTCACGTCGGACACCGACACCGAGGTCATCGCGCACCTCGTGCACAAGCTCGTCGCCGAGGGCAAGTCGCTGCGCGACGCGGTCGCCGACGCCACCCGTCGCCTGCGCGGCGCCTATGCGATCGCGGTGCTGCATCGCGACCATCCCGGCCACGTGGTCGGCGCGCGCCGCGGCAGTCCGTTGTGCGTGGGCGTCGGCATCGGCGAGCACTTCCTGGGTTCGGATGTGCAGGCGTTGATCCAGGTCACCAACCGCATCGTGTACCTGGAAGAAGGCGATGTGGTGGAGATCACCCCGGACGGACTCGCGATCCAGGCGGCCGACGGCTCGCAGGTCACGCGCAAGTTGCGCGAGAGCGACCTGTCGATGGACGCCGTGGAACGCGGACAGTTCCGCCACTACATGCTCAAGGAAATCTTCGAGCAGCCGGGTGCTGTCGCCAACACGCTGGAAGGCCGCATTGCCGACAACCACATCCTGCCGAACATCTTCGGCGTCGACGCGGACGAGCTGCTGAAGCGCGTGCGCCACGTGCACATCGTCGCCTGTGGGACGAGCTACCACGCCGGCATGGTCGCCCGCTACTGGCTGGAAGGCATCGCCGGCATCCCGTGCAGCGTCGAAGTCGCCAGCGAATATCGCTATCGCAACGTGGTGGTGATGCCCGACACGCTGTTCCTTGCGATCTCGCAATCGGGCGAAACCGCCGACACGCTGGCCGCGCTGCGCGATGGCCGGCAACGCGGTTACCTTGGTTCGTTCGCGGTCTGCAACGTACCGGAATCGAGTCTGGTGCGCGAATCCGACCTCACGCTGATGACGCGTGCCGGGCCCGAGATCGGCGTCGCTTCGACCAAGGCATTCACCACCCAATTGACCGCGCTGGCGCTGCTGGTACTGGAACTCGCCCGCCTGCGCGGGATCGACGCGGGCAGGCTGTCGCAACTGGTCGGCGAACTCGCCAGCCTGCCGCGCCGGATCGAAGAGGCGTTGCAACTGGAGCCCGTGATCGCCGAACTGGCCGAGTCATTCGTGGACAAGCACCACGCACTGTTCCTCGGCCGCGGTGCGCAATACCCGGTGGCGATGGAAGGCGCCCTGAAGCTCAAGGAGATTTCCTACATCCACGCCGAGGCCTATCCCGCGGGCGAACTGAAGCACGGTCCGCTGGCGCTGGTGGACGAGGACATGCCGGTGATCGCGGTCGCGCCCAACAACCAGCTTCTGGAAAAACTGAAATCGAATCTGGAAGAAGTGCGCGCCCGCGGCGGCCAGTTGTACGTGTTCGCCGACGACCGGGCCGACCTTTCGTTGAACGGAAAACGCGGCCAGCTCATGAAGGTGGACGCTGGCGGCAACTTCATCGCACCGGCCGTGTTCACCGTGCCGTTGCAGTTGCTCGCGTACCACGTGGCCGTGTTGCGCGGCACCGACGTCGACCAGCCGCGCAATCTGGCCAAATCCGTCACCGTCGAGTAATCAACGTCGAACAAACGGGATCGCGTCCAGATCGACGTTGCCGCCACTCAGCACCAGCCCGACGCTCTGGCCGGCGAAACGTTCGCGCTGTGCGAGCAGGGCAGCCAGCACGACCGCCGACGAGGGCTCGATCGTCTGCTTGAGTTCGGCCCACGCAAGGCGCATGGCCGAGAGGGTGGCATCGTCGTCCACGCTGATGACTTCCACGCGATGCGCGCGCAACAACGCAAAATTCGGTGCACCGATGGTCGCGCGCAGGCCGTCGCAAATGGTATCCGGCACGACGTCGGTGACGCGCTCGCCGCGTTGCAATGAAAGGAAGGCATCGTCGGCGCCGGCGGGTTCGGCGCCGAACAATCGCGCTTCCGGTGACAAGCCGGCCAGCGCGATCGCGCAGCCGGACGCGAGTCCGCCGCCGCCGACCGGAACGATTACCGCGTCGAGATCGGGAATCTGCTGCAGCAATTCCAGGACGATCGTGCCCTGCCCGGCCACCACGCGTGCGTCGGCATAGGGATGCACCAATGTCGCCCCGGTTTCGCGCTGAACCTCCGCACAGGCTCGTTCGCGCGCCGCTTGCGTGGGCGCGCAGCGGTGCAGGATCCCGCCGGCCCTTTCGATGTTTACGAGTTTCGCTGCCACGGCACCCTCGGGCACGACGATGTGCGCGGGAATCCCGCGCGTGCGCGCGGCCAGCGCAAGGGCCGCACCATGGTTGCCGGACGAATGCGTCACCACGCCACGGTTTGCCTGGTCATCGCCCAACGTCCACACGGCGTTGCAGGCGCCGCGGAACTTGAACGCACCACCGACCTGCAGGTGCTCGCACTTGAAAAACACTTTTGCGCCGCTGCGCGCATCCAGTTCCGGCGAACGCAGCACCGGCGTGACCCGCGCGTTCGGCGCGATGCGCGCGGCGGCGCTGCGGATGTCATGAAGGGATGGTGCCTGGAATTCGGTCATGGATTGGGCTTCGTCAAGGCGGACAGTTGATTTTGACACTGATGCGAAAGAGGTGGCTGATAAAATGCGTGGATGGACACGCAGACTTCCGCCGCAAGCGCAAAGACGGTTCGCCTTGCCGATTACCAGCCTCCCGCTTGGCGCGTCACGCATGTCGGGCTGACGTTCGAACTAGGCATCGATGAAACGCGGGTGCACTCGAGGCTCAAGCTGGCGCGCGACCGCGCCGAGCCCTTGCGGCTAGACGGCGACGACGTCGAACTCGCCGGCGTGCGGCTGGATGGACGTACCCTGGCAGCGGACGAATACCGTCGCGATTGCTCAGGCCTCGTCATCGCGGCAGCACGCGACGGCAGCGTGCTGGAACTGGATGTACGCATCGACCCGACGCGCAACAGCCAATTGTCCGGGCTGTATCTTTCCGGCTCGCGCGAACGGGGTTTCCTGCTGACGCAATGCGAAGCGCAGGGATTCCGCCGCATCACCTTCTTTCCCGATCGCCCGGACGTGCTGGCACGTTACGACGTGACCCTGATCGCCGACCGCGCGCGCTTTCCGATACTGCTGGCAGGTGGCGAGGAAGTCGAATCGGGTGACCTTGATGGCGCTCGCCACTTCGCCCGCTTCGTCGATCCGCATCCCAAACCGAGTTATCTGTTCGCGCTGGTCGCAGGCCGTCTCGCAAAGATCGAACGGGCGTATCGCACTGCCGATGGCCACGACGTCATGTTGCGCCTGTGGGCCGAAGCCGACGCGATCGGCCGCTGCCATTACGCGATGGATGCGCTGGAGCGCGCGATGCGCTGGGACGAACGTGCCTACGGCCGCAACTACGACCTGCCGGTTTTCAACGTGGTCGCGACCCACGATTTCAACATGGGCGCGATGGAGAACAAGGGGCTCAACATCTTCAACTCGAAGTACCTGCTGGCCGATCCCGATACCACCACCGACGACGAGTACCGCCATATCGAGGCGGTGATCGGCCACGAGTATTTCCACAACTGGAGCGGCAACCGCGTCACCTGCCGCGACTGGTTCCAGCTTTCCCTGAAGGAAGGCTTCACCGTGTTCCGCGAACACAGTTTCTGCGGGGCCATGCACTCGCCGGCGCTGAAACGCATCGAAGACGTGGCCACCTTGCGCCGCGTGCAATTTCCGGAAGACGCGGGTCCGCTGGCGCATCCGGTGCGACCGGCCGCGTACGAGGCCATCGACAACTTCTACACCGCGACCGTGTACGAAAAAGGGGCGGAGCTGATCCGGATGATCGCGGGCCGATTGGGCGTCGAAGGTTTTCGGCGCGGCACCGATCTTTATTTCTCTCGCTTCGACGGGCGCGCCGTCACCCTCGACGACCTGCTCGCCGCACTGGGCGAAGCCAATGGGCTCGACTTGTCGCCTTACCTCGCCTGGTACGCGCAAGCCGGTACGCCCGAAATTCGCGCGCGCGACGACTACGACGCTGCCGCAAAACGCTACACGCTCACCCTCGCGCAGCGCACCCCGCCGACGCCGGGCCAGCCGCACAAGCAGCCATTGCCGATCCCGGTGAACATCGCGTTGTTCGCGGAGGACGGAGCGCGTGTGCCGCTGCATCGCGCGGACGGCGGCGCGCCCGGGGACGAGCAGGTGCTGGAACTCACCGCTGCAGAACAACACTTCGTCTTTGAAAATGTACCCGCGAGGCCGACCCCTTCCCTGTGCCGCGGGTTCTCGGCTCCGGTGCAGGTGCATTTCGATTACACGCCCGCGCAACTTGCGCTGTTGCTGCAGCATGAAACGAGCGGCTTCGATCGCTGGAACGCCGCGCAGCAATTGGCCGCACGCGCCTTCGACGAAGCGCTCGCGCAGGAACATTCGCATGCCGCCACCGATGCATGGCTGGATGCGCTGGCACAACTGTTCGCCTTGCGCGCGGACATCGACCTTGCGCTGCTTGCCGACCTGCTGACGCCGCCCTCCGCACTCGAACTCGGAGCGCGTCATTCGCCGTTCGATCCCGACCGCGTGCACGCCGCGCGCGAGGCTTTGGAGAGCGCCATTGCGCAGCGCCTGGGCGACGCGCTGGCGCCCGCGTACCACGCACTTCACGCTGGCGAAACCGGTGCGCTGGACCAGGATGCCGCCGCACGGCGTCGGCTGAAGGGACGCGTGCTCGCACTCCTGGCCCGCCACGACCCTGAAACGGGCGCCGCACTTGCGTTCACCCAATGCCGCGATGCATGCGGCATGACCGATCGCCTTGGCGCGCTGTCCGCGCTGGTGCGAAGCGGTGCGCCGCAAGCCGGCGAGGGCTTGCGGCTGTACCGGCAACGTTTCGACGGCGACGCGCTGACGCTCGACAAATGGTTCATGCTGCAGGCAACGGTTCCCGTCCACGGGACGCTGGAACGCGTGCAGGCGCTGGAAACCGATCCCGCTTTCACGCTGGCCAACCCGAATCGCGTGCAGGCACTGTTCGGCGCGTTCGTACGCGGCAATCCGGTGGCGTTCCATCGCGCGGATGGCGCGAGTCACCACTGGTTCGCCGGCAAGCTCGCCGAGATCGACGCACGCAATCCGCAACTGTCGGCGCGCCTCGCCAAGGCTTTCGAGGACTGGATGCGGCTGGAGCCGAAGCGCCGCCTCTCGGCGGAAACGGCGCTGCGCGAACTGCTGGCCCGTGGGCGACACTCGCCCGATCTGCGGGAAATCCTCACCCGCATGCTCGAGGCCGGCGTTCAAGGCGGTTGAGCGAAGCGGCAGCGCACCTGAAATCCTTCGTTCGAAAGCGTAGGATCGGTGGCGGTGATCGCTACCCGCGGAGGTGCACCATGCCGGAAGTCCACCCATCATCGATGGCGCGCCTCATGCGGATCGTTGGCCTGGGCGCAGGTGTGCTGGCGCTCGCCGGATGCGCCAGCAATGATTCCTTCGTGCAAACCGGCACGGGCAGCGGCTATTACACGAGCGCCGCGCCGTATCCGCCGCCAGGCTATTACGACGTTGCCGGCTTCGACGCGTACGACCCGTACAACGTGGCCGTCGGCGATTACGACATCTACGGCCCGTCGTTCACTTTCGGATTGGGCTTGGGCAGCGCGTGCGGCTGGGGCTGTGCGGGCGATTACGGTGGCTGGCCCTGGTATTACGGCGCGGTGGACTACCGAGGATGGAGACACCACCACCGGCACCCTCACCGGGGTGGCACGGTCGTTTCGGCAGCGCGGCCATGGCTGGGTGCGGACCGTCCGCGCGTTCCGCCGGTCAATGGAACACGGGGTGCCGCGCCACTCGCGGTTCCTGAGCGGCCCGTGGAAAGCTTCGCCAGCCGGCATCCGCTGGAATCGACATCATTCGCGCCACGCCGCGATGTTGGCGGGGTGCGGCCCCTGGCAGGCATCTCGGCGCATCCGGCATACATGGATAGGAGCCCTGTGCCCGCCATCCGGTCCATGCCGATCCGGATGGGCTCCCCGCATGACTTTGCGCAGCCCGCCGCCCGGACCGCACCGCGCGCCGAGCCTATCGCCAGCCACAGCAATCACGCGGGTCCGGACAGGATTCGCTGAAGCGACCGGCCCCTGCCGGCGCAAAAAAACGGGGAGCATCCCCCGATACTCCCCGTCTCCCCCGTTTTCGAAAGGTCAGCCCAGGCGCACGGCCCGGCGATCACGCTTCGAGCGGACGCGTTCCGGCATCGATCGGCTGCGGCGTGGTCCGGCTGGATTCCGAAGCCACTTCGCGGATTTCCGCACGCATTTCCAGCTCGGCCATGCGGATCAGCGCGTCATGATGCTTGTAGACCGCTTCCCACTCTTCATTGGTCATTTCAACGAAGCTCATTTCCATCTCCTCCGGTTGCTTCCGGCCGGTCCGAACGCTTCAAGTGGCGTTCACACGTGGCCGCTGATACTCTTCGCCGAAAGGGGCTGTTGCGACTCGATTCGCCACTTCGGCACCCGATGTTTTTTCCAAATCTGGCGCCCGGAACTCGGTTACTCTGGATTCCCCCTGTTCCTGATGACCGCCGGGCGCCAGTTCCTTTTCGCAGCCGTGCCGGCTGCTCCCCCGACGATGCAAACCGGATCCAGCTTCCGGCTCGCGCCGCTCGCAACGGCCGCATCGGCGGGTGCGCAAGAGTATTTCTGCATGGCGTGTGCCAATCCATCGGCCAAGGCGCCGAAAAATTGCAAGAGATTGTGACGTTGCGGGGTAGGCGCGGGATTACGTGCACCGTGCACGCCCGCGGTAACCTTTCGCAACGATTGGGGATGTCAATTGCAAACGGAATTTCACAATTGCGTCGCCGGTCGCGCGGGATGATTGCGCGTTGCGCTGACACATGTGACACGCCATGACCAGTTATGACGTCATCGTTGTAGGAGGCGGCCATGCCGGCACCGAAGCCGCGCTCGCGTCGGCGCGCTGCGGCGCGCGCACGCTGCTGCTCACGCACAATATCGAAACGATCGGCCAGATGAGTTGCAACCCCGCGATCGGCGGGATTGGCAAGGGACATCTGGTGAAGGAAATCGACGCACTCGGCGGCGCCATGGCGCACGCGGCCGACCTCGCCGGCATCCAATGGCGCACGCTCAATGCTTCCAAAGGTCCGGCGGTGCGCGCCACGCGTTGCCAGGCCGATCGCGTGCTGTACAAGGCTGCGATCCGGCACATCGTCGAGCGGCAATCGAACCTGGAGATTTTCCAGCAGGCGGTCGATGACCTCGTGATCGAAGCGGGGCGAGTGACCGGCGTCGTCACGCAAATGGGTTTGACGCTCCAGGCACGGGCCGTGGTGTTGACGGTTGGAACGTTCCTCGCCGGCAAGATCCACATCGGCCTGGAAAATCATGCAGGCGGCCGCGCGGGCGATCCGCCCGCGACGACCCTCGCGAAACGCCTGCGCGAATTGCCTTTGGGCGCGGATCGCCTGAAGACCGGCACGCCACCGCGCATCGAGGCGCGCACGCTGGACTATTCGGTGTTCGAGGAACAGCCGGGAGACGATCCGCTGCCGGTGTTTTCCTACCTCGGTTCGCGCGATGAGCATCCACGCCAGGTGCCGTGCTGGATCACGCATACCAGCGAACGCACGCACGAGATCATCCGTGCGGGACTCGATCGCTCACCGCTTTACAGCGGCAGGATCGAGGGCACCGGCCCACGCTATTGCCCTTCGATCGAAGACAAGGTGGTGCGGTTCGCCGACAAGCCTTCGCACCAGATCTTCATCGAGCCGGAAGGGCTGGACGCGATCGAAATCTATCCGAATGGCATTTCGACATCCTTGCCGTTCGATGTGCAGGTGGAACTGGTGCGTTCGATTCCCGGTTTCGAACGCGCACACATCACGCGCCCCGGTTACGCCATCGAGTACGACTATTTCGATCCACGCGGGCTGCAACCGTGGCTTGAAACCAAGGCGTTCGCCGGCTTGTATTTCGCCGGCCAGATCAACGGCACCACGGGTTACGAGGAAGCCGCGGCGCAAGGCCTGGTCGCCGGGTTGAACGCCGCGCGGACGGCGCGCGGCGAGGAAGCCTGGTGGCCGCGCCGCGACGAAGCCTACACCGGCGTCCTGATCGACGACCTCACCACCAATGGCACCATCGAGCCGTACCGGATGTTCACCTCGCGCGCCGAATACCGGCTGCACCTGCGCGAGGACAACGCGGACCTGCGGCTCACCGCGATGCCGAGGTGGCGCGCCACCGCCGCGCCCAGCGCGTTGGTCGGCGCGGCCCACAGCGCGGCCAGGCGCCGCGTCTCGCGCTCCACCGCCTCGCGCTTGGCACGCAGCGCGTCGTAGCGCGCCGGCGGCACCACGCCGAGTTCATGGCCCTGCTCGGTGAGGCGCAGGTCGGCGTTGTCCTCGCGCAGGTGCAGCCGGTACTCGGCGCGCGAGGTGAACATGCGGTAGGGCTCGATGGTGCCGTTGGTGGTGAGGTCGTCGATCAGCACGCCGATGTAGGCCTCGTCGCGGCGCGGGTACCACGGCGCCTTGCCCCGCACGGCGAGCGCGGCGTTGAGGCCGGCCAGCAGGCCCTGCGCGGCGGCCTCCTCGTAGCCGGTGGTGCCATTGATCTGGCCGGCGAAGTACAGGCCCGGGATCGCCTTGGTCTCCAGCCACGGGTGGAGCCCGCGCGGGTCGAAGTAGTCGTACTCGATGGCGTAGCCGGGGCGGGTGACGTGCGCGCGCTCGAAGCCGGGGATCGAGTGCACCAGCTCCAGCTGCACGTCGAACGGCAGCGAGGTGGAGATGCCGTTGGGATAGATCTCCAGGCTGTCCAGCCCTTCCGGCTCGATGAAGATCTGGTGCGAGGCCTTGTCGGCGAAGCGCACCACCTTGTCCTCGATCGACGGGCAGTAGCGCGGGCCGATGCCTTCGATCTGCCCGGAATAGAGCGGCGAGCGGTGCAGCGCGTCGCGGATGATCGCGTGCGTGCGCTCGCTCGTGTGCGTGATCCAGCACGCCACCTGGCGCGGATGGTCGTCGCGCGAGCCCATGAACGAGAACACCGGCCGCGGATCGTCGCCCGGCTGCACTTCCATCACCGAATGGTCGAGCGTGCGCCCGTCGATGCGCGGCGGCGTGCCGGTCTTGAGGCGGCCGACCGCGAACGGCAGCTCGCGCAGCGTCTCGGCCAGCTTCTGCGCGGGCGGATCGCCGGCCCGTCCCGCGGCGTGCTGGGTCAGCCCCACGTGGATCCTGCCGGCGAGGAACGTGCCGGCCGTGA
>DASZTT010000156.1:0-6999 GCA_035547895.1 Rhodanobacteraceae bacterium
CGCGATCGCCGGCCGTTCCGTTATCTTGGGCGCGTCGCTGACCGATGCAAGCCCGGAGACACTTGATGGTCCAGAAGTTCGACACGCTGGCGGTGCACGCCGGCGCAGAGCCCGACCGCGAAACCGGCGCGGTGGCGCCGCCGCTCCATTTTTCGACCACCTTCGTGCACGCGCCACCCGGCGAAACCGACGATTTCAGCTATCAACGCGCCGGCAATCCGACCCAGCGCCGCCTCGAAACGGCGTTGGCCGCGCTGGAGGGCGGCGAGCGCGCGCTGGCCTATGCGTCGGGCATGGCCGCCGTCGCGGCGGTGCTGGATACGCTGCAGCCCGGTCAACGGCTGGTGGTACCGGAAGACTGCTACGTCGGCACGCGCGGTTACGTCACGGAGGTGCTGCCGGAGCGCGGCATCGACGTCGCCACCGTGGACACCACCGACCTCGACGCGGTGCGTGCCGCCTGCCAACCGGGCGTTGCGCTGCTCTGGGCCGAATCGCCTTCCAATCCACGCCTGCGCGTCAGCGATCTCGCCGAGCTGGCGGAAATTGCACACGCCGGCGGGGGACGTTTCGCGTGCGACAACACTTTCGCGACGCCGGTGCTGCAACGTCCGCTCGAACTCGGCGCGGACATCGTGATGCATTCGACCACCAAATACTTCGGCGGCCACAGCGACGTGCTGGGCGGTGCATTGGTCTTCGCCAAGAACGACGATTTCGCCGAACGCATCGCCGCACGCAGGCTGCTTACGGGCGCAATCCTGGCGCCCTTCAGTGCATGGCTGACCTTGCGCGGCTGCCGCTCGCTGCCCGCCCGCATGGCGATGCACTGCGCGAACGCGCGCAAGGTGGCAGCGTTCCTCGCGAAGCATTCCGCCATCGAACGCGTGAACTGGCCCGGGTTGCCGGAGCATCCGGGACACGTGCTCGCGCAGCGCCAGATGCGCGATTTCGGGGCAATGCTGAGCGTGGAATTGCACGGTGGTTACGATGCCGCGGTGCGCCTCACGCGCGGCACGAAAATCTTCATCAACGCGACCTCGCTGGGAGGCTGCGAGTCGCTGATCGAGCACCGCGCCTCCGCGGAGGGTGCGCACTCGCATTCGCCGCCCGGATTGGTGAGGCTGTCGATCGGGCTGGAGGACGCGCTGGACCTGGTCGACGATCTCGACCAGGCCTTGCGCTGAACGAAGCGGGTTCCGCGTGCCAGCCAGACCGGCGCGCGTCAGGGCGCAGGCTTCTTCTCGCCCGGCGGCCCGACGTGGAATCGGCAGGCGGACGCGCCATGCAACATGCAGCGCGTCCGTTGCACCGGGCGTCCCGCCGCGGCGCTCATGAAGGCAAGGTCGAAGCTGCACACGTCGGGATGTTTTCGTGCGAGCGCGTGGAATACGCAATTCCACGCCTCCACCTGGGTCTCTCCATCAGCCGCGACGACCTGCGCTTCGTAGCCCAGCGTGTCGAGCTGCTCGGCAAGCAAGCGCGTCAACTCATCCGCGTCGTTGGCCGCGGCGATCCGTTCGGCGGCTCCGCGGCCCAGCTTCGCACCCATTTCGGCCAGCATCGCCTGCACCCCCTGGGCCCCTTCGTGTTCGTAGAGGTATTCGAGCACGCCACCCGCGATCAATGCGTAATTGCGCGGGAACAGTTCACGCCCGGCAGGCAGCAGCACGAAACACGCGCGCGGCCGGCCACCGCTGGAGACGGATGCCCCGCGCGCCACGAGTCCTTGCGCCATCAACGCGGTCAGGTGCTGCCTCACCGCGTTGTGGGTCACCCCGATGGCCCGGCACAGTTCTTCAACACTCGCGCCCTGCGGCGACATCAGCAGTTTGCGCAACAACTTCTGTTGGGTGTCGCCGAGTTGGCGCAGGGCGCTCGCGTGTTTCATACATCAGTGTGCCTTGTTCGGGAATTGCTTCGCGATGCCGCTGGCCAGCACGTCGGCGATCATGTTCATGTGCTGCTGCATTTCTGCCCACGACTTCGCCTGCTGCGCGGCGGGCGCATTCGACATCATTTCGTCGAGCTGGGTCTTGTGGTCGTCGACGTGCATCATCAGCGCTCCCTGCAACGTGGCTTCCGGCCAGTTCGGGTTGGCGCCGGCCAGAAACTTCGCGAGCGCGGTGGCGTTGCCGGCCAGATCGTTCATCGCCTTCCGTTCGCCCGCCGCATCGCCGGCCTTGGTGGTGTCGGTCAGCGCCTTGACGCCCGCCCAATGCCCCGCGAGCAATTTCAGCAGGCCGTCGCCCGCGGCGGGACCGTAGAAACCGGCGACGGCATTGGCAATCTGTTTGGCATTGGCTACCACCGCGTCGGCGGCCTTGTTCGCGCCGGCCTTGTCACCGGCATGCACCGCCAGTGCGTAATCGTGCGTGGCCACCAGATGGCCGTGCCACAGCGAACGCATCGCAGCCTGCAATTGCGGGGCGGCCGGGGCGGAAGTTGCGGCCGCGGCGGGCACAGCTTGCGCAGATGGTGCCGCGGCTGCCACTGCCAGCCCGAGCGAAAAAGCACTGATGATCGAAATCGGTTTCATGCGGGGGTCTCCTGGGACATGTCGCCCGTTGCGACCCGGCCATCGTCGGCGTTTGCGGCACATAGTAAAGGCAGGCATGTGTAAACGCGTGGAATGGCCGCGCGTTCAAAGCGGCTGCCGTCGAAGTCAGGCTACGGAGCCCTTTGCCATGATGGGCTGCCTGCGTGCGATGACCGCAGCGACCCCGGACGATCGCAAGATCACGGCTTCTGGAACCGCGGCATGGCATCGCGCAGCGCGGCCAGCCGCTCCAGGGGGTCGGTGACTTCCAGCAAGTGCTGGCGTTCGGGATTTCCCAGCGGCAAAAGCTCCGCGAGCCGGAATCCCACCCAACTGGCGTCGTCGTAGCGCTCGCGCGGCCCGTTACGCCACGACAAGCCGGCCTGCTCGGCCAGGCGCTCGAGGATCGCAGGCAACAGCGCGAATTCGACTGGAATCGGAATCGCCGGTTCGTCCGGCCAGTGGCGCACTTCACCGGTCACCAGGCCGTTGCCGCGGATGCGCGATTTCTGCACGCGGAAACGCGTGCAGCCGGTGACGCTGATCCCCAGCAGCCCGTCGGGCAAGGTGTCGAAGTCCACGATGCGTGCCAGCGTGCCGACCGCGGCGGGCAGCGCGGGTTCGCCGGCCTCCTGCCCCTCCATGATCAGGCACACGCCGAACACGCCGTCACCGCGCGCGCACTCGCGGACCATGTCCAGGTAGCGCATTTCGAAAATGCGCAGGCCCAGCGTACTGCCGGGAAACAGCACGGCATTGAGCGGAAACAACGGCAGCTCGCGACCCTTCACGCCCCGAGTCTAGCGGGCACGCAGCGCATCCATGAAACGCCGCGGCGCGTTGTCGAAACCGCCGTTGGACATGAACACGACGTGGTCGCCCGCTCGCGCCCGCATGCGCAACACGGCGATCAGTTCTTCCACCGACGGCGCGGTGACGCCACGGCCCGCCAGCGCGTCGATCACGTGCTGCGCGTCCCACGGCAACCCGGGCCGCTGCAACAACACCACGGCATCCGCATCGGCCAGCGAAGGCGCGAGCATCGCCGCATGCGCACCCGCACGCATGGAATTGGAGCGCGGCTCCAGCGCGACCAGGATGCGCGCGTTGCCGACCTTCGCGCGCAGGCCCGCGAGCGTGGTCGCGATGGCCGTGGGATGGTGGGCGAAGTCGTCGTACACGTGGATGCCGTCCATTTCGCCCAGCGGTTCCATCCGGCGCTTGACGCTTGCGAAGCTTGCAAACGCCGGCAGCAGCGATTGCGGATCGACGCCCGCCGCGTTCGCCGCGGCCAGCGCGGCCAGGGCGTTCATCACGTTGTGGCGCCCCGTGAGATTCCAGCGGATCTCGCCAATCGATTCGCCCGCGTGCATGACCTCGAAGGCGGACCCGTCGGGTTCGAGCATCCGTGCGCGCCAATCCCCCGCGTCGATGCCGAAAGTCTCGACCGGCGTCCAGCAGCCCATCGCCAGCACCTCCGCCAGCCGCGCGTCTTCGGCATTGACGATCAGGCGGCCGTTGCCGGGCACCGTCCGGACGAAGTGATGAAACTGACGCTGGATCGCGGCGACGTCGGGAAAAATATCGGCGTGGTCGTATTCGAGGTTGTTGAGGATCGCGATGCGTGGCCGGTAGTGCACGAACTTCGAACGCTTGTCGAAGAACGCGGTGTCGTATTCGTCCGCTTCCAGAACAAATGGAGTCGCCGAAGGCGACGCTACCCTCCCTTCTCCCCCCGGGAGAAGGTGGCGCGCAGCGCCGGATGAGGGTCCGGGCACGACCGAACCCTCACCCCTGCCCCTCTCCCGAGGGGCGAGGGGTTCAAAAGCACCCAATCGCGCGGACACCCCGAAATTCCCCGGCACGCCGCCGATCAGGAATCCCGGCGCCAGCCCCGCGGCGTCCAGCAGGTGCGCGAGCAGGCTGGTCGTCGTCGTCTTGCCATGCGTGCCCGCGACCGCCAGCACTTCGCGGCCGCGCAAGACGTTCTCGCCCAGCCACTGCGGGCCGGACGTGTAGCGCAGGCCTTCGTCCAGCATGTACTCGACCGACGGATTGCCGCGCGACAGCGCGTTGCCCACCACCACCGCGTCGGGTGCCGGCTGCAGATGACCGGCCGACCAGCCTTCCTGCAACGTGATGCCCAGCGCGCGCAACTGATCGCTCATCGGGGGATACACGTTCGCATCGGAACCTTCCACCTCGATGCCCAGCTCGCGCGCCAAGGCCGCGATGCCGCCCATGAAGGTGCCGCAGATGCCGAGGACGTGGATGCGCATGCTAGGGTCTGCCAACGCCATGCCGCGTGAGCCGCGTTGCTCCCGCAGCGGCCGCCAGACGAGGCGCGCGCCGCAGCGCCAGAGTGGCCCTCCGGTCAAGGCGCGCACCGATGGATGGCGGCCGCTGCGGAGCAACCCTTCGGGCCGGGGCTGTTTGCCCACAGGGCTGCACCATCGCTCGTCTATGTATCGACATACATCTTCCTCGCTCTTCCCTGCCCTTCAGGCAAACAGCCGGCGGCGCGGCCACGTGGCATGGCGTTGGCAGGCCCTAGACCACGCCCGTTGCCGACGCCACCAGGCTGGCGACGAACCAGTCGACCAGGAACAGCAGCAGGAACACCAGCACCGCGCCGGCGACGGGAAGCTCCAGCGCGCGGCGCATGATGCCGACCAGCACGCAGAACTGCCAGATGACCAATGCGACCACGCCAGGGATCACCAGCGTCTGCAACGTGGTCAACTCGGGCGGGTGGCCGGGATGCTTGAGGACTTCCTCGCTCAGCGCCGCCAGCGAAAACCCGGAGATCACGGCATCGATGACCACGCCGAACAAGAGGTACACCGCGGCGAAGGCGGTCATCGTCTGCACGAAGCGCAGCGACTTGCCGCGGCCGCGCAAGAGCAGGTAAAGCGCGCCGATGAACCCGAGCCCGCCCACCAACACCGCGGCCGCCACGCCCGGCGCGGCGCCGTTGTAGACGTTGAAGCAGAACTGCAGTGCACCGCAGCCGGCCAGCAGCACGATCAGCAACGGCGGCGAATACGGCATGTCTTCCGGGCCGCGCCGGAAGCGGCAGATGCCCATCAGGACGGCGAAAAACGAAGGCGGGCTCACGTGTCGGCGGGTACTCGCGCCCGCAGCGCGGCAAGCACGCGATCACCGATCGCCTCGATCGCGCCCACGCCATCGATTTCGGTGAGCAGGCCGCGGCGCGCGTAGAAATCGGCCACCGGCGCGGTCTGCTCGGCGTACACCGCAAGGCGCTTGCGCACCGTCTCGGGATTGTCGTCGGCGCGATGTTCCTGCTCGAAGCGGATCTCGCAACGCTTGACGATATCTGCATCCGGCACGTTCAACTTCACCACCGCGTCCAGCGGCTGGCCCACGCGCGCGAGCAGCGCGTCCAGCGCATTCGCCTGCGCGAGGTTCCGGGGATAACCGTCGAGGATGAAGCCGGAGCTGGTGTCGGACTGCGCGAGGCGTTCTTCCAGCAAGCCCAGCACGATCTCGTCGGAAACCAGTTGGCCGGCTTCCATCACGGCCTTTGCCTTGAGGCCCAGCGGCGTGCCGGCCTTGACCGCCGCGCGCAGCAAATCGCCGGTGGAAATGTGCGCGATTTCGAGATCCACCATCAGCCGCTTGGCCTGGGTGCCCTTGCCCGATCCGGGCGCGCCGAGCAATACGATGCGCATGCCTTTCCTTTCGGCCCGCAGTGTGCGGCGCCTTCATTGCAAATTGACTCGCGAGGGTTACGCTAGCGGCAGTGCAACCACCCCGTCAACGCCACGCCGGACGCCGAGCACCGCATGAACGCCACCCCGGGAACCGCAGGCCCGCATTCGAAGGGCAAGTTATTGTACGCGCAGTCGGGCGGCGTCACCGCCGTGATCAACGCCAGCGCGGCGGCGGTGATCGAAACCTGCCGCAGGCACAAGGTCACCGCCTATGCCGCGCGCAACGGCATCCTCGGTGCGCTGCGCGAAGACCTGATCGACACCACCAAAGAGACGCCGGCCGCGATCCGCGCGCTGCAGCACACGCCCGGCGGCGCGTTCGGCTCGTGCCGCGTGAAGCTGAAATCGCTGGAAGATGACCGCGTACGCTACGAGCGCCTGATCGAAGTCTTCCGCGCGCACGACATCCGCTGGTTCCTCTACAACGGGGGCAACGATTCCGCCGACACCGCGCTGAAGCTGTCGAAGCTCGGCAAGGCGATGGGCTACGACGTCCGCTGCATCGGCGTGCCGAAGACCGTGGACAACGACCTCGCGGTCACCGATTGCTGCCCGGGTTTCGGCTCGGTCGCCAAATACACGGCAGTCAGCTTGCGCGAATGCACGCTGGACGTGGTGTCGATGATGGACACCTCGACCAAGGTGTTCGTGATGGAAGTGATGGGTCGGCACGCCGGCTGGATCGCGGCCTCCGCCGGCCTTGCAGGCGCGGGGCCGGACGAC
>DASZTT010000157.1:0-20441 GCA_035547895.1 Rhodanobacteraceae bacterium
GAAGAAGCACAGCGCCTGCATCTCGTCACTCATCTGCTGGCGGCCGGCCGACAGCCGCACGACCGATTTCGGCATCAGGATCCGTGCGACCGCGATCGTGCGCACGAATTCGAACGGGTCCATGTCCGCTACGTATTCCAACGGCGTTCCAGCCACGCGCACCAGTTGATTGATCGGCACCGATTGCGGGTGCTCGGGCAGGTTCGCCAGCGCCTGCAACAGCCCGGCGCGCTGTGCCCGGGTTTCGCCCATGCCGACGATGCCGCCGCAACAGGTTTTCAATCCCGCCGCACGGATGTCTTCCAGCGTGTCGAGGCGATCTTCGAATTCGCGGGTGTGGATGATCTCGCCGTAGTAGTCGGGCGAGGTGTCGATGTTGTGGTTGTAGTAATCGAGTCCGGCATCTTTCAGCTGTTGCGCGTGGCCTTCACCCAACAGGCCAAGCGTGGCGCAGGTTTCCATGCCGAGCGCCTTCACCTCGCGGATCATTGCGGCAACTTTCGGGATGTCGCGATCCCTGGGTCCGCGCCATGCCGCGCCCATGCAGAAGCGCGATGCGCCTGCAGCCTTGGCCGCACGCGCGCGTTCCAGCACCTCATCCACGGCCATCAATTTCTGCGCTGCGACGCCGGTGTGGTAACGCTGAGCCTGCGGGCAGTAGGCGCAATCCTCCGGGCAGCCGCCGGTCTTGATCGACAGCAGTGTGGAAACCTGCACCGCGTTGGGATCGTGGTGCGCCGCGTGCACCGCGTGCGCACGTTCCAGCAATGCCATGAACGGCAAGTCGAACAGCGCTTCGATTTCCGGCAAGGACCAGTCGTGCCTGGGCTGCGTGTCTGGATTCATTCCGTCCATTGCGGGTTCCGCGTTACAGTGAACCGGAAGTGTCGGGGCCAGGGAGATACCTGTCAACTTGAAAGTCGCCAACCTGGTTGACGTGGCCATGGATGCCGTCCTGCCTTCGCACTGCCTGCTGTGCGGCGCGCGTGGACAGGGCGCATTGAGCCTTTGCATCGCCTGCGAAGCCGACATGCCGCGCAATGCGACGTGTTGCGCACGCTGCGCATTGCCGCTGGAAACCCCGGCGGCGCTGTGCGGGCGCTGCATCAGGCACGCACCGCCGTGGGACGCCGCATGGGTCCCGTTCCGCTACGAATGGCCGCTTGCGCAACTGGAAGCGCGCTTCAAGTTCGGCGGCGATCTCGCGGCCGGGCGTACGCTGTCGTTGCTGTGGAACGCATCGCATGCGCCGCACGACTTGCCCGATGCGATCGTGCCGGTGCCGTTGCATCGGTCCAGATTGCGACGGCGTGGTTACAACCAGGCGCTGGAGCTGGCAAAGCCGCTGGCGCAACACTTCACCATTCCAGTGCTGCGCGATGCGCTGCGGCGCCACCGCGCCACCCACCCGCAAACCGAGTTGACCGCGCTGCAACGCCGGCGCAACGTGCGCGGCGCATTCGAAGCGCGCTTCGATGGAAAAACGCCGGGGCATGTCGCCGTGCTGGACGATGTCTTCACCACCGGCGCGACCCTGGCGGAATGCGTGCGCGTGCTGAGGAAGGCCGGCGTGGCGCGGGTTGACGTCTGGGCGCTCGCACGTGCGCCGGTGCGGCGGTGAATCACTTCATTGCCAGCGCGATTACAATCCCCAGCCACACCACCCCGCCGACCCAGTTGTTGTTGCGGAACGCGGCGAAGCACGCTTCGCGCTGGCGCCAGCGCATGTTCCAGAGTTGCCACGCGAACAGCAGCAGCGCGACGCCGAGGCCCGCCAGGAATGGCCACTCGAGTTGCGCACGTTGCGCGACCAGCAGCAGTGTGAACAACAGCGTCGCCATCAGGATGCCGATGATCGGCAGGTCGGCGTCGCCGAACAGGATTGCCGTGGATTTCGCGCCGGCGCGCAAGTCGTCGTCGCGATCGACCATTGCATATTCGGTGTCGTAGATGGTCGAGAACAGCACGTTGCCGAAGAACAGCAACCAGCACACCGGCGGCAGTCCGTTCGTGATCGCCGCAAACGCCATCGGAATGCCCCAGCCGAACGCCGCGCCCAGCACCACCTGCGGCAGTTGCGTGTAGCGCTTGGAGAACGGGTACAGCGCAGCCAGTGCGGCGCCGGCGAAGGAAAGATAGATCGTCAGGCGATTGGTGAACGCCAGCACCAGCACGAATCCGAGCAGCGACAACCCGGCGAACACCAGCACCGCTTCGCGCGGCTGCACGCGGCCCGCGGCGATCGGCCGCCCGGCGGTGCGCGCGACCAGCGGATCGAGCTTGCGATCGGCGAAATCGTTCATCGCGCAGCCGGCCGCGCGCATCACGAACACGCCCAGAGTGAAGACGACCAGGTATTTCCACGGTGGAAAGCCGTCGGCCGCCAGCCACAGCGCCCACCAGGTCGGCCACAGCAGCAGCAGCGCGCCGATCGGACGATCCATGCGCACCAGCACCAGCAGGTCGCGCGTCTTGTCGCGCCAGTCGAGCGGCAATGCGCGGAGCAGGAATTCGATGGTACGGGTCGAACGCGTCGACGCGTCGGCGGGGCGCGAGGTGTCCGCCGGCGGCGCGGACGGCAGGTCGGCCGCGCGCAGGTCGAGCAACGGCAATTCTTCCTGCGTGACGGGACGCGCCGGCTGCTTGCGTTTCGACGGGTTGCGTTTGCGGGGCATGCGCCGGCGGAGGCATCCGGGGATCGAAGTCCGATTGTCGCGCAACCGCCGATCGCCTCCAACCGGCGGCCAGGAGGACTCCCGGCACAGCAACGCGCGCACGTGTCCGGCTATGCTCGGCCGGTTCTTGCGCACCGGGGTAAACGCGATGGGCCTGATCCAGAAAATCATCCGGCACAAATCGGTCGAACAATTGCAGGCCGAGGCCGGCGGGGCGACGGACTTCCGCCGCTCGATGGGCGTGTGGCAACTGACCGCGATCGGCATCGGCGCGATCGTCGGCGTGGGCGTGTTCGTGCTGGCGCCGCACGAAGCCGCGCTGCACGCCGGCCCCGCGATCGTGCTGAGTTTCGTCATCGCGGGCATCGGCAGCGCGTGCGCGGCGCTGTCCTACGCCGAATTCGCGGGCATGATCCCGGTGACCGGAAGCGCCTACACGTATGGTTACGCGGTGCTGGGCGAATTGCCGGCCTGGGTCATCGGCTGGGACTTGTTGATCGAATACGCGCTGATCGTCGCGGTGGTCGCGGCAGGTACGTCCAATTACCTGCAATCACTGATCCTGCAGATCACCGGTTGGCACTTGCCGGTGTTCCTGCAGGGCGCGTACGGCGAAGGCGACGGCATGGTGTTCAACCTGCTGGCCGCGATCGTCGCGCTGCTGATCGCGGGGCTGCAGGTTTTCCGCACCGAAATCGGCGCGCGCTTCAACACGGTGGTGGTGGCGTTGAAGGTGGCCGGCGTTGCCATCGTGATCGTCGTGGGCGCGTTCTACGTCAACACGGAACTCTGGCATCCGTTCATACCGAAAATGGTCGAGCACGCCGATGGTTCGTCGCAATACGGCTGGGCCGGCGTGATGGCGGCGGCCAGCATCGTGTTCTTCGCGTGCTTCGGGTACGACACGTTGACCACTGCAGCGGAAGAATCGAAGAATCCGCAACGCGATTTGCCGTGGGCGGTGGTGTTGTCGCTGCTGGTCTCGATGGCGATGTATTTCGGCGTGTCGCTGGTGCTCACCGGCATGGTGCCGTACGCGCAGCTCAACGTGCCGGCGCCGGTGAGTGCGGCGTTCCAGGATCGCGGCCTGCACTGGATCAGCGGCGTCATCAACGTGGCCGCCGTATGCGGGATTGCCAGCGTGGTATTCGCGTTCATGCTGGGCGCGGCGCGCATCTGGTTCGCGTTGTCACGCGACGGATTGCTGCCGCGCTGGTTCGCGGCAAGCCATCCGAAATACAACACGCCGTATCGCCCGACCATCATCCTCGGCATCGCGACGGCGATCGCGGCGGGGTTCGTGCCGCTCACCGAACTCGCCAAGCTCGTCAACATCGGCACGCTGTCGGCGTTCATCCTGATCTGTCTGTCGGTGCTGATCCTGCGCATCCGCAAGCCCGGCCTCGAACGCCGCTTCCGCACGCCGTTCCTGTACGTGCTGGCGCCGCTGGGCGTGCTGTTCTCGCTGTTCCTGATCATCGGCTGGCCGTGGATGTCGGGCGGGCACTTCCAGCTCATCGGTGGACTGGATCGCGACACCTACATCCGCTTCATCGTGTGGATGGCGATCGGCTTCGTGATCTATTTCGGTTACGGCATCCGTCACAGCGTGCTCGAACGCGAGGATTGACCGACCGACGGCGTTAGACTGACGATTTTCGCCGAAGGACGACTACCGATGATCGATCTCCACTACTGGCCCACTCCCAACGGCCACAAGGTCACCCTGTTCCTGGAAGAAGCCGGGCTGCCGTACACGATCAAGCCCGTCGACATCGGCAAGGGTGAGCAGTTCAAGCCGGACTATCTCGCGATTTCACCGAACAACAAGATGCCGGCGATCGTGGATCACGCGCCCGCCGGTGGCGGCGCGCCGGTGAGCGTGTTCGAATCGGGCGCGATCCTGGTTTACCTCGCGGTCAAGACCGGCAGGTTCATTCCCGCCGACATGCGTGGACGCGTGACCTGCCTGGAATGGCTGTTCTGGCAGATGGGCGGTTTGGGCCCCATGACAGGCCAGTACGGGCATTTCCATGTGTACGCCCCGGAAAAAATTCCGTACGCGATGGAACGCTACCGCAACGAAGCCGAGCGTCTGCTCGACGTGCTGAACCGCCGCCTCGCCGGACGCGCGTTCATCACGGGCGACGATTACACCATCGCAGACATGGCCTGCTATCCGTGGATCAATCCGTACGACAAGGCGCCGCTCGATCTCGAACCGTTCGCCGAAGTGCGGCGCTGGCACGAGGCGATCGCCGCGCGGCCCGCCACGCAGCGCGCCTATGCGAGGGGCCCGGAGGTCAATCCGAAAACCGGTACGCCGATGAGCGACGAGGAAAAGAAGGTTCTGTTCGGACAGGGCGCACGCAAGGGCTGATTCGCGCCTGACCATGCCATCCGGCCCATGTGCGGGCGGCACGCGCGGTGTTAGGTTCGATGGGATCACTTTCATCGCCTGGGCTCCCCGCATGTCCCGAGTGCAGCATCTGCCGTTTCCCGCCCGCGTCACCGCGTTGTGTGTGTTTGCGCTCGTCGCGCTGGCGCTGGCGGGCAGCGCATGGGCCGACGCCGCCGACGCGCACATCGCCAAGCCCGGGGACACGCCTTATCCCGGCACGATCCAGATCCACGTCGACGCGGGCGACACGCGCCAGGGCATCTTCCGCGTGCACGAAACCATTCCGGTGCAGGCGGGCGAGCTGACGCTGCTGTATCCGGCGTGGCTGCCGGGCGAGCATTCGCCCAGCGGCCCGATCGACATGCTGGCGGGGTTGAGGATCAGCGCCGACGGCAAACCGCTGAAATGGAAGCGCTACAAGTACGACGTGTACGCATTCCGCGTCGAAGTGCCGCAGGGCGTGTCGGAAATCGGCGTGGACTTCCAGTTCCTGTCGGGGCGCGGCCCGCGCGCATTCATCCAGATGACCAGCAAGATGCTGGCGCTGGAATGGAACACGGTGTCGTTGTATCCGGCCGGACATTATTCGCGCCAGATCAAGGTCGAGCCCAGCGTCACGTTGCCGGCCGGCTGGCAGTTCGGCACCGCGCTGGAGAAAGCCTCGCAGTCCGGCGACACGGTGACGTTCAAGCCGACCACCTACAACACGCTGGTCGATTCGTCGATCTATGCGGGCAAGTATTTCAAGCGCGTCGACCTCGATCCGGGCGCGAAGGCGGCGGTGCACCTCGACGTGGTCGCAGATGCACCAAAAGATCTCGACATCACGCCCGAGCAGTTGCAGCTGCACCGCAACCTCGTGACCCAGGCGTACAGGCTGTTCGGATCGCACCACTACGATCACTACGACTTCCTGTTCTCGCTTTCCGACCACCTGGGCGCGAACGGCCTCGAACACCACCAGTCCAGCGAAGACGGCATGGGGCCGGATTACTTCAGCAACTGGGACGACAACGCGCCGAACCGCGACCTGCTGGCACACGAATTCACCCATTCGTGGAACGGCAAGTTCCGGCGTCCCGCGGACCTGTGGACGCCCAACTTCAACGTGCCGATGGGCGATTCGCTGCTGTGGATGTACGAAGGCCAGACGCAGTACTGGGGCTACGTGCTGACCGCGCGCGCGGGCATGTGGACGCCGGAACAATTCCGCGACGCGCTGGCGATGGTGGCCGCCAATTACGACCGCAACCGGCCGGGCTTCCAGTGGCGCACGCTGGAAGACACCACCAACGACCCGACCGCCGCGCATCGCGCCGGATTGCCGTACCGCAGCTGGCAGATGAGCGAGGAGTACTACTCCGGCGGGCAGATGATGTGGCTGGCGGTCGACGCGAAGATCCGCGCGTTGACGCATGACCGGAAATCGCTGGACAACTTCGCGAAGGCCTTCTTCGGCGTCGACAACGGCAGCTTCGTCACCAGGACCTACACCTTCGATGACATCGTCGATGCGCTGAACGGCGTGGTGAAGTACGACTGGGCCGGCTTCCTCGATCGTTATGTCGATGAACTCGATCCGCCGTTCACGCAAGGCCTTGCGACGACGGGCTGGAAACTGGTCTACACCGACAAGGAAAGCCCGTACGAAAAGCAGTACGAAAGCCAGGACGAATCGCCGCGCCACATCTACAACTTCACGTATTCGATCGGCCTGACGCTGACCCCGGACGGCGAGATCAACGACGTGCGCTGGGGCGGACCGGCATTCAAGGCCGGCATCGGTTCCGGCGGCGAACTGGTGGCGGTGAACGGACAGTCCTACAAGGCCGGCGTGCTTAAGCAGGCGATCACCGCGGCCAGGGATTCGAAGCAGCCGATCGAATTGCTGATCAAGTACCAGGGCGACTACACCAGGGTGCCGGTGGATTACCACGGCGGTCTGCAGTATCCGCACCTCGAACGGATCGGCGGTACGCCGGATTACCTGTCGCAAATCATCGCTGCAAGAAAATGAGCGGGAGCATTCCAATGTCGAAATCCAACGCGTTCCATCCACGTCCATCGCGGTTGGCGGCAGCGCTCGCCGCGCTGCTGCTGACCGCGCCGTTTGCCGGCACCGCGTTCGCGGATGCCGCCGATGCGCACGTTCCGCCGCCGAAGGACACGCCGTACCCGGGCACCATCCGGATCGCGGTCGATGCCAGCGATACCAACCAGGGCATCTTCCGCGTGCACGAAACCATTCCGGTGCAGGCGGGCGAACTGACCCTGCTGTATCCGAAATGGATTCCCGGCAACCATTCGCCCAGCGGTCCCATCGACAAGCTCGCGGGGCTCACCGTCACGGCGAACGGCAAGCCGCTCAAGTGGACGCGCGACAAGTACGACGTGTACGCGTTCAAGATCGCCGTGCCCCAGGGCGTGTCCGGCATCGACGTGAACTTCCAGTACCTGTCGGCGCGCGACCATGACGAAGGCCCGGTGGAAATGACCGGCGACATGCTGGACCTGGTGTGGAGCAAAGTCTCGCTGTATCCGGCCGGCCACTACACCCGGGACATCACCTTTGCGCCCAGCGTGACGCTGCACGTGGGGTGGCAATTCGGCACCGCGCTGGAAAAGGCCTCGCAGTCCGGCGACACCACCACCTTCAAGCCCACCACCTACAACACGCTGGTGGATTCCCCGATGTATGCGGGGCGCTACTTCAAGCGCCTCGATCTTGCGCCCGGCGCCAAGGCGCCCGTGCACATGGACATCGTGGCCGACGCACCCAAGGATTTCGAGGTCACGCCGCAACAGCTGCAGGGCCTGCGCAACGTCATCACCCAGGCACACAGGCTGTTCGAGTCGCACCACTACGACCATTACGACTTCCTGTTCTCGCTGTCGGACAACCTGAGCGGCAAGGGACTGGAGCACCACCAGTCGAGCGAGGACGGCGCACGTCCGGATTTCTTCAGCAAATGGAAGGACAACTGGCCGACCGTGGGCGGCTTGCTGGCGCACGAGTACACGCACTCCTGGAACGGCAAGTTCCGCCGCCCGGCCGATCTGTGGACCCCGAACTTCAACGTGCCGATGGGCGATTCGCTGCTGTGGGTGTACGAAGGCGGCACCCAGTACTGGGGGTTCGTGCTTGCCGCGCGCTCCGGGTTGTGGACGCCCGAACAGTTCCGCCAGGCGATCGCGATGGTCGCGGCCAATTACGACCGCAACCGCCCCGGTTTCGAATGGCGCACGCTCGAGGACACCACCAACGATCCGACCATTGCGCAACGCGCGCCGCTGCCGTACCGCAACTGGCAGATGAGCGAGGAGTACTACAGCGCCGGCCAGATGATGTGGCTGGCGGCCGATGCGAAGATCCGCGCGCTCACGCACGGCAGGGAGTCGCTGGACACGTTCGCGAAAAACTTCTTCGGCGTCGACGACGGCAGCTTCGTCACCAGGACCTACACCTTCGAGGACGTCGTGAACGCGCTCAACGGTGTCGTGAAGTACGACTGGGCCGGCTTCCTGCACCGCTATCTCGACGAGCCCAATCCGCCGCTGGCCAGCGGGATCGAGGACACCGGCTGGAAGCTGGTCTATACCGACCAGCCGAACGATTACGAGAAGCTGATTTCGAAGCGCTACCACGGCGACATCGGTTCGGCATTCGGCATCGGCCTGCAGGTCGGCAAGGAAGGCGTGATCAGCGACGTGCGCTGGAATGGCCCGGCCTTCAAGGCTGGCGTCGGTTCCGGCGAAACACTGGTCGCCGTGAACGGGCAGGCTTACAGCGCCGACGTGCTGCAGGATGCGGTGAAAGCCGCGAAAAGCGACAGCGCGCCGATCCAGCTGCTGCTGAAGTACCAGGACAAGTACCGCACCGTGCCGGTGGATTACCACGGCGGGCTGCAGTATCCGCACCTGGAACGCATCAAGGGCACGACGGATTACCTGTCGCAGATCATCAAGGCGAAGTGACCCTCCAGCCGCTCCCGCGACGCGGGAGCGGGATGCATCAGTGGCGGTTGCCGCGCACGTGGCGACGGTGCACGCCGCGCTTGGCTGCGCGGCCGTGCCCGGTATCCGATGATGCGATCACCGCATCCGCAGCGACGGCAAGCGGCTTCGGCGACGGCGACGGACGCGTTCGGATCAGCGCGCGCGCCATCCGCCGCGCCGCTTCGTCCAGTTCGGCGGGATCAAGATACGAAAAACCCAGCCGCATGAATGGTTGTTCGCGGTGGTGGAAATCGAAGGCGCTGGCATCGCCGAACGACACGCCTTCGCGTTCGGCGGCGCGCGCCCATGCGGCCACGTCGATGCTTTCGTCCGCGCGCGCCCACAGCGCCATGCCGCCTTCCGGGACGTGGAAGTCGAGCGCCGCGCCCAGATGCCGCACCAGTGCGGCGGCCAATGCATCGCGGCGCTGCGCGTACGCACGACGCATCCTTCGCACGTGCCGCAACAATTCACCGTCCTCGAACAGTTCGGCGATCGCGCACTCGACCGCCGCGTCGCCTTGCGCGTCGCAGGCCGCCCGCAGCGCGGTCAACCGCTGCACCACCGGCCGCGGCGCATGCACGAACGCGGTGCCGAGCCCCGGCGCCAGCAGGTTCGCCATCGACGCGACGTAAACCACATTGCTGCGTGCGGCGCCGGCTGCGATCGGCAGCACCGGTTTGCCCTCGTAGTGGAATTCGTGGTCGTAGTCGTCCTCGATGATCGCGAAGCGATATTCGAGCGAGAGTCGCGCCAGCCGTTCGCGCCGCGCGGCCGGCATCACCACCGTGGTCGGAAACTGATGGTGCGGCGTCAGCAGCACCGCGCGAATGGGTTCGCGCGCCAGCAGGGCTTCCAGTGCCTCGACGTCCAGGCCGTCCCGGTCGACGGGCAACGGCAGCAGGCGCGCGCCCGCCAGTTGCAGGACACGGCGCGCGGGCGGATAACCGAACATCTCGACGACCACCGTGTCGCCGGGTGCGATCAGCGTGCGCGCCACGAGGTCCAGTCCCTGTTCGATGCTGCGGGTGATCAGCACGTCGTCGGGTGCGGCAATGAGTCCGCGCGAGCGCGTCAGCATCGCCGCGAGCTCGGAGCGCAACCGCACGTGGCCACGTGGATCGGTGTAGGTCAGGACGCTGCGGCCTTGCTGGCCGACCGCGCGCCGGAATGCCCGCGCCAGCGCGCGCGAGGGCAACAGCCGGACATCCGGCGTGCTGCGCGAGAGCACCAGCATGCCGGGCGCGGGCATCCGGATCGAGGGCGGTGGCGGCGACGGCGGCAAGGGATAGGTCGGCGGTTCGTTCGCGGGTTCGATGCCCGGCGCCGCAGCCGTCGCGGCCGGTTGCGCCACGAACGTGCCGCCGCCGATGCGCGTCACCAGCACGCCTTCCGCGACCAGTTCGTCGTAACCGGCGATCACGGTGTTGCGGTTGATGCCGAGGTGGTCGGCGAGTTCGCGTGATCCCGGCAGCGGCTCGCCGGGTTTCAGCCGTCCCCGCCGGATGCCCTCCGCGATTGCGCTCGCAAGCTGCAGGAACAGCGGCTGTTCACGCTGCGGGTCGAGGGCAATGGCGAGGCTCCAGCGTCGCATGCACGCATCTTAGTCCACCCGTTCCCGTGCACCGGACCATCTGCCGTTGCGAAAGTGGAACTACCAACGCGTCGCGCAGCGCCGCACATTCGTCCTCCGGTCATCGTCACGCGAGGAGAGTGTCATGCGGAAGAAGATCATTGCCTTCCTGGTCGCCGCGCTGTGGGTCGGCGCGGCCACGGCGGCAACGCCTGCTTACACGGTCACCCAGCTTGCTTCGTTCGGCGGCACGTCGAGCCAAGGCAGCAGCATCAACGATTTCGGTTTGATAGAAGGCCTTTCGACGA
Source organism: Rhodanobacteraceae bacterium (assembly GCA_035547895.1). Lineage (GTDB taxonomy): Bacteria > Pseudomonadota > Gammaproteobacteria > Xanthomonadales > Rhodanobacteraceae > 66-474. The sequence continues at coordinate 10,954 of DASZTT010000157.1, forward strand.
CGCAGGACAACCAGAATATCCACGCCGCCACATGGTGGTTCGGCGCAAAAAGGGATCTCGGTACGTTGGGCGGCGCCAACAGCGCGGTGCTGTGGCCGGTGAAAAACATATTGGGCGTCGTCTCCGGCATCGCGCAGACCAACCGGCCGAATCCGCGCAACGAATCCTGGAGCTGTTCCGCATTCATCGGGTACGACGGCCACGCCTGCCTCGGCTTTGTCTGGGCCTTCGGCAAGATGCAGGCGTTGCCGCCGCTACCCGGTGGTTACAACAGTTTCGCCACGGGCACCAACGATCGCCTGCAGACGGTGGGCTGGGCGGAGACGGGTTATCACGATCCGACCTGCAACAGCCAGCACGACAGCGATCAGGTGCTGCAATTCCTGCCGGTGGTCTGGGGCCCCGGGCCGAACCAGATTCGCGCGCTGCCGCTGCTCGACGGCGACAGCAGCGGGGCGGCCACCGCGATCAACGATCGCGGTGATGTCGTCGGCATTTCCGGCGAGTGCGATCAGGCGGTCGGGCGCTACACCGCGAAGCACATGGTGCTGTGGAAGGACGGGCGCGCGATCGATCTCGGCAACATCGGTGGTGACGCGTGGAACACGCCGATGGCGATCAACCAGCATGGCGACATCGTCGGCTTCGCCAATACCGGTCCAGGTGCCGGCTTGGCGCCCCATGCGTTCTACCGCGACCATCGCGGCGGGCCACCCATCGACCTCGGCGCGCTTCCCGGCGATTCGACGAGCCAGGGCCTCGGCATCAACAACCGCGGCCAGGTGGTCGGGCTTTCATGCGGCGCCGGCAGCGGCGGATGCCACGCGTTCCTGTGGCAGGACGGCGTGATGCTGGATCTCGACAAGCTCGCGCCGGGTTATGCCGGGGTGCTCACCGACGCGCAGGACATCAACGACCTCGGTCAGATCACGGGACAGGCCTGCGCCACGGCAGACAGCGCTCCGCCTTGCTACACATTCCGCGCCGATCCGATCCCTGACGACCACGCCCGCAGGCATTGATCCGGTGCATCACGGCCGGCGCCATGCCGGCCGTGATGCAGATCCGCATCGGAAAGGAAACTTCATGAACGTCGACACGACGGATCGCCCCGCCGAAGCACGGCCATCACGCGAGCAAGACCTGCTGCAATTGAACGAGCAATACGTGTGCGCGTCGTTGGCCGGTGATGTCGAATGGTTCCGCGCGCATCTGGCCGAGGATTTCGTGTGCATCGATTCCGATGGTTCGGTGCTGTTCCGCGACGGGTTCCTGCGTGCGGCAGCAGCGGAGTCCGGCCTGAGCGAGTACAAGCTCGACTACGTGGACGTGCGCTTCTACGGCGAGGTCGCGCTGGTGCGGGCTTCCGGCTCCTGGGTCAGCAAATCGGGGACCCCGGGCATCAGCCGCTACACCGACGTCTATGTGCACGATGGCGCGGCATGGAAAGTGGTGTCGGCGCAGATCACGCGGCCGCCGCCGCCGCGCTGAATCCGCCGGCATTAAAATGCGAGCGTGAAACAGGGCGGAAACCATCCTGATTCCAATCCACCATGCCCGTTTTGCATCGTTCCGAAACCACGCATGCACATCCGCATGGCTCCGCCGGCGTCCGTCGCCGGACTCGTCCGTCGTGCCTGCACCTGCATGCTTTCGTGCATGCTGGTCCTGCAAGCCTGCGTGGCACCTCCCGCATTCGCCCTCACCGCGCCAGACGACACTGCCGGGAAAGTCGAAGGCGGGATCGGTCCGCCGCCTGTTTCGGTCGTGCGTCAATCCCGTGACGATGCCTGGTTCACCGGCCCGATGCTGGCGAACTCGGCGGAGACCTTGCCGAAGGGACATTTGCTCGTCGAACCCTACCTCTACGACGTCGCCACCAGGCATGCGGATGGCTGGGGTTCGCGCGCGTACGTGTTGTACGGACTCGCCGACCGCTTCACCGTCGGACTGATCCCGATCGTGGGTTACAACCGCTTGAGCGGCGGAGGCAACGGTTCGGGCATCGGCTGGGGCGACGTCGAGATGCTGGCGCAATACCGGCTCACCGAATTCCACGAAGGCAGCGCGATGCCGACGATCGCGGTCCAGTTGCAGCAGGCGTTCCCCACGGGCAGGTACGATCGGCTCGGTGACCGGCCCGGCAACGGCCTGGGCAGCGGCGCGTACGCCACCACGCTGGGGCTGCTCACCCAGGACTGGTTCTGGTTGCCGAACGGCCGGATCCTGCGGGTGCGATTCAATCTGTCGCAGACGTTTTCGAGCCGCGCCGACGTGCAGGGCGTCAGCGTCTACGGCACCGGTACGGGATTCCACGGCCGCGTCCAGCCCGGCAGCAGTCTCTACGCCGATGCTGCGCTGGAATACAGCCTGACGCGCAACTGGGTGCTGGCGCTCGACGTCACGTACACGCACAACCGCAACACGCGCGTGACCGGGCAGGACATCCCGGGCTTCGACGGTGCATTCGGGTCCGTCATGTCGACACGCGATTCCGGCCCCGGCGTGGCGTTCGGGTTTGCACCGGCCGTCGAATACAACTGGACGCCCAATCTCGGTGTGCTCGTGGGCGTACGCGTGATTCCGGGCAATCGCAGCACGACGTCATCGGTCACGCCCGCGGTCGCGATCAACTACGTCCATTGAGGACACTGACCAGCGGCGCGCGATCAGGGCACCGGCACGGCGGTGGGTGCGTGGACGCGTGCGCGCAAGGCCGCGCGCATCCTGCGCTCGTCATCCGCTTCCAGCGCCTGCAACAACGTGACCTCGCCGGCGACCTGCGTAGCCACCGGCAAGCCGTCGCGGTACACGATCCGCGACGTGGCCAGCGCCGGCACCTTCGTGCCCGGCAGCACGCCGCCGACGAGGTTCAAGGGATCGGCGCCGCTGACGGCGATGAATGCGCCATCGTGCTCGCGTTTGCGGACGCGCCGAAGTGCCTCGACCGCTTCGGGCAGTGCGAATTGCTCGCCCACCACGCCCTCGACGAATCGGCCGCCACGGATTTCGCCGCGCGCTTCCAGCCGCTGGTACACGCGCCGCAATTCGCGCCACGGCGGCAACCACGCCGCCTCGCGCTGCAACAGTTTCCAGAACACCACGCCCCAGCGGCGCAGCAGCACGCGTGCGATGTGTTCGACTGCCTCGCCCTGCGCGTCGGGCGCCAAAGCCGCGTTCCGCCGGATCAGGCTCCAGCGTCCCGCATCCTCGATGCCATTCAACAGATGCCGCGCCAACCGCCGCTGGCGCGGATGGTTGCGTTTCGAGGCAGGCCGCAGCAGTGCGCGCAATCCGGCGAAGCTGTCCGCGCCGACCATGCCGGCGCCGACCAGTTCGCCCAGCGCATCTTCCAGTTCCACTTTCAGCAGACGCGTGCCGTCCGCGATTTCACCGAAGAACGACGCACCATGCCGCGCGAGGAACTCGACCACGGAGTGCGCGCGCGATGACAGCGCGGGCGGTTCGGGATTCGCTTGTGCACCCACCGCGTTCCACGTCGGCAACTGCTTGCGCGGCAACAGCACGATCGGCGAAGCACGCACGGGCGAAGCATGCGCGCCGCCCGCGGACGCGCGCAGCCGCGTCCACGCGATCCGCCCCGCGCCGCACAGGGCGTCCAGCCAGGCGATGTCGTAGCCGGCCACGCGCGCGGGCAGCAGTTGTGATTCCCATGCGCCTGCCGCGGCTTCGAAGCCTTCCAGTTGCGACAGCACGGCGGCCAGCGAGTCGGGCCCGCGCAGATGCGTTTCCGGCGAAACGTGTTGCCAGTCGATCAGGAAGCGCATGAAATCGCGCGGCGCGACGGGTTCGATTTCGCGGCGCAGGCGTTGCAGCGTTCGGCGGTGGATGCGCGCCAGCAGGTGGCGGTCGCACCATTCTTCCTCGTTCGCGCTCGACGTGAAGCGGCCGCGCATCGCGCCGCCTTCGCGTTCCAGCGCGGCCAGCGCAATCGCAACGTCGCTGTCCGCGGCGCCGAATGTCTGCGCCAGTTCGCCGGCACGGACCGGACCGGTGCAGGCGAGGCGCGCGCGCAGGATTTCGACCAGCGCGTCTTCGCGCGTCCACGTCTTCGAGGCATATTCCGCGGGCGCTTCGATGGAAGGCTGCAAGGCAGCGCCCGGATGGACCCCGCGCCACATCGGCAGTGCTTCGGCCGCGATCCACAGCTTGAACCTTTCTCCCTCCGGGAGAGGGTGCCGCAAAGCGGCGGGTGAGGGTCCGGATTCGCGTCGAGCTTCGTCAGGGAGGAGAAGAAGCGCAGCGCGGCGTGCGGTCGCCAGCTCGTCGAGCAAAGCCTGCCAGACCGAATTGCGTTGCAAGTCCTGCGGGGCTATGGCCCCCAGCGCCAGCAGCGCTTCGTGCATTTCGTCGGCATCGCGCAGCGTGGGCCATGCTTCCTCGCGCACCGCCGCGATCGCATCGGCGTCGAGCTTGCCGAGATCTTCCGCGCTCTGCGCGTCGACGAATCCGCGCGACGACACCGCCTGGGTACGGCGTTCTTCCAGCGGCGCGCCGTCGAGAAAGGCATACGGTCGCGCGCCCAGGATTTCGGCCGCCAGTTGCGAAGGCGCGGTCAGGTCGCGCGCAACGATTCTGGCTTCGCCGCTTTCCAGCCGCTTCAATAATGCGGTGAGGCCTTCCAGGTCCATCGCGTCGTACAAACAGTCCTGCAGCGTCTGCGCGACCAACGGGTGATCGGGAATCTTGCGCTCGCCCACGATGTTTTCGAGGCATGCCACCTGGTCGGGAAACACGGTGGCCAGCAGGTCTTCCGACTTCATACGCTGGATCTGCGGCGGCACCTTGGCGCCACCCGCGAAGCGCGGCAACGCCAATGCCGCGCCGGCATTCCAGCGGAAGCGCAGCGCGAACATCGGCGCATCCAGCAGCGCCTGGGTCAACACGTCATGCACCGAGTTGGAGTGCAGGTAACGCGCGACCTCGTCCAGGGGAAAACTGTGGCTGGTCGAAAGCGACAGCACGATCGCATCTTCGGTGGCCGCAGCCTGCAATTCGAAATTGAAGCTGCGGCAGAACCGTTTGCGCAGTGCCAGGCCCCATGCGCGATTCAGGCGGCTGCCGTACGGCGAGTGGATGATCAGCTGCATGCCGCCGGATTCGTCGAAGAAGCGTTCCATCGCCAGCGTCGACTGCGTGGGCAGCAGGCCGAGTTCGATGCGCGCGGCGGCCAGGTAGTCGATCAATTGACGTGCGACCGAGTCGCCAAGGCCGACTTCGTCGCGAAGCCAATCTGCCGCGGCATCGCTCGCCGCCTCCAGCCGCGTGGCGACTTCTTTGCGCAACCTTGCCACCGCCACCGACAACTCATCGCTGCGCCCGGGCGCTTCGCCCAGCCAGAACGGAATCGACGGCGGCGCGCCTTGCGCATCCTCCACGCGCACCTTGCCGCGTTCCACGCGCAGGATGCGGTACGACTGGTTGCCGAGCTGGAAGATGTCGCCCGCGATCGATTCGACCGCAAAGTCTTCGTGCACGCTGCCGATGCGCAGGCTTTGCGGCTCCAGCACCACGTCGTAATCGGCGGTGTCGGGAATCGCGCCGCCCGAGGTGAGCGATGTCATGCGCGCCCCGCGCCGTGCGCGCAGCTTGCCGTTCACCGCGTCGCGGTGCAGGTAGGCGGCGCGGGTACCCCGACGCGTGCTGTAACCCTCGGCCAGCATCCGCAGCACGTCGGTGAAGGCTTCGCGGGTGAGCGTGCGATACGGATACGCGCCCCGGAACATCTCGAACAATTCCGTTTCGTCGCGTTCGCCGCAGGCGACTTCCGCGACGACCTGTTGCGCCAGCACGTCCAGTGGTGCGGGCGGGATGTGCAGCGTGTCGAGTTCGCCGCGCCGCACCGCGTCCAGCAAGGCCGCGCATTCGACCAGGTCGTCGCGGGACGTCGGAAACAGCCGCGCCTTGGAAATTCCGTCGACCGCGTGGCCCGCGCGGCCCGCACGTTGCAGGAACGCGGCGATCGAACGCGGCGAGGAAAGCTGGCACACCAGATCGACTTCACCGATGTCGATGCCGAGTTCCAGCGATGCGGTCGCGACCAGCGCGCGCAATTGTCCCGACTTCAGGCGCCGCTCGGCATCGAGGCGCTTTTCCTTCGAGAGGCTGCCATGGTGCGCGGCCACTGCATCCTTGCCCAGCCGTTCGGCAAGATGCCGCGTTGCGCGCTCGACGGTGCGGCGGGTATTGGCGAAGATCAGGGTGGTGCGGTGCTGTTCGATCAATTCCGCGAGGCGGTCGTACACCAGGCCCCACGCATCGTTGCTCATCACCGGCTGCAACGGCACGTTGGTCAATTCGATCGCGAGGTCACGCGCGCGCTGGTGGCCGGCGTCGATGATGGTGCAAGCTCCCGAACCTTCGCGGGGGTTCGAACCCTCATCCGAGCCGCCTTCTCCCGACGGGAGAAGGGTAGAAGGAACGCCGACCAGAAAGTCGGCGACCCTTTCGATGGGTTTCTGCGTCGCCGACAGACCGATGCGCGTGCAGCGCCGGCCGCACAGCGCGTCCAGCCGCTCCAGCGTCAGCGCCAGATGGCTGCCGCGCTTGCTCGACACCAGCGCGTGGATTTCGTCCACGATCACCGTGCGCGTGGTTTGAAGCATCCGGCGTCCGGACTCCGAGCCCAGCAGGATGTACAGCGATTCCGGCGTGGTCACCACGATGTGCGGCGGGCGCTTGCGCATCGCATTGCGCTCGGCCTGCGGGGTGTCGCCGGTGCGCACCGCGGTGCGGATTTCGACGTCGGGCGAACCCGTGCGTTGGAGTTCGGCGCGGATGCCTTCGATCGGCACTTCGAGGTTGATGCGCACGTCGTTGGACAGCGCCTTCAACGGCGACACGTACACCACGGTGGTTTCATCCGCGAGCTTGCCCGCGACGCCTTCCTGCACCAGTTCGTCGATCGCGGCCAGGAACGCGGCCAGGGTCTTGCCCGAGCCGGTCGGTGCCGAGATCAGCACGTTGCGGCCGGCGCGGATCGCGGGCCAGGCCTCACGCTGCGCTTCGGTGGGCGCGGCGAACGCGGATTCGAACCAGGTGGCGACGGCGGGGTGGAAGGCTTGCATGGAGAAACCGAACGAAAAACGGAAGGCGGATTCGGGACTGCGTTCTTTCAGTCGTCATTCCGGCGCAGGCCGGAATCCGGCAGGGACGGCCCCGGCCTGCGCCGGGGCGGCGGCTTTGAACTGAAGCCTAGGTGGTATCGGGTAAAGATTCCGCAATCGAAATGGGGGCATTCGCCGCCTCGCGCAACCGGTCCGCCAGGCCATTCCAGCGCTGGGTACGCCGCGCGATGCCGGCGCACAGGACGTCGGGCGTCGAATACAACACAATGGCTGAACGCGCGCGGGTCACCCCGGTGTAGAGCAGTTCGCGCGACAGCACGGCGGAATCGGGACCGGTCACCAGCGCCACGCGTTCGAACTCGGAGCCCTGCGCCTTGTGCACGGTCAGCGCGAACGCGCCTTCGTGCGGCGGCAGCGCGGCGGGCGAAATCGCGCGCAGGGCGCCTTCGGCGGCTTCGAACCAGACCTTCAGCGTGCCGTCGGCATCCGGCCAGACCACGCCGATGTCGCCGTTGTACAGGCCGAGCTCGGCGCGATTCACCGTCACCATCAACAAGCGTCCTCGCCACCACGGCGTGTCGGCGGGCACGCCAGCGTGGCGCTTCAGGCGCTGCTCGATCGCGCGATCCAGCGCGAGATTGCCGGACGATCCATGCCGCAGCGCGGTCAGGACACGGAACCGGCGGGCGATCTGCAATGCCGTGGCCGGATCGGGCGCCACCTGTATTTGACGATACGCATCCAGCGCGTGTTCGAGCAGCCGTCCGCCGCGCACATCGTCGGTGACGAGCTGCACTTCATCGTTGGCGTCGAACGCGGCCAGCGCCGACTCCGCATCGCCCGTGGCGATGGCGTTCGCCAACCGGGCGAGCGCGCCGTGTTCGGCAAAGCGGCGGCTCTCCGCCAGATGCGTGTGGCAGTGCGACAGCGGCGGTTCGCGCGCGGCGTCCACCAGCGCACCCAGCACGTCGCCCGCTTCCACCGCGGCGAGCTGATCGGGGTCGCCGAGCAGGATCAGCATCGCGTCCCCGCGCACCGCATCGGCAAGCTTCGCCATCAGCGGCAAGTCCACCATCGATACCTCATCCACGACCACGACATCGTGCGGCAGCGGTGCCCCGCGATGGAATTTCGCGCGTGTGCTGGCTGGTGCCAGCCCCAGCAAACGATGCAGCGTGGATGCGTCGCGCGGGATCATCGACGCAATGGCTTCGGGCAGCGCTAGCGCGGGTAATTGCGCGCGCACGCTTTCCGCCAGCCGCGCCGCGGCCTTTCCGGTCGGTGCCGCCAACGCGATGCGCAGGCTGTGCGATTCCGCGTGCGCTTCGCCCGCCAGCGCGACGAGCCGGCGCACTACGCCGTGGGTTTTGCCGGTGCCCGGGCCACCGGTAACCAGCTCCAGGCGACCTGCACGCGCCCGTCCGATCAGGTTTCGCGCCAGCCGCTGCTCGTAGCCGAAATAGCGCGCGAGGTACACGCGCCCCTGTTCGTCCAATACCAGCGGTTTGGGAAGCGACGCCTCTTCAGCGGCATTCGAAGCGCGGCGGACCGCATCGCTCGCGCGCAACGACGCCTGCCACGTCGTCGCATCGGCAAGTACGGGCACTTCGCCGCGTCCGTCCAGATTCGCCAGCCACGCCTGCGCCGCAGCCAGCCGCAACACGCTGTGACCGTCGGCCACCGCACGTGCCGCCCTGGCCGCAGCCAGCGCGACGTCGGGATGCGAATCCGGAAACGCGCGCGCGATCCACTCGCCCAGCGCCGCGTCGACGCGGCGCAACCGGCCCGAGCGGACGAACGCTTGCAAGTCGGCGCTCATGCGGCACGCTCCATGTCGCCATCGAACAGTGCATCCATCGACTCGATCAACGCGCGGGACGGCCGGTCGCGATGCACGCCGCGGCCTTCCTTCAGGTCGCGCACGAACAGGTAGTACACGTCGCCCATGTGCGTGTCGTAGTCGTAGCCCGGCAGCATCCGGCGCAGCCAGCGGTGCAACGCCAGCACGTACAACAGGTATTGCAGGTCGTAGTCGTGCGCCGCGACCGCCTCGCGCAGCGCGTCGGCGTCATAGGCCGGCAGCAGGTTGGTCTTGTAATCGACGAGGTGGTAACGGCCGCCGTGTTCGAACACCAGATCCATCACGCCGGTCAGGAGACCGTGCAGGTGCGTCACGCCGAATCCACTGCGGCCGCGTTGATAACCGTGGCCGTGCAACAGTTCGAACAGTGCGGCTACGCGCGACGGCGCGAGCCGCAGGTGGAATTCCATCTCGGCCCGCCGCTGCATCGGTGGCACGTCGCACAGCCGCGCGCCGCAGGCGAGCGGCACGTTCAGCGCACCGCGCATGCATTCGCCGACTTGCGCTGCCGCGCGTTCGAGCGAAATCGTGCCGGGTTC
>DASZTT010000158.1:0-4308 GCA_035547895.1 Rhodanobacteraceae bacterium
GGACGACGCCAGGCAGGAAGACGCCGAACCGCCGGCGCAGGACTGATTCTTCTGTTCGAACGCGAGAAACGAGGCGAACGCGCGCTGCTGGTGTTGCCGTACACCGGCAACGGTGCGGCCATGCGCCGTGCGCAGGAATTCGCGGAACTGGTGAAATCGGCGGGCGCCGAGATCCTCGGCACCGTGCATGCCCGCGTCGATGCGCCCAATCCGAAGTTCTACATCGGCACCGGCAAGGCCGACGAAGTGCAGGCGAGGGTGCGCGAGCTCGGCGCCGACCTGGTGCTGGTCGATCACGCGCTGACGCCGGTGCAGGAGCGCAACCTCGAAAAGCATTTTTCCGCGCGGGTCATCGACCGCGCCGCGCTGATCCTCGACATCTTCGCGCAGCGCGCGCAGTCGCACGAAGGCAAGCTCGAAGTCGAACTCGCGCAGTTGAAGCACATGGCGACCCGGCTGGTGCGCGGCTGGACCCACCTCGAACGCCAGCGCGGCGGTTCGATCGGCCTGCGCGGGCCCGGCGAAACCCAGCTCGAAACCGATCGCCGGCTGTTGCAGAAGCGCGTCGAACAATTGCAGAAGCGCATCGACAAGGTCGGCGTGCAGCGCGACCAGCAGCGCCGCGCGCGGCTGCGCAACACGCTGCCGCGCGTCGCGCTGGTCGGCTACACCAACGCCGGCAAGTCCACGCTGTTCAACGCCATCACGCGCGGTTCGGTGTACGCCGCCGACCAGTTGTTCGCGACGCTCGATCCGACCGTGCGCCGCCTGGACGGCCTCGAATCCGGCCCCGCGGTGCTGGCCGACACCGTCGGCTTCATCCGCGAATTGCCGCACGACCTGGTCGCCGCGTTCCGCGCGACGCTGTCCGAAGCGCGCGACGCCGACCTGCTGCTGCACGTCACCGACGCCGCCGACGGCGAACGCGACGTGCTGATCGAGGTGGTGAATGGCGTGCTCGACGAAATCGGCGCGGGCCACGTGCCGCAGTTGATGGTATTCAACAAGATCGATTTATTGAATGCCGACATCCCTGTTGGCGAAGATCAAGAGCCGGCCATCCCTGGCCGGATTTTCAAGAAAGCTGCTGCTCGTATTGATCGTGATGCCGATGGGGGTCCGACCGCGGTATGGCTGTCGGCCGCGAGCGGCGCCGGGCTCGATCTTCTGCGGCAGGCGATCAGCGAACGCCTCGCCGGCGCACGCGTGCACGCCGAATTGCGGCTGCCGCCGCGCGCCGGCCGCCTGCGCGCACGCCTGATCGAACTCGGCGCGGTGAGATCGGAACGCTACGACGAGCAAGGCTGGTGCCTGGACATCGACGCGCCCCGCGAGCTGCTGTTACCGCTGGCCGGTGACGCGCGCGGCGACGATGCGCAGTTGCTGCGCGAATGGCTCGATGCTGCGTGATTCGCGGGCCGTGCCGGTTTTTCGGATCGAACCATCACCTCGGCCATCGATGCCCTGACTTATCGCCGCAGCCGCTTCGAACAACGGTCTGGGCGCAACCGACGCTCTGTTAGAATGTGGTGTTTGCGCCCTCCATGGCGCGCTTTCCCGCCACCCGAGGCTGTGCCGAGATGCCCTGGAAGGAACCCGGTGAAAAACCGCGTGAGCCCCGCGGCCGCGAGCCATGGGGTCCGGGACAGGGCAACCCGGGTCCGGACCTGGATGCCTGGCTGAGGAAATTCCGGCGTGGCCTCGGGCCGTTCGGTCGCGGTCCACTGGGCGTGGTCGCGCTGATCGTCGTCCTGATCGTGCTGTGGTTCGTGATCGGCGGATGGACTTCGATCGGCGCGCAGCAGGTCGGCGTGGTGTTGCGCCTGGGCCGCTTCGAACGGGTGCTGCAGCCGGGTCCGCACCTGCGCCTGCCGCCACCCATCGACCGTGTCCGGAAAATCGACGTCGGCCGCATCCGCACGGTCAGCGACCAGGCGCGCCTGCTCACCAGCGACGGACAACTGGTGCTGGTCGATTACGATGTCCATTACAGGATCACTGACGTGCGCCGGTTCCTGTTTGGCACGCGCGACGCCGAACAGGTGTTGCGCGATGCGGCCACCGCAGCCGTGCGCGCGGCCGCGGGTTCGCACAAGCTGCAATGCCTGATCGACGACCTGGATTTTCCATGCGCGTCCGGGCGCACCGACGGCAACAAGCTCGCCGAAGAAATCCTCGCGCAACTGCAGGCGTCGGGGACAGGCGATGCCATCGGCGTGGCGGTGACGGACGCGGCCGTGCAGAACATCGGCGTGCCGTCCGATGTCAAGCAGGCGTTCGCCGCCATCGCCGCGGCGCGCGACAACGCGACCACCGCACAGGCCGCGGCACGCGCCGAAGTGGCGAGCAGCAAGCTGAAGGCGAAGCAGCAGGCCGCCGCGCTCAAGACCGATGCCGAAACCTATCGCCGCCAGGCCGTGGCCGAAGCCAACACCGCGGTCGCGCGCTTCGACCAGATCCTGCCGCAATACCAGGCGGCGCCGCAGGTGACGCGGCACCGCCTGTGGCTGGACACCATGCGCGACGTGCTGACGAAAAACCATGTCGTCGTCAACACCGGTTCGGGCAACGTGATCGTGCAGTTCCCGGTGCAGCATCCGGCGTCCGCAACCTCAACGGGTGCCGCGCCCGCGGCGACGTCCACGCAACCGGCCGCGTCGGCGTCGGCCGCGGAGCCGATCACTTCCGGACCGGGCGTGAACGGGATCGACTGAATGAAGTACGCGCTCCCCATCGTGATCCTCGTGCTGGCGCTGCTGGGCGCCAACAGCATCTTCGTGGTCGGCGAAGGCCACGCCGCGGTGCTGTCGCGCTTCGGCCGCATGGAGGCTTCGGGCATCGGCCCCGGCCTGCACTTCAAGCTGCCGTTCGTGCAGGACGTAAGCGTGTACGACACGCGCCAGATCATTTCGCAGGCAGAACCCGGCGATTGCAAGACCCGCGACGGCCACGCCGTGCGGGTGGGCTTCCACGTGCTCTGGCAGATCGCCGACGCGGCGACGTATTTCAAGGCGACATCCGGCGATGAGCTGCAGGCGACGCAGCAGATCGAACCGCTGGTGAGGAACGCGTTGCGCAGCGAAGTCGCGGACAGCGACTTGTCCGCGCTGCTGGCCGCGGCCGGCCAGGACATGGGTGCGAAGGTGCGCAGCGACGTGAGCGCGGCCTTGCGCCGCAAGCTCGGCGTCGATGTGCTCGCCGTCAGCATCGGCCGCGTGCTGCCGCCCGACGAAGCGTTGGCCTCCGTGTACAAGCGCATGACCACCGAAGCGCAGGCGGCCGCCGGCAGCGTGCGCGCGCAAGGCGAAGCCGAGGCCGCGGCGATCCGCGCGCAGGGCGACGCCGACAACGAACAGGTGCTCGACGCCGCCAGCAAGGCCGCGGCAGCGATACGGGGCGACGGCGACGCCGACGCCGCGAAAATCTACGCGGCGGCGTCCGCGAAGGATCCGCAATTCTTCCGCTACTGGAGCGCCCTTGACGCGTGGCGCACCAGCTTCAGCGGCGGCGGCGCGGTCGTCGTGCTCGACAAGGGCTCGCCCTTCATGCAAGCCGTGGATGCAGGAGCCGCAAGCGAGAACGCGACGCCGAAAAAACCATAGATATGTGCTCGTCGTCCCGGCGAAGGCCGGGACCCAGTGGATGGGACGACACGACGTGAGAGAACGGAATCCCTGTGTTTACATGCTGGCCAGCAAGCGCAACGGCACGCTGTACGTCGGTGTTACCGCAGATCTGGCCAAGCGCATCTGGGAACACAAGAACAACGTGGTCGCGGGATTCACACGGCAGTACAACGTCCACATGCTGGTCTGGTACGAAATGCACGACACGATGGAATCGGCGATCGCACGCGAGAAAGCCATCAAGGAATGGAAACGGGCGTGGAAAATCCGCAGGATCGAGGAATTCAATCCGGAATGGAACGATCTGTACGAAACAATCTGTTGACTGGATTCCGGCCTGCTGATTGCAAACTGGATTCCGGCCCCGGATCAGGAGCACTTCCGGGGCAGGCTCTTCGCCGGAATGACGATCAAAAGCAAAACTGTCGCTCCGGCGAAGGATGGCAGCAAAAGCAAAGCCCGTCGTCCCGGCGAAGTTCGGCGGCACACAAAGCCCGTCGTCCCGGCGAAGTTCGGCGGCACACAAATCCCGTCGTCCCGGCGAAGGTCGCCGGCATAACAAATCCCGTCGTCCGGGCGAAGGTCGACGGCATAACAAATCCCCGTCGTCCCGGCGAAGGCCGGGACCCAGTGGTAGCTTAATCACCGATCGTCGCCCCGAACCGAAACACAACATCGAAGC
>DASZTT010000159.1:0-11920 GCA_035547895.1 Rhodanobacteraceae bacterium
CAGTCATCGGTTTCAAGCGCGCCGAATTGTCCTGCATCATCGCTCCTCGGTGGCAGGCAGCCCGGCACCACGGCGCTGCGGTTGAACAGGTACCACTCGCGACGGTTGGCGTGGCCGACGTGGATCGCGTCGCGCATCCGAACGCACGGCGCCAGCACCTTGCCGTAAGCGAAGATCCAGCGATGCGCGGGATCTTCCGCCTGCCAGGCAAGCGCCTGCTTCAACTGGTCGTGCCACGCGAGTTTGAAACCGAAGTTCACGGAGTCGCGGCGCAACGTCTCCAGCATCAGCAGGTTCTGTTCCTTCCACGCCACCAGCGCGATCGGATCGCCCGCGGGCACGACGCTCGTCGCGCGGACCAGCACCGCGCGTGCCGACGAATAACCGTTGAGCAACGCATACGCGATCAGTCCCCACACTCCCCACGCCACCAGCGCAAGCGCCGCCCAGGCCCACGCGGCGTGCCGGGGCCGTGCGACCAGCGCGGCCACCACACCGGCGGCGCCGATGCCGATGATCATCGCGATCAGGGGTGTGGGCGGACCATCGAGCGCCGCCGCGGCCAATGCGGCCACCTTCTGCAGATGACCGGCATGCATGTCGATGCCGGCGATCAACAGCACCAGCGCCAGCAAAAGCGTCAAAAGCCACAGCGCCCAGCGGAACGGGCGCGTGCGAAGAATGTCCGGCAGCAGCGGTGCCAGCGCGATCGCGGTAATGGGCAGCGCGGGCAGGATGTAAACGTCACGCTTGCCGCCGCTCAAGGAAAAGAAGATCACCACCAGCACCACCCACACCAGCGGCAGCAGGGTGCGTGCGTCGTGGTTTTGCAAGGCGCGTTTCCAGCCCGGCAGCGCCCACGGAATCGCCAGCGACAATGGCAGCCACTCGAATGCGATCACCGTGATGTAGAACCACCACGGGTGGAGGTGGTGGGTTGGTTCGGCGTAGCGCGAAACCGTCTGGCCCAGGAGGATGTCGTGCGCGTAGCGCGCGTAAGCGGCATCGCCTGCGTGCACGTGCAACGCCGACCACAACATCGGCAGAGCCCAGCCGAGCACGGGTACCACGAACAACAATGCAAGCCACCAGCGTGCGTCGCGGTTCTGCGCCGGCAGCAAACCGTTCCAGCCGCGCCAGCGCGCAAACCAGAACGGCAGGAACACCAGCAATGCGATCACGCCGACGCCCTTGGTGATCACGCCCAGGCCGGCCGCGAGGCAGCCGGTCGCGTACCAGCGCCAAGCGGGTCCGAGCAGCAGGTGGCGCAGCAGGCCGTACATCGCCAGCGCGATCCAGAATGTTTCCACGCCATCGATCTGCGCGCCGCGCATCTGGAAGGTGAAATCGAAACTCACCAGTACCGCGGCGGCGGCGAGCAGTCCCGCGCGGTGGTGGCATTGGCGGCGCACGAAGTCGTACACCAGCGCGATGGTCCCGAGTCCCGCCAGCAGCGACGGCAACAGGAACCAGCCGCGCCAGCCACCCGTCAGGAAATACGCGCCGGCTTCCAGCCACATGAACATCGGCGGCTTGTCGGAATACAACTCGACGCCGCGGTGCGGGAACAGCCATTGCCCGCTGGCGAGCATCCCGCGTGCCACCAGCGCGAAGCGCGGCTCGTCCGACGGCCACGGATCGCGCAGGCCGATGCCGAGGCCCAGCAGCAACAGCGCGAACGCGAACAGCAGCGCAAGTTGCACGCGTTCGTCATCGAACCAGCGGCGGGTGGCGGGGGTCGGCGTCACGGCGCGATTGTATGCGGAGGCGGCTCAGCGCTTCTCGAGGACCGCGTAATGCATCCCGTCGAGGCCGCCTTCGCCCGGCAGGATTTGCCGGCCGGCGCCGGACGCGTGACCGATGGGCCAGTCCCAGGGCGCGGGTCGTGCATCCGCACGCGCATCGAGAAAGGCGTCGACAACGCGCTCGTTTTCCTCGCGCAGCACGGAGCAAGTGGCGTAAACCAGTCGGCCGCCGCGCGCCAGCAGCGGCCACAGCGCCGCGAGCAGCCGCGACTGTTCACGCGCGAGCTGCGCGACGTCGCCTGCGCGCCGATGCAGCTTGATGTCCGGATGGCGGCGTATCACGCCGGTGGCCGAGCAGGGCGCATCCAGCAGGATGCGATCGAAGGGCTGGCCGTCCCAACATCGCGAAGGTTCGCCCGCGTCGCCGCTGCGCACCTCACCATGCAGGCCGAGGCGGTCGAAGTTCGCGCGGATCGCGCCGGCGCGGCGCGCATCCGCATCGAGTGCGACGAGTTGCACGTCGCAGCGTTCCAGCACGTGGCAGGCCTTGCCGCCCGGCGCGGCGCAGGCATCCAGCACGCGCAGGCCGTCGCGCAGGTCCATGAGATCCGCGGCGCATTGCGCGGCACCGTCCTGCACCGAAAAATGGCCGTCGTCGAAACCGGGCAGCCGCGTCACGTCGGTGTTGGCTGCAAGGGTGATGCCGTCGCGCAGGAAACCGTGCGGTTGCGCCTCGACCCCCGCCTGCGCCAGCGCCGCCAGCATCCGCTCGCGGGTCGTGCGCCGCGCGTTGACCCGCAGCATGGGCGGCGAAGGCTGGTTGTTCGCGGCGAGGATCGCGCCCACCTGTTCCGGCCAATCGCGCGTGAGCGCGTCGATCAGCCAGCGTGGATGCGCGCTGCGGGTTTCGGCATTGCGGTCAAGCTGCGCGTTGATTGCCTCGCGCTCGCGCAACCAGCGCCGCAGCACGGCGTTCGCGAGTTTCGCGAAACCGCCGCGCCCGATTGCGCGCGTGGCTTCCACCGTGGCGGCGACTGCCGCGTGCGGCGGCAGCTGCAGGATTTCAAGTTGCACCAGGCCCAGCACCAGCAGTGCGTGCAGCGTGGATTCGCGCTTGCGCAGCGGTTGCTGCAGCAGGCCGTCGAGCGCCCTGTCGAAGCGCAGCCACCAGCGCGCGCCTTCGTTGGCCAGTGCGGTGAGAAAGGCGCGGTCGCGCGCGTCGGGAAGTTTCGCCTGCGCCGGTTGCAGCCGCTCCCGCAGCGACATGCCGTGCAAGGCGACGTCCGCCAGCACTTCCGCGGCAAGGGCGCGGGTATCGGTCATCGAGCGCGCAAGTCGGGGCGCGCGTTCACGTAATCCGCCGCGCTGATCACGCGCCCACCTGCGCGTTGCAGTTTCAGGATACGCAGCATGCCTTCGCCGCAGGCAATGTCGATGCCGTGCTTCGATGCGGCCACGATCGCGCCGGGCTTCGGAACCGAGGGCTGCGGGCTCGGCAAAGCCAGGGCGCCCCACACGCGCAGGCGTTCGCATGCAATTTCAGCTTCGGCCACCGGCCATGGATCGAAGGCGCGCACCTTGCGCGCAAGTTCGATCGCCGGCCGGGAGAAATCCAGCATGGCTTCGGACTTGTCGAGCTTGTGCGCGTAGCTCGCGCCGGTGTCGGGTTGCGACGTGGCATGCAGCGTTTCGCCGGCGGCGACGCGCCGCAAGCCTTCGGCCAATACGCGCGCGCCCATGTCGGCGAGCCGATCGTGCAGCGCGCCGCCGCTCTCGTCATCGCGGATGGGCGTCTTCTCGGAAAGCAGCACCGGGCCGGTGTCGAGTCCGGCTTGCATCTGCATCAGGCACACGCCGGTTTCGGTGTCGCCGGCCAGGATCGCGCGCTGGATCGGCGCCGCGCCGCGCCAGCGGGGCAGCAGTGAAGCGTGCACGTTCCAGCAGCCGAGGCGTGGAATCGCCAGCACCTTGCGCGGCAGGATCAGGCCGTAAGCGATCACCACCATCAAGTCGGGTGCGTAGTCGCGCAGGCGCGCCTGCGCTTCCGGTGTCTTCAACGATTCGGGTTGTTCGACCGGAGTGCCGGCCTCGAGCGCCGCCTGCTTGACCGGACTGATGCCGAGCTTGCGGCCGCGTCCGGCGGGCCGGTCGGGTTGCGTGTACGCCGCGACGACATCCGCGTTCGCCGCCAGGCAGGCGTGCAATCCCGGCACCGCAAAATCCGGCGTGCCGGCGAACACCAGCCGCAAACGCTGTGCCGGCATCGACGTGTCAGCCTGCGTGGCGCCGCTGCTTCTCCAGCTTGCGCAGCAGCAGCGAACGTTTCAGCGGCGACAGGTAATCGACGAAAACCTTGCCGACCAGGTGATCCATCTCGTGCTGGATGCACACGGCCAGCAGGCCGTCGGTTTCAAGTTCGAACGGCTTGCCGTTGACGTCCTGCGCGCGCACGCGGATCCATTCCTTGCGTTCGACGTCGGCGTACACCCCCGGAAACGACAGGCAGCCTTCCTGGCACACCTCGGTGCCGCGCGTCTCCAGCAGTTCGGGATTCACGAACACCTGCGGATCGTCGTGGGTCTCCGACACGTCCAGCACCAGCAGACGCTTCTGCACGTTCACCTGGGTTGCGGCCAGGCCGATACCGGGCGCGGCATACATGGTTTCCAGCATGTCGTCGGCCAGCCGTTTCAGATCGGCGTCGAACGTCTCGACCTTGTGCGCGGCAAGGCGCAGGCGCGGATCGGGGAATTCGAGGATGTCGAGTTTGGCCATGACGGGATGCGGATAACCGGGCAATAAGGACGAAATGGGGGCGGCCGGGGCCGTTTTCAGCCCGCATAGCCTAGCAGCGGGGCGGTCTTTGCCGTGGTTTCGAACACCCCGTCACCAAATGTGAAGTTTTTGCTTGCCGCCGCGGGCCGTTCGGGTACACTCGGCTGAAACTTGTGGGGGATCGGGGGATTGCCGGTCATGTTTAAGAAACTGCTTGCGTTGAGCGCGGGTTTGTTGATCACGTTCGCAGCCTACGCAGCTGGAGCCCAGCTGCGCGCCGATCACCCGCATACCTACGTGGTCAAGAAAGGCGACACGCTGTGGAGCATCTCGGCGCGTTTCCTGACGAAGCCGTGGTTGTGGCCCGAAATCTGGGACGTCAACCAGCAGGTCTACAACCCGCATCGCATCTATCCGGGCGACGTGCTGGACCTCGACGTGAACGGCCTGCGTGTGGCCAAGCGTGCCACGGTGCAAGCCAATCCGATCCCGACGGTACCGCTTTCGGCGATCGAGCCGTTCCTCAAGGATTTCCGCGTGCTCACGGCAGCGGAAGTGCAGCAGACGCCCTACGTGGTGGCGGTCGAGGAAAACGAGCCGCGCGCCACCGAAGGCATGAACCTGTACGTGCGCAACCTGCCGGTGGCGACCGTCGGCCAGCGTTTCGCGATCGTGCGTCCGACCCATGTATTCCGCCAGTTCAACGACCAGGGCCGGGTGGATGACGTCGGCCATCTGGTCAGCAACAACGTGGACCTCGCGCCGGGCCCGTGGCAGGAAGATTTCCGCAACGACGGCCACTTCGGCCGCGGCAATGAAATCGGCACCGAGGTGCGTGTGATCGGCACCGCGCAGGTGCTGAAGAACGGCGATCCGGCCACGCTGCTGCTCACCAATGCGCGCATGGAGATCCGCGCGGGCGACCGCCTGATGCCGGTCGACGACACGCCGTACGACTTCACCTATTACCCGCATCCGCCGCGCAACGCGCCGGCCGACGCGTACATCATGGCGCTGTCCAACGGTTACGACGGCATCTCGGTGCAAGGCCCGATGGACGTGGTGGCACTGAACGTCGGCAGCGACGACGGCATCGACAACGGCACCACGTTCGCGATCTACCAGCCCGGCGACACCGTGACCGACCTCGTGCAAGGCAACACCAACGCGCGGGAGTTCGGACCGAAGGTCAAGCTGCCCAGCGAATTCGTGGGGCATCTGATGGTGTTCCGCACCTTCTCGCACGTGAGCTACGGGCTGGTGATGGACGGCATCCGTCCGGTGAGGGTCGGCGACACCCTGCAAGCGCCGCAATAGTTTGTGCGTCCCGGAACGCGACGCTCGCATCGAGCGTCGGCAGTCCGGTGACACCACCACGGCCAGACTTCTCACAACAGCCGCCCTGGGCGGAAGCTGGGAAAATTCCTACAGCACGGCGCGGTTCCCACCGCGCCGTTTGTTTTTTGCGGCGGCCCTACACTTGCCCGCATGACCGATGATGATGAACTGCGCGCGTGGCTGACCCTGCTGCGCACGCCCGGGCTGGGCGGCGCGGGGCTGCGCAGCTTGTTGCAGCGGGCGGGAACGGCGCGGGCGATTTGCCGCGATGCGCGCTCGTTGCGCTCGTGGGGCCTCGGTCAGGCGGCATTGGAATGGATTGCGCATCCCGACGCCGCGCGGCTGGATGCGGACCTGGCGTGGCTGGCCCAACCCAACCATCGCCTGCTGCGCTGTGACGAGGCCGATTTTCCGCCGCAGCTCGAAACCATCCCGCAGCCACCCCCGGCATTGTTCGTCGCGGGTGAGCCGGCCGCGCTGCTCACCCCGCAGATCGCCATCGTCGGCGCCCGCAGCGCGACCGCACAGGGCGTGGCCAATGCCCGCGACTTCGCCCGCACCCTGAGCCGTGCGGGACTTGTCGTCACCAGCGGCATGGCCGACGGCATCGATGGCGCGGCGCACGCCGCGGCCCTGGAGTCCGGCGGCCAGACCATCGCCGTGGTCGGCACCGGCCCCGATCTGGTCTATCCGCGCAAGCATCGCGAGCTGGCGGACCGCATCGTCCAGCAGGGAGCGATCGTCAGCGAGTTTCCACCGGGCACCGAAGCGCGTCCCGATCACTTCCCGCGCCGCAACCGGCTGATCGCGGGGCTTTCGCTCGGCACGCTGGTGGTCGAGGCGGGCCTGCAATCGGGCTCGCTGATCACGGCGAGGCTGGCCGCGGAGGCTGGCCGCGAGGTGTTCGCGCTGCCCGGCTCCATCCACAATCCGCTGGCCAAGGGCTGCCATCGCCTGATCCGGGACGGCGCGCGGCTGGTCGAAACCGCCGCCGAAGTGATCGAAGCGCTGGCACCGGCCGCCCAGGCCCTGGGGGCCGGGCTGCGGGCGCGGCTCGCGGCCACCGATCCTTCAGAGGAATCGTCCTCCCCGGATCCGGGTGGCCACGCCCAAGACCCTGATTACCTGTCACTTCTTGCTGCGCTGGGGGACGCGCCGGCGTCGCTCGACGAACTGGCCGAACGCACCCGTCTGGCGCCCGCGGCGCTGTCGTCCATGTTGCTGCTGCTGGAGCTGGAGGGCATCGTCGGCCCCGCCGTGAACGGGCGCTGGCAGCGCATTTTCACCGGCAATGCTTGACACGCCTACCCTGCGCGTGTGTTCACTATATATAGGGGCGGACCCAAGCCGCCCATGGATCGCGTCCCTGACATGGCCAAGAATCTGCTCATCGTCGAGTCGCCCGCCAAGGCCAAGACGATCAACAAATACCTCGGCACCGACTTCAAGGTGCTGGCGTCCTATGGTCACGTCCGCGATCTGGTGCCGAAGGAAGGCGCAGTCGATCCCGAACACGACTTCCGGATGGACTACGCACTGATCGACAAGAACGTCAAGCACGTCGACGAGATCGCCAAGGCCGCCAAGGCCGCCGAGTCGATCTACCTCGCGACCGACCTTGACCGCGAAGGCGAGGCGATTAGCTGGCACATCAGCGAGATCCTCAAGGAACGCGGCCTGCTGAAGGACAAGGAAACCCACCGCGTGGTGTTTTCCGAAATCACTCCCCGTGCGATCAAGGAAGCCGTGGCTCACCCGCGCAGGCTCTCGCACGACCTGGTGGACGCGCAGCAGGCGCGCCGTGCGCTGGATTACCTGGTCGGCTTCAACCTGTCGCCGGTGCTGTGGCGCAAGGTGCAACGCGGACTCTCGGCCGGGCGCGTGCAGTCGCCGGCGCTGCGCATGATCGTGGAGCGCGAGGAGGAGATCGAGGCTTTCGTGCCGCGCGAATACTGGACGGTCGAAGCGAAGCTCGCGCACAAGGACGGTGAATTCAGCGCGCGGCTGGTCAAGCTGAACGGCAAGAAGTTCGAGCAGTTCGACCTCACCAACGCCCACGACGCGCACGCCGCGCGCGAAGCGCTGCTGAAAGCAGCCGGCGGGCAACTCGTCGTCGGCGACATCCAGTCGAAGCAGCGGCAGCGCCGTCCGGCAGCGCCGTTCACGACTTCGACGTTGCAGCAGGAAGCCGCGCGCAAGCTCGGCATGGCGACCTCCCGCACCATGCGCATCGCGCAGGGCCTGTACGAAGGCGTGTCGCTGGGCGGCGAGGGCAACGTCGGTCTGATCACCTACATGCGTACCGACTCCACGCATCTGTCGGGCGAGGCGATCGGCGAATTGCGCCAGGCCATCGAGCGCGAGTTCGGCCGCCAAGGCCTGCCCGAGCACGCGATGGTCTACAAGACCAAGTCCAAGAACGCGCAGGAAGCGCACGAGGCGATTCGTCCCACCTCCGCGCTGCGCACGCCGAAATCGGTGGCGGCCTACCTCACGCCCGATCAGTTGAAGCTGTACGAGCTGATCTGGAAGCGCGCGGTCGCCTGCCAGATGAAGCCGGCCACACTCAACACCGTGTCGGTCGAATTTCCGTGCGGACACGAGGCCGCGTTCCGTGCCACCGGCACCACCGTGGTCGATCCGGGTTTCCTCGCGGTGTACGAGGAAGGCCGCGACGCCAAATCCGAAGAGGACGAGGAAGCGCGCAAGCTGCCCGCGCTCGCGAAAGGCGAGGCGGTGCCGCTCACCGACATCGCCACCGACCAGCACTTCACCGAACCGCCGCCGCGCTATTCCGAGGCGTCGCTGGTCAAGGCGCTGGAGGAGTACGGCATCGGCCGCCCGTCCACCTACGCCAGCATCATCCAGACCTTGCTGTCGCGCGAATACGTGATCCTGGATTCGCGCCGGTTCAAGCCCACCGACGTCGGCCGTGCCGTTGCGAAATTCCTGACCGCGCACTTTACGCGCTACGTCGATTACGACTTCACCGCCAAGCTCGAGGACGAACTCGACGCCGTCAGCCGCGGCGAAGAGGAATGGCGTCCGCTGATGGCCGGCTTCTGGAAACCGTTCAAGGCGCTGGTCGACGACAAGATGGAATCGGTCGATCGCAGCGAGGCGACCGGCGCGCGTTTGCTGGGCGACGATCCGAAAACCGGCAAACCCGTGTCGGTACGGCTCGGCCGCTACGGGCCTTACGCCGCGCTCGGCGACAAGGACTCGGATGAGAAACTGAAATTCGCATCGCTCCTGCCCGGCCAGAGCATGCACACCATCACGCTGGAAGAAGCGCTGGAACTCTTCAAGCTGCCGCGCCACCTCGGCGCGGACGGCGATGGCGAGGAGATTTCCGCCGGCATCGGCCGTTTCGGTCCGTTCGTGAAGAAAGGCAAGCTGTACGCATCGATCAAGGACGGCGACAGCGCCTACACCATCACGCTGGAACGCGCGAAGGAACTGATCCGCGAGAAACAGGAATTGATCGCCAATCGCGTGATCGCCGACTTCGGCGACGGCATCCAGGTGCTGAACGGCCGCTACGGCCCGTACATCACCGATGGCGAGAAGAACGCGAAGATTCCCAAGGATCGCGATCCCAAATCGCTGACCCACGACGAGTGCAAGGCGCTGATCGAGGCCGCGCCGGTGCGGCGCGGGCGCGGCGCGTTCAAGAAAGCCCCGGCCAAAAAGGCTGCGGACAAGGCGGCGCCTGCGAAGAAGGCCGCAACGAAGACCGCGGCGAAAAAGACGGCCGCGAAAAAGACCGCCCGCAAAAAATCCGCCGCAAAAAAAGCGCCGGCGAAGAAGGCTGCGCGTGCCAAGCCGTCGGCGCCACCCGAAACGGAAACGCCGCCCTTCGACGTCTGAGCCATGCGCGTTTTCGACATCGAGGCAATCGGGGCCGCCGCCGCCTTGCTGCGCGAAGGCGGCGTACTCGCCTATCCGACCGAAGGCGTGTACGGCCTGGGTTGCGATCCGGACAACCACGAGGCGTTCGAAAGAATCTTCGCGATGAAACGCCGCCCACCCGAACGCGGCGTGCTGTTGATAGCGGCCAGCTTCGACCAGGTGCGGCCCTGGATCGGCGACGCGCCGGCAGCCGCCATGGCGCACGCCAATGCCAACTGGCCCGGCGCGCACACCTTCATCTTTCCGCGCTCGCCGCGCGTGCCGGAATGGGTCGCGGGCGGACACGCCGGCATCGCCTTGCGCGTCACCGCCCACGCGGCCTCGGCCGCGCTGTGCCGGGCCTTCGGCGGTCCGATCATTTCCACCAGCGCCAATCGCCATGGCGCGGAGCCCGCGCGCAGCGCCGCCGACATCCGTGCGATCTTCGGCGACGAACCCGATGGCGTGCTGGATGCGCCGCTGGGGGGGCTCGACAAACCCACGCCGATCACCGATGCGGTGACCGGCGCTATCATCCGCGCCTGAGGGAACGGGGAGTTGCCTGTGTCGAGCGTCCATCCAACACCGCAAAGCCTGGTGGTCGGGTCATCGCGGCCCCTGCTTGCAGATGCCTCCCCGCAGCGCGTCGTAGCCTGGCGCGGAGGGCGCCCGATCGACGTCGGTGCATTCCTCGCCGACGTGGCGGCCCTGGCCGGCCGCCTGCCCGCCGCGCAGGCGGCGGTGAATCTGTGCGAAGACCGCTACGCGTTCCTGGTGGCGTTCGCGGCATTGCTGGTGCGCGGACAGACCAACCTGCTGCCACCGTCGCGCGCCGCGCACGCGATCGACGAAACGCTCGCGGCCCATCCGGACAGCTACACGCTGGGCGATGCGGCGCTCGATCCGGCTCCGCCGCACTACCTCCGCTTCGAGCTCGCGGGTGGCGCCGCGGCGGAACCCGTTTCCTTGCAGATCGCTGGCGAAGCCATGGCCGCCGTCGGTTATACCTCCGGCTCGACCGGCGTCCCGCGCGCCAATCCCAAGCGCTGGGACAAGCTGGCGATTTCCACCGGGCACAACGATGCGCTGTTGCGCACGCTGGCGGGTGGCGATTACCACGTGGTCGCGACCGTGCCGCCGCAGCACATGTACGGCCTGGAATTTTCCGTGCTGCTGCCCTTGTTCGGCCATGCATCGGTGTGCGCGGCCAAGCCGTTCTTCGCGGCCGACATCGAAGCTTCGCTGCGCGAATTGCCGGAACCGCGGATGCTCGTCACCACGCCGGTGCATTTGCGCGCGTTGCTGGACTCCGGACAACCCCTGCCGCGCCTTTCGGGCATCGTCTCGGCCACGGCGCCGCTCGATCGCGAACTCGCCCGGGAGGCCGAGGCGCGTTACGGCGCGCCGGTGCAGGAAGTATTCGGTTCCACCGAAACCTGCGTGATCGCGCACCGCCGTGCCGCCCACGACGATGCCTGGACGCCCTACGCCGGCGTGAGCCTGCATCCACAGCCGGACGGCACGCGCGTCGAGGCGCCGCAACTGGTGCAGCCGGTGGTGCTGGCCGACATCGTCGAAACGCTGGACGACGGCCGTTTCCGCCTGTGCGGACGCAACACCGACCTGCTGGAAATCGCCGGCAAGCGCGCCTCGCTTGGCGACCTGACGCACAAGTTGCTGACGGTGCCGGGCGTGCGCGACGGCGTGGTCTTCCAGTTGGACGAGACCGACGCGATGGGCGTGCGCCGCATCGCCGCGCTGGTGGTCGCGCCGGGACTCGACGCTGCCGCGATCCTCGACGCGCTGCGGCGCGACATCGATCCGGTGTTCCTGCCGCGCCCGCTGAAGCTGGTCGATGCGCTGCCGCGCGGCGAAACCGGCAAGCTGCCGCGCGCGGCCTTGCTCGAATCACTGGCCGGTTAGAATGCGCGGCTTGCTGGTTGCGCGGTCGCGTCCATGAAAATCCTCGTCATCGGTTCCGGCGGCCGCGAACACGCGCTGGCCTGGAAACTCGCGCAGTCGCCGCGCGTCGATGCCGTCATCGTCGCGCCGGGCAACGCCGGCACCGCGCGGGACCCCCGGATGCGCAACGCGAACGTCGCCGCGACCGACCTCGATGGCCTGCTGCAACTCGCGCGCGACGAAGGCGTCGCCTTCACCGTGGTCGGTCC
>DASZTT010000160.1:0-34773 GCA_035547895.1 Rhodanobacteraceae bacterium
CTACGGCAACCTGATGGAGTGGTATCACGGTTTGCCGGAATCCGGTGCGAGCCGGATGCGGTCCGCCTGGAATCGGCTCAGCGTCGCGCTGGTGTTCGACGACAACGCGGACGCGTTCTCGCGTTTCGGCGCGACGCGGGAATTGGAGTACGACATCGCGCTGGACTTGGAGCGCTTGCTGGTGCCTGCGACCGCCGGCAACCTGGCAATCAAGCTGGAAATGGGGCAACACGGATGGGTCGATTGCCACCTGTCAGCCGGCGGCTCCACGACCTCGCACACGTTTTCCGATGTCTTTCCACCGTTCGACAATCTGCTCGCATGGTGCAAGGCGATTCGTGACGATCGCACGCCAGTCGCGTTCTCCATTGACGAAGAAGGTCTGAATACGAACTTCGAGGCGCACCGCCTGGGCCCGGACCGGATCCTGTTCCTGGTCCGCGAAACATATGGCGGGAAGATCCATCTGGCATGCGTGTGTTTGGCGCGCGCGCTTGCAGAGGCATTCCGGCGCGAGCTGGCCGACTTTTTCCGGAACCGTTTCGATCAGGAGCATTGGCAAGAAAGTGTGGATTCAGACTTCAAGGGCGCGCCGCTGCGCGGGCGGATGCTGGACGATCCATGGCTCGCCGGCGCCATGAGTCCGGATTGATCGGGAAGCCTGACGGGAAAAGGTGTCGGGTTCAACTTTGATGAACATGTTCGGCGACATCGTACTTGAAGACCATACATCCTGTGTATACAATGTGCGCACAGAGGAGTTTCATGCCATGGCCGCATCCGCCCTCCGCGAAAAGACCATCAACCTGCGTGCCACGCCGGCGCAGAAGGCGTTGATCGAGCGCGCGGCGGAATCGGCCGGCCAGACGCGCACGGCGTTCGTGCTGGATGCCACCTTGCAGCGCGCGGAGGCGGTGCTGGCTGATCGCACCCGCTTCGAATTGTCGGCCGCGCAGATGGAGCGATTCACCAAGGCGCTCGATGCACCCGCGCCGAATCCCGCTGCCTTGCGCAAACTGCTTTCACGCAAGCCACGCTGGGCGCGTTGATCCGTGGCGATTCTGCCGCCGGAGCCGTTGGCGGCTGCGCATGACGTTTCAGAATTCGAGTGTGGTCATCCAGGGCTTGCGGACTGGTTGTTTCGGCGCGCGCGCGGCAACGAGACCGCGCGGGGTTCGCGCTGCTTCGTCGTGTGCGAGGCGCGGCGCGTCATCGGTTTCCATGCGCTGGCCGCGGCAGCATCGGGCGCGCACAGGCACCGGGTTCGGTTCGACGCAACATGCCCGAACCGATTCCGGAGATCGTGCTGGGCCGGCTGGCGGTTGATTCGAATTGGCAAGGGCAGGGGCTGGGCGCGGACCTGTTGCAGGATGCAGTGCTGCGCGCCTTGCGTGCCTCGCGCGAAATCGGCGCGCGGGGTGCTGCTGTGTCACGCGATCGACGCGAAGGCAAAGGCCTTCTACCTGCACCACGGTTTCGTGGAATCCACTTTCGATCCATTGACGTTGATGCTGGATTTGCGGAAGGCGGAAGCGGCACTGACGGGCTGATGGGGGGCGACCTCCGCGGTTCGCGGACAGGGTTCGGGTTGGTCTCGTGCGTGGGGAAGTTTTGCGGGTTCGTCATCGTGGATCTGACGGTTCGAGCGATTGGCCAGGTTGGCTGGCTGGAACGCCTGCAGTTCAATATCCGGATTCGTTACTTGGCTATCCGTTGACCATTACTGCCACCATCATCTCCGGCGGACAGACCGGCGCCGATCGCGCGGCGCTGGACTTTGCGATCGCGCATGGCATTCCGCACGGTGGCTGGTGTCCGCTCGGTCGACGCGCCGAAGACGGCGTGCTCGACGCGCGCTACCGATTGCGCGAAACCGAATCGAGGAATTACCGGCAGCGCACGCGCCGCAATGTTGCCGACAGTGACGCCACGTTGATTCTCAATCTCGGCGAGCTTGCCGACGGGAGCCTCGCCACCTTGCACTTCGCCGAACGCGCGAACAAACCCGCGCGCGTGGTGGCGCTGGATGCGGACGGCCTTGCGGCGGAAGCTGCTCGCGTGCGCGATTGGCTCGCCGCGCATGCGGTTGCGGTTCTGAACGTTGGGGGGCCACGCGAGAGCAAGCGTCCGGGCATTTACCGCAAGGCGTTGGTGTTTCTTGAAGCGCTGCATGCATTGCCGGACGGGCGGTCCGCGCAAGGCGGCGCCTCGTTCAGCCGCTGAGACCACGGCGTGCTTCACCTTGCTCCAGGGGTTGCTTTGTAGCGAAGCTTCGTAGCCCGGATGGAGTGAAACGGAATCCTGGGCGCTCTCGGCGTCATTCCCGGATTCCGCTGCGCTGCATCCGGGCTACGGGCTACGTTGCCTCTTCCATGGATCCCGGCCTTCGCCGGGATGACGGCAAACATGATGGTTCGAGCAGGAGCTGGGTCCCGGTTTGCGCCGGGACGACGAGCTTCTTTGTCATTGAGGCGAAGCTTCGTAGCCCGGATGGAGTGAAACGGAATCCGGGGTGCTCTCGACATCATTCCCGGATTCCGCTGCGCTGCATCCGGGCTACGGTGCTTCCACGGATCCCGGCCTTCGCCGGGATGACGGCAAACATGATGGTTTCCCTCGCCACCTGCGCCAGCACGAAGAGGCTTCGTCATTGCGGCGAAGGCCGCAATCCAGTTTTTGCGCTCCTTCCATGGGTCCCGGCCTTCGCCGGGACGACGGCAGAAGCAGAGGTCATCGGTATCGGTTGCGTCGAAGGGTAGGTTCGTAGCCCGGATGGAGTGAAACGGAATCCGGGGCACTCTCGACGTCATTCCCGGATTCCGCTGCGCTGCATCCGGGCTACGGTGCTGCGCTGCATCCGGGCTACGTTGCGGGCCTGCGGCGGGACGCGGAGGTCAGCCCCGCCGCGCGGCTTCGATCGCGGCGATGTCGATCTTCTGCATCGTCATCATCGCGTCGAAGGCGCGCTTGGCGGCGGCGGGGTCGGGGTCGGTGAACGCCTCCATCAAGGCGCGTGGCGTGATCTGCCACGACAGTCCGAACTTGTCCTTGCACCAGCCGCATTCGCTTTCGGTGCCGCCGTTGCCGACGATGGCGTTCCACAAGCGGTCGGTTTCGGCCTGATCGTCTGTGAAGACCTGGAAAGACACCGCTTCATCGAACTTGAATATCGGGCCGCCGTTCAGGCCCACGAACGGCATGCCGAGCACGGTGAACTCCACCGTCAGCACGTCGCCCTGCTTGCCGGCCGGGTAGTCGCCGGGCGCGCGGTGCACGGCGTCGACGTGCGAATCCGGAAAGGTCTGGGCATAGAAGTTGGCGGCTTCTTCGGCCTTGCCGTCGAACCACAGGCAAACCGCGATGTTCTTTGCTGCGTGGGCGCTGGGCATGTCTCGATCCTCATGGTGGATGGCAGCGAACGCCGCCGGTAGCGCCATTCTGGCGCGCTCACGATGGTGACGAACGAAGCTGTCCGGAATCGACGGATTGTCCGGGTCGATGAAGCCCGCGCCACCGATGCGAATGGCCGTGCACGCTGCCCCCCGCGCCGGCAACGTCGCTCGCGCGATCGCGTACAGTAATCCGCGTGTCCTTGCCTCCCGATGCCGGAGTCGCGCATGCGCAATCTCGATTTCTCTTCCTGGCACGCGCTGTTGTCCACGCTGGTGGGACTGGCCGCGATCACGCTGATCGGCGTGGGGCTGCGGCTGCTGGTGATGCAGTCGCTGCAGCAGCGGCGCGAGCGCCAGAACCGGCAGATCAACGAGCGCCTGCGCACGCTGATCGCGGCGTACAAGACGCTGGGCGGATCGTTCACCGGCAATCTGCTGGTCGATCCCACGCACCTGCGCGACCTGCGGCGTCGCGACGCGAACGCGCCGGGCGTCGCGGAAGCGGACGCCGCCACGCCGGATCTTCCCGCTGCCGGCGAAGCTTCCGGCAGCGACCGCGCGCGCCGCATCCGCGACGCGGTGGAAGCGGCGCTGTCGGACATCGTGCTGCTCGGCACCGAGGATCAGGTGCGGCTGGCGGCGCAGGCCGCCGCCGAACTGGTCGCCGGCCGCCCGGTGCACACGCATGAGCTGGTGGTGTCGCTGCGCGATTTCATCCGCAAGGCACTGGACCTCGATCCCGTGCCCGCGGATGTCACGATTCCACGACAGGGCCCGGCGCGCACGCAGGCAGCGCGCGGCAAGGGCGACGGTGGAGCCAGGGACGATGCGCGTGGTGGCAAGGGCGGTGGCGGTGGTGGCATGGGCGCCGGAGTGGGCATGGGGATGGGCCTGGGCACGCACGGCTTGGACGCTGACGACGAGCACCATTGAGCCCCGACGGGCGCATCGATTCGCGGGCTGACCCGTGAGGGGTCCTTGACCCGCCCGCGACACGCCCTGGGCTACGCTTCGTCTTTTGATGACGCATGGATCGAATCGATGAAGACGCGCGCGCTGGGGCCATCCGGCCTGCAGGTTTCGGAAGTGGGGCTGGGTTGCAACAATTTCGGCGGACGACTGGACGAAGCGGGTACGCGCGCGGTGGTGCACGCGGCGCTGGACGCCGGCATCAACTTTTTCGACACCGCCGATTCCTACGGCGACAGGGGCGGGTCGGAAACACTGCTCGGAAAAATCCTCGGCGCGCGTCGCAAGGACGTGGTCCTGGCCACCAAGTTCGGGTCGCCGATGCGCGAGGGCATCACGCGCCGCGACGCCTCGCGCCGCTACATCATGCAGGCGGTCGAGGCCAGCCTCGCGCGGCTGCAGACCGACTGGATCGACGTGTACTGGCTGCACTGGCCCGATCCGCTGACGCCGATCGAGGAAACGCTGCGCGCGCTGGACGACCTGATCCGCGCCGGCAAGGTGCGCTACATCGGCGCGTGCAATCTGTCGGCATGGCAGATGGTGGAAGCCGATTGGATCGCGCGCCAATTCAACCTCAACCGCTTCATCTGCGCGCAGAACGAATTCAGCCTGATCGAGCGCGAGCCGGAGAAGGAACTGCTGCCGGCGCTGGCCGCGCATGGCCTGGGCCTGGTGCCGTATTTTCCGTTGGCGAGCGGCCTTCTGACCGGAAAGTACCGGCGCGGCAAGGAAGCGCCGTCGGGTTCGCGCTTCGCCAACTGGAAGCATCTGGGCGAGCGTTACCAGACCGATGCCAACTGGGATCTCGTGGAAACGCTGGAGGCGTGGTGCAAGGCGCACGATTGCTCGCTGCTGGAACTCGCGTTCGCGTGGCTGCTTTCGCACGATCGCGTCGCCAGCGTGATCGCCGGCGCCACCCGGCCCGCGCAGGTCACGCAGAACGCGCGTGCCGCGGAGCGGCCGCTGACCGACCTCACTCCACGCAATGCCGGACTGCATGATGCACTCCACGACCTCGACGACGTGCTTCATCGAATGACCGTTTCGTGACCGCAGTCGTGTGGGGCAGCGATCGCAAACGTGTGCGTTGCTCCGACACCTGGCCTGCGTCCTTGCGTTTCGCGACCGAAACATCCTTGTCGCAACCGCGTCACCTTGGTCGTCCACGCTTGGAGGCTCGCAGGTGCGCCCCTTTTCGATTGAGGCGTCCTTGCGCGATCGAGGAGCAGCAACATGAACATCCAGAGATTCATCGTCATCGTGGCCGCCATCGCGATCAACGTCGCGGTGCTTGCCTCTTTCCACGGTTCGAGAGGGGCGATCGTCGGCGACGCACCGCCGCCGCAACGCACCCAGAACATGCCCACGCTGCCGGTCATCACCGTGCGGCCCACCGCGCAGCAATGGCGTGAACTGGGGCGGACCCCCGCTCCCGCCGCGTCGGCCTAAGCCGGCATCGGCCGACGGGTTCGTGCCGGCCGTGCACCGAGCGTGCGCGAGCATGGCCGGCTGTGGAATGCCAGCGTGAAAATTGTTGCGCCCGCAGGAGGCGACGGCGATTTCGGCGGCTTCCTTCAGAACGCGATCTGCGCGCGCAGTTCCACGATGCGCGGATTCACGACGAGGCTTCTGCGGTCGCTGAAGGCGCGGATGTAGTTCGCCTGCAGTTTCAGGTGCTGGCCGAGGTACCAGTTCACGCCCAGCGTCCAGTCGTGCTCGCGTCCGCCCATCGTGGTGCCGTCATCCAGGTCGACCGTGCTGTAGCGCGCCGCGAACTCGACGGCACCCCACGGCCGGGAAGGCTGCACGTTGCCGACGTTGCCGTCCTTGTACGGCCGCGATTCGCCGGTCGCCACCCAGCTCGCGAACGCGTACCAGCCGTCGGCGTGATATCCGGGCCTGCCGTCATCGAAGGACGTGTTCGCGCGCAGGTACTCGCCCTGCAACGACCAGGGCCCGCGTATCCACAGCGCCTCGAAACCGTAGCGGTCGATCTGGTCGACGTTCTTCAGCGTACCCGAATCGACCAGATACAGCGGCGAAAGACCCGCCTCCGGCGTGGAGCGGAATCGTGCCGACGGCACGTTGGCCAGCCCCAAGCCATTCACGCTGGACCCGGGCGATTCGCGCGATGCGGTGACGCCGAGATGCACGACGTTGCCGGAACGATGCACCGGCACCCAGGCCAGCCGGCCCGCGAGCGTGTGCCCGTCGTTGTCGCCCTGCAGGTCGCCACCGTAATAGCCGATCGCCGCCAGCCACCCCGGCCGGGACAACGCCCAGTCCACGCCGACGCGGCGATTCTCGTACACCGCCTGCGTGGGCAGCGCCGTTTCGATGAAGGTGGTGGCGCCGGAACCCGTGTTGCCTTCGAAACTGACCGGCGTCTTGCTCTGGCCGAAGCGGAACGCGCCGACGTCGCCGCCGAACACGGCTTTCGATTGCACGCGCAGGAAAACGTCCTGCCACTTCTTCGACTGGTAATCGAATTGCACAATGGCGTCGTACACGCCCTTCCTCTTCAGGTACACCCCGAGGTACTTGCGGCGATTGGTGTGCGCATCGCCCAGCAGGCCGTCGTCGCGCGAGAAATCGTCGAGGTCGTACTGGTACAGCGCGGTGACGCCGAAATCCGTGCCGTCCGCGAACACGTGGTGCGTGGGCCAATCGCCCAGGAATGAATGGTCCTGCGCCACGGCAGGCAACGCGATCAGCGTGAGGGCCGCGGCGGCGCTCGACAGGATCAACTTGCATCGGTGTCGCATGGAATGTTCCCTGTTCGATCGAAGACTCTGGGTGACGCCTCGGCAGCCGGAGCGGCGGCATGCCTGCTTTCCTGCCAGACCCAGCGCGCCGGTGCAGCCGTCGATGCAGGCTCGTCGGAAAACACGACGGCACGTGTCGGGCGCACGCGCAGGTTCATGCCCGCACACAAGCCGAGCCGCGAGAAAGCCTCACGGGTGATCTGTGCTTCCAGCCGCTGCCCCAGGGCCGGTGCGTCCAGTTCGAGGTGCGCGATGCTGCCAGCGCGATACACGTGGCGCAAGTTTGTTTTCCAGCCCGGCGCGTCCGTCGACGCAGCGAGCGCAAGGTGTTCCGGCCGCACGTAAGCCTGCGCACGTTTGCCAGGCGTTGGCCGTGGAGCCTCCCCAAGGTTCCATCCGGCTGCGCCGAAGCCATGTTCCGTTTGTTCGAGGGTGATCCGGTTTGCCTTGCCGATGAACTCGCAGACGAACGGCGTCGCGGGATCCTGATAGATTTCGTCGGGCTTGCCGACCTGTTCGATGCGGCCGCGGTTCATCACCACGACGCGGTCGGCCAGTTCCAGCGCCTCCTCCTGGTCGTGCGTGACGAACACCGTGGTCAGGCCGAACTCGTCGTGCAGTTCGCGCAGCCAGCGGCGCAGGCTCACCCGCACCTGCGCATCGAGCGCGCCGAACGGTTCGTCGAGCAACAACAGGTCGGGCTCGACCGCCAGCGCACGCGCCAGCGCGACACGCTGGCGCTGGCCACCGGAAAGCTGCGCCGGATAGCGCCTGGCCAGATCCTGCAGTTGCACGCGTTGCAGCAGCCGCGCGACGCGCGCGTCGATGTCGGCGCGCTTCGGACGCGTGCGCCAAGGCCGCACGCGCAGGCCGAACGCCACGTTTTCGGCGACGGTCAGGTGCCGGAACAAGGCGTAGTGCTGGAACACCAGCCCCACCTTGCGGTGGCGCGCGTCGACCGCCAGCAGGTCGCGGCCGTCCTGGCGCACGCCGCCGGACTCGGGGTAGTCGAGACCCGCGAGGATGCGCAACAGCGTGGTCTTGCCGGAGCCGGAAGGTCCAAGCAGCGCGAGGAATTCGCCGGGCGGAATTTCCAGGCTGACGTCATCCAGCGCCGGATAATTCGTGAAGCGGCGGACGAGATGCGAAAGTTCGAGTGCCATGCGCGTACGCCTCACCGCCGGCCCGGCGCGTGCGTGGCGAGTTCATCGCCGTAGCGCCATTCGAGCAAGGTCTTGATCGCCAGCGTCAGCAACGCGAGCAACGCCAGCAGCGAAGCCACGGCGAACGCACCCGCGTAGTCGTATTCGTTGTAGCGCATCTCCACCTCCAGCGGCATCGTGGTGGTGAGTCCGCGAATGTGGCCGGACACCACCGACACCGCGCCGAATTCACCCATCGCGCGCGCGTTGCACAACAGCACGCCGTACAACAACGCCCAGCGGATGTTGGGCAGCGTCACGCGAAAGAACATCTGCCAGCCGTTGGCGCCGAGCACGCGCGCCGCTTCCTCGTCTTCGCTGCCCTGCGCCTGCATCAGCGGAATCAGTTCGCGCGCGACGAACGGCAGCGTCACGAATATCGAAGCCAGCACCAGCCCCGGCACGGCGAAGATGATCCGGATGCCGTGCGCGTCGAGCCACGGACCGAACCAGCCCTGCGCCCCGAACAGCAGCACGTAGATCAGGCCCGCGATCACCGGCGATACCGCGAACGGCAGGTCGATCAGCGCACCCAGCAGCGACTTGCCACGGAACGCGAAGCGCGCCATCGCCCAGGACGCGGCGACGCCGAACAGCGTGTTCAGCGGCACCACGATCGCCGCGACCAGCAGCGTCAGCCGGATCGACGCCAGTGCCTCCGGCTGCGTGATCGCCGCGATGAACATGTGCACGCCCCTGGCGAGCGCTTCGGTGAACACCACCACCAGCGGCAACAACAGGAACACCAGCATGAACGCGACGGCGACGAGGATCAGCAGGGCGCGTTGAAGCCGCCGCGGCCAGATCGACGTGCGCGGCAGGACCACGGCGTTCATGGCGAAGCCTCCGCCCAGCGCCGGCTCCAGCGCTGCAGCAGCGACAGCGCCACCAGCATCACGAAGGAAAAGCCCAGCATCACCACGCCCAATGCGGCCGCGCCGGCGTAGTCGAACTGTTCCAGCTTTTGCACGATCAGCAACGGTGCGATCTCCGTGCGCATCGGCAGGTTGCCCGCGATGAAGATCACCGAGCCGTATTCGCCCACCGCGCGCGCCAGCGCCAGCGCGAACCCGGTGAGCAACGCCGGCGTCAGCAGCGGCAGGACCACCCGCGTGAAGGTCTGCGAGCGGCGCGCGCCCAGGCTCTCGGCGGCTTCTTCCATGTCACGGTCCATCGACTCCAGCACCGGTTGCAGCGTGCGCACCACGAACGGAAAGCCGACGAACACCATCGCGATGCCGACGCCGATCTGCGTGTACGCGATCCGCACGCCGAACGCGTCGAACGCGTGACCCAGCCAGCCGTTCGGCGCGTACAACGCGGTCAGCGCGATGCCCGCGACCGCGGTCGGCAGCGCGAACGGAAGGTCGACCAGTGCATCCAGCAAACGCCGTCCGGGAAAGCGGTAGCGCACCAGCACCCACGCCACCAGCACGCCGAACACCGCGTTGATCAGCGATGCGGCGAGCGCGCCGCCGAAGCTCAGCTTCAGCGCGGCCTGCGTGCGCGGCGCGGCGAGCAGGTGCAGCAGGCCGGCAACGCCGATGCCCGAAGCCTTCCACGCCAGCGCCGCCAGCGGCAGCAGCACGATCAATCCGACATAAGCCAGCGTGTAGCCCATGCCGAGGCCGAATCCCGGCAGCACACGATGACGTTTCGCGAAAGCCATCACGACACCTCGTCGGGCCGGGATTTCAGCGGGCCGGCTGCGAACCGGGGCCGATCTGGTCGAACACGCCGCCGTCGGCGAAGAACTTCGCCTGCGCCTTGCGCCAGTCGCCGAACAGTTGCGCGATGGTGAAGGTCTTCACCGCCGGGAACCGGTCCGCGTATTTGCGCGCCACCTGCGGCAGACGCGGACGATAGAAGTGTCGCGCCTCGATCTCCTGCGCCTGCGGCGTGTACAGGAATTTCAGGTAGGCCTCGGCCACCGCGCGGTTGCCGTCCTTCGCGACGTTGGCATCCACCACCGCCACCGGCGGCTCGGCCAGGATCGTCATCGACGGCACCACGATGTCGAACTGGTCCTTGCCCAGTTCGCGTTGCGCCAGGAACGCTTCGTTTTCCCAGGCCAGCAGGACATCACCGACGCCGCGCTGCACGAAGGTGTTGGTGGCGCCGCGCGCGCCGGTGTCGAGCACCGGCACGTGCCGGAACAACGCCTGCACGAAGGCGCGCGCCCTGGCTTCGCTGCCGCCGGGCTGCTTCAGCGCGTAACCCCAGGCGGCGAGGAAATTCCAGCGCGCGCCGCCGGAGGTCTTCGGGTTCGGCGTGATCACCTGCACGCCGGGTTTGATCAGGTCCGGCCAGTCCTTGATGTGTTTCGGGTTGCCCTTGCGCACCAGGAACACGATCGTCGAGGTGTAGGGCGCTGCGTTGTCGGGCAGGCGCTGCTGCCAGTTTTTCGCCAGCGGGCCGCGATCGGCGAGTGCGTCGATGTCGTAGGCCAGCGCCAGCGTCACCACGTCGGCCGGAAGGCCATCCGCCACCGAACGTGCCTGGGTGCCGGAGCCGCCATGCGACATCCGGATCGCGACATCGTCGCCGTGCTGCGCCTTCCATTGCGCCGCGAACGCGCGGTTGATGTCCTGGTACAGCTCGCGGGTCGGATCGTAGGACACGTTGAGCAACGTGATGTCCCTGGCCGACGCGGTGCCGGCAGCGAACATCGCGAGCAATGCCAGCAGCAACAGGATCGTCTTGTTCTTCGTCATGTCTGCCTCCGTGTGTCATCGGTGGAAACGCGCGGTCCGGGCGCGGGCCGGTGTTCGATGCAGCGGTATGGATTTCATGCAGGGATTTCCGACAGCGACAGATACCCGTTCGCCGGCGCGCCAGCGGCGCGTCGGACGCGAAATCGATGACGATCAGGTGCGCGGGTGGCGCGGCGTGTTCGATGAAGAAACGGAGAGGCCGGGCGCGTGAATCCCGGGATCGTGTCGAACCATCGGCGTGGCGCAGACCGCGAAGATCCTCGCGGCGGCGTGCGGGTTCTGCATCAGGATGTTGCAGGTATCGCGCATGTTTCACCCGGCAAGCGTCGGAGTGTCGGATGCGATGCCATCATGCGCGTCGTTAAGGAGACGCTAGGCAAACGTAGGTTGGAAATTTGCCAGCGATTCGCCAGAAACCTGTACGGATTTGCGCGTCCTCGTACGTTGATCACGCAAACCGATGAAACAATTCCGGTTGCACCTCGAAACTCTCGCGATCCACGAAGCCGCCGACGCCGACGCCGACCAGGCGATAGCGCGTGCGCGCTGGAAGCTCGACGCGCGCACGCAGCGCGCAGGCGATTTCGGCGAGCGCGAGCGCCGAGGCAGGACGTTCGGCGGGCGTCACGGTGCGCGTGAGGATGCGGAATTCGGCGGTCTTCAACTTCAGCACCACGCTGCGCGCGATACGGCCGTGCGGACCTTCTGCCTCGCGCTCGCACGCGGCCCAGGTCTTGCCGGCGAGCCGTTCGATGTGCGGCGCGAGTTCGTCCAGCGTGAGGTCGTGCTCGAACGTGTCCTCGGATGAAATCTGCAGCGTCGGGCGGTCCGGCGTCACCGCGCGCTCGTCGATGCCGAACGACAATTCGTGCAGGCGCCGGCCGTAGCGGCCGAAATGTTTTTCAAGGACATTTGCGTCGACCGCACGCAGATCGGTGACCGAAGCGATGCCGAGTTCCGCCAGCCTGCGCTGCATCACCTTGCCGACGCCGGGCAGACGCTCGACCGGCAGCGGCGCGAGGAACGCCAGCACGTCGCGCGGACGCACCACGAACAAGCCGTCGGGCTTGCGGAAATCCGACGCGATCTTGGCGAGGAACTTGTTGGGCGCGACGCCGGCGGAGGCGGTGAGGTGCGTTTCCTCGCGGATCGCCGCGCGGATCGCCTCGGCCACCGCGGTCGCGGAAGCCAGGCCGGATTTCGGTTGCGTGACGTCGAGGTAGGCTTCGTCCAGCGACAGCGGTTCGACCAGGTCCGTGTGCCGCGCGAAGATTTCGCGCACCTGCCGCGACACCGCCTTGTAACGCACGAAATCCGGCGGCACGAATATCGCCTGCGGGCAAAGCCGCTCGGCGCGCAGCGCGGGCATCGCCGAATGCACGCCAAACCTGCGGGCCTCGTAACTCGCCGCACACACCACCGAGCGCGCGCCTTTCCACGCGACCACCACCGGCCTGCCGCGCAACGCGGGATCATCGCGTTGCTCCACCGACGCGTAGAACGCGTCCATGTCCACGTGCACGATCTTGCGCGGCGGCGCGGACATCGTGCGTCAGGATGACTGTTCGACCGTGTCCGCGGCAGGCTTCGGCCGCACCAGCACGCGCACCGCGACGATGCCGAGTTCGTACAGGATCACCATCGGCACCAGCAGCAGCAGCATCGACGTGATGTCGGGCGGCGTGATGGCCGCCGCCACCGCGGCCGCCGCGACGACCGCATAGCGCCGCCAGCTCTTGAGTTTCTGCAGGCTGACCAGTCCGGCCGCCGCGACGATCACCTGCACCACCGGGATTTCGAAGCACAGGCCGAACGCGAAGAACACCATCATCACGAAGTCGAGATAGTGCGTGATGTCGGTCATCATCTCGACGCCGGCGGGAGTGACCGCGGTGAGGAACCGGAACGCCGCCGGCAGCACCAGGAAATACGCGAACGCGCAGCCGCAATAGAACAGGAACACCGACGCGACCAGCAGCGGCCGCGCCAGACGCTTTTCGTGCCGGTACAGGCCGGGGCTCACGAACGCCCACAGCTGGTAGACGATCACCGGCATGCTGATGAACAGCGCGATGTAGAACGCGAGTTTCAGCGGCGTGATGAACGGACTCGCGACCTGGGTCGCGATCAGGTGTGCGCCCTGCGGCAGCCGCTTGACCAGCGGCTCCGCCAGCCACGTGTACAGCCGGTTCGCGAAGGGCACCAGGCACACCAGCACCACCACCACGCAGGCGATCGCCTTGATCAGGCGCGAACGCAGCTCGATCAGGTGCGAGAAGATGCCCTGCTCCAGGTCGAAACCGGAGTCGGTGTCGGGATCGTGCTCAGCGGCCATCGCGCGTTTCCGTCGAGGCGGTACTGGCCCGCGCCGGCTCCGTGGTGTCGGCGATTTCGGCGACGGTCCGGTTCACCGACGCATGTGCGGAATGGATGCCCGCGTCGGCGGCCTTGCGCATCGCGTCCGCGCGCTCGGCGGCTTCCTTCGCGGAACGGCGGATTTCCTCAAGCTCGAGTTCGCGCTCGACTTCGCTGCGCACGCTCTCCCAGCCGAGGCGCAGGCGCCTCAGCATCGCGCCGGCCATGCGCGCGGCCTTGGGCAACTTTTCCGGGCCCAGCACCACCAGCGCGATCACCGCCAGCAGCAGCAGCTTCGAGAAGCTGAGCTCGATCATTGCGGCGTACCGCCCCGATCACTTCGACTCGGCGGAGTCGCGTTGTTCCTGATGCGCGGCACCGGCGGCCGCCGGCGGATCGGCCTGCAGCTTTTCGCTGGTCCCGGTCGCCTTCTTGTCGTCCTCGTCGCCATGCAGTGCTTTCTTGAATCCACGCATGGCGTTGCCGAGATCGGGACCGATCTTGGTCAGCTTGCCGGTGCCGAAAATCACCAGCACGATCACGAGCAGCAGCAACCAATGCCAGATACTGTCAAAACCCATAAGAACCTCGTGCGGAATCTTGCGGGCGGCCACGGATGTGGAACGCCGCTTTCCGCCACGTCCAAGTGTAACGCAGCAGGCCCCGGCGCCGTTGTCACGCGGCGCGGCCGGTGCCGAGCCCAGGGCGCTGTGGCAGACTGTCGCGGTCGAGATTGCTGGCGAACCCATGCCCCGATACATCGGTTTCGATACCGGCGCTGAACGCCAGGACACCGCGCGCACGGCTTTGCTGCTGGTGAACCTCGGCACGCCGGCGGCGCCGACCACCGATGCGGTGGGCGAATACCTCGCGGAATTCCTGTCCGACCCGCGCGTGGTCGAACTGCCGCGCTGGCTGTGGTGGCCGGTGCTGCACGGTTACATCCTGCGCACGCGGCCGCGGCGTTCCGCGGAAGCGTACGCGAAAATCTGGCGCGACGATGGTTCGCCGCTGCTCGTTTTCAGCGAACGCCTTGCCGAAGCCGTGCGCGCGCAGATCGAGCGGCAAACGCCGGGCAAGGTGGCGGTGGCGCTGGCGATGACCTACGGCGAGCCCGCCGTCGACGCCACCATCGAAGCACTGATGGAGAAAGGCGTGCGGCGGGTGCTCGTGTTCCCGTTGTTCCCTCAGTATTCCGCGACCTCGACGGGCGCCGCGCTGGATGCCGTCACGCGTGCCATGCAGAAGCTGCGCTGGCCGCCCGAATTGCGCACCCTCGGTGACTACCACGCGGACGCGGGTTATCTCGCCGCGCTCGCCGCCAGCGTGCAGGCGCACTGGGCACAGCACGGCCGCGGCGAGAAACTGCTGCTGAGTTTCCACGGCATTCCGGAAAAATATGTCGCCGCGGGAGATCCGTATCCCGATCAATGCCAGGAAACCGCGCGCCGCCTCGGCGACGCGCTGGGCATGGCCGAAGACGACCTGCTGGTGACCTTCCAGTCGCGGCTCGGCCGCCAGCCATGGCTGCGCCCGTACACCGACGAAACCATCGAGCAGCTCGCGCGGCAGGACGTGCAGACGCTGGACGTGCTGTGCCCCGGCTTCGCCGTGGATTGCCTGGAAACGCTGGAAGAAATCGCGCTGCGCTATCGCGCCACGTTCCTCACCAACGGCGGCAAGCAGTTCCGCTACATCCCCGCCTTGAACGCGGGCTTCGCCCACGCGACCGCGCTGACCGCCATCGCGATGCGGCAATTGGCGGGTTGGCTGTAGACAGGCCCGTTCGGCAAGGCCGCGGGATCGGCTTCCGTCGTTCCCATGCGGGGAGCGCGATTCCCGACCGGAATGATCTGGATCCCGCATCGGCGCGGGCACGGCTACTTTTTCTTCGGGATGTACAAATCCGTGATGGTGCCTTCGGCCACTTCGGCGGCCATGCCGATCGATTCGCCGAGCGTCGGGTGCGGATGGATGGTGAGTGCGATGTCGCCGATTTCGGCGCCCATCTCGATCGCCAGCGCGATTTCGGAAATCAGGTCGCCCGCATGCACGCCGACGATGCCGCCGCCGATCACGCGGTGCGTCGCCTTGTCGTAGATCAGCTTGGTGAAGCCTTCGGCGCGATCCATGCCGAGCGCGCGGCCCGAAGCCGCCCAAGGGAATTTGCCGACACCGACGTCGAGGTTCTTTTCCTTCGCTTCGCGTTCGGTGACGCCGACCCACGCGACCTCGGGATCGGTGAACGCCACCGACGGCACCACGCGTGCATCGAAGTGGCGCTTCTGGCCGGCCGCGGCTTCGGCCGCGGCGTGGCCTTCGTGCACGGCCTTGTGCGCGAGCATGGGCTGGCCGACCAGATCACCGATCGCGAAGATGTGCGGCACGTTGGTGCGCATCTGCGTGTCCACCGGTATCAAGCCGCGCTCGGTGACGGTCACGCCCGCCTTGTCGGCGCCGATCTTGTTGCCGTTGGCGCTGCGGCCCACGGAAACGAGTACCCGGTCGAAAGTCTTGGTTCCAGGAATGCTGTCGCCTTCGAACTCGCAGGTGATGCCGTTCTTCTGCGCCTTCGCGGCGGTGACTTTGGTCTTGAGATGCACCGCGACGCCCTGGTTCTTGAGGCGCGCGGCGAGCGGCCGCACGAGATCGGCATCCGCGCCCGGCATCAACTGGTCCATGAACTCGACCACGGTGACCTGGCTGCCGAGCGCGCGATACACCGTCGCCATTTCGAGGCCGATGATGCCACCGCCCACCACCAGCAGGCTTTTCGGCACGTCGTGCAGTTCCAGCGCGCCGGTGGAATCCATCACGCGTTCGTCGTCCCACGGGAACATCGGCAGGTGCACGGCCTGCGAGCCGGCCGCGATGATGGCCTGCTCGAAGCGGATCAGCTTCCTGTCGTTGCCGTTGACGATTTCGAGTTCGTGCGGCGACACGAACGTGCCGGTGCCTTGCACTGCGCGCACCTTGCGCTGCTTGGCCATCGACGCCAATCCGCCGGTGAGCTTGCCGACGGTCTTGTCCTTGAAGTCACGCAGTCTGTCGAGGTCGATCTTCGGCTTGCCGAAGCTGATGCCGTGCGTGCCCATCAGTTCGGCCGCGTCGATCACTTCGGCCGCGTGCAGCAAGGCCTTGGACGGAATGCAGCCGACATTGAGGCACACGCCGCCCAGCGTGCCGTAGCGTTCGACCAGCACGGTATCGAGGCCGAGGTCGGCGGCGCGGAACGCCGCACTGTAACCGCCGGGACCGGAACCCAGCACCAGCATTGCGCATTCCATGTCGGGTTTGCGGCCGGTTTCGTTCGCGGCGCTGGGTGCCGCGTTTTTCCGCTCTCCCGGCGGGAGAGGATGCTGCTCCGAAGGAGCGGGTGAGGGTGCGGCTTTGCTTGGCGCAGGGGGCGCACCGGTTGAAGGTTGCGTGGAACGCGAACCTTCACCCCCAGCCTCTCTCCCGCCAGGGGAGGCGGGCGAAGCAGGTTTCGCATCGCCTTCCGCCTCCATGACGGCAATCACCGAACCCTGTTCGACGTTGTCGCCGACCTTGACCTTCACTTCCTTGATGACGCCCGCCGCGCTTGCGGGAACTTCCATGGTGGCCTTGGCCGATTCCAGGGTGATGAGGCTCTGGTCCTTCTCGACGCGGTCGCCCGCTTTCACCAACACCTCGATCACCGGCACATCGTGGAAATCGCCGATGTCAGGTACCTTGAGTTCGATCGTGCTTGCCATGTCGATGCCCCCGCTCAAAGCAGCGCCCGGCGCATGTCGCCGAGCAACTGTGCGAGGTATGTCGTGAAACGGGCGGCGGCGGCGCCGTCGATCACCCGATGATCGTAGGAAAGCGACAACGGCAGGATCAGCCGCGGCGCGAACTCCCCGCCGTTCCACACCGGTTTCGTCGCGGAACGCGACACGCCGAGGATCGCGACTTCCGGCGCGTTGATGATCGGCGTGAACATGGTGCCGCCGATGCCGCCCAGCGACGAGATCGAGAAACAGCCGCCGGACATTTCGCCCGGCGTCAACTTGCCGTCGCGCGCCTTCTTCGCCAGCGCCGACATTTCCTGCGCGATCTCCAGCACGCCTTTCCTGTCGCAATCGCGGATCACCGGCACGACCAGTCCGTTCGGCGTGTCGGCAGCGAACCCGATGTGGAAGTATTTCTTCAACACCAGGTTTTCGCCCGACGCATCCAGCGAGGCATTGAAGTCGGGATACTTCTGCAGGGCCGCGACCGAAGCCTTGATCAGGAAGGCCAGCATCGTCACCTTGATGCCGGCCTTGTCGTTTTCCTTGTTGAGCGCGCCGCGCAGCGCTTCGAGGTCGGTGATGTCGGCGTCCTCGAATTGCGTGACGTGCGGGATCATCGCCCAGTTGCGCGCGAGGTTGGCGCCGGAAAGTTTCTTGATCCGCGACAGCGGCCGCGTCTCGGTTTCACCGAATTTCGAGAAGTCGATCTGCGGCCACGGCAACAGGTTGAGGCCGGCACCGCCTGCGACCGCGGCAGGCGCCTGGCCGCCGGACATCACCGACTTCACGAACTTCTGCACGTCGTCCTTGGTGATGCGGCCGCCGCGTTCGCTGCCGGTCACGCGCAAGAGGTCCACGCCCAGTTCGCGTGCGAACGCGCGCACCGCGGGCGTGGCGTAGGGCACCTTGTCCGGCATGATGGAACCGGCGTCGAACGGAACGGGCGGCGCGTGGCGCGATGCCGCGTTGTCGTCCGCGCCGCCGGCGAGCCCGGATGGTGCTGTTGCAGCGGGCTGGTCGGGCTTGCGCGCTGCCGCGGGTTTTTCGGGTGGCTTCTTTTCCGGCTCTTTCTGCGCAGCCGGCGGCCTGGCGGCTTCGGCCTCTTCGGCCTCGATGGTCGCGATCACGCTGCCTTCGGAGACCTCGTCGCCGACCTTGACCTTCATTTCCTTGACCGTGCCCGCGAACGGCGCCGGCACTTCCATCGTGGCCTTGGCCGATTCCAGCGTCACGAGGCCCTGGTCCTTCTCCACCCGGTCGCCCGGCTTGACCATCACCTCGATCACCGGCACGCCCTGGAAATCGCCGATGTCGGGTACCTTCGCCTCGCGCACGTCTGCCATGTCCGCTTCCTTCGATTCCGGAAAAGCTGCAAGACGCCCAGTTTCGCGCATTTGGCCGCTTTCGTCATGTAGCCGCCGAAAGTCACAGTGACCAGTGGCGGATGGCAAAACGCAAGTCGTGCCGGCAGACTGCGCCAAAACCGGTGCACGGGGAGACGGGCCATGCTGACCATCCGCAACCTTTCCAAGACCTATTCGAATGGCGTGCGTGCGTTGAGCAATGTGTCGCTGGACATCCCGAACGGGATGTTCGGATTGCTCGGTCCCAACGGCGCCGGCAAGTCCACGCTGATGCGGACGATCGCGACGCTGCAGGATGCGGACGAGGGCAGCATCAGGCTGGGCGACATCGACGTGCTCGCGGACAAGCCC
Organism: Rhodanobacteraceae bacterium; assembly: GCA_035547895.1. Classification (GTDB taxonomy): domain Bacteria; phylum Pseudomonadota; class Gammaproteobacteria; order Xanthomonadales; family Rhodanobacteraceae; genus 66-474. Next base: position 18,874 of record DASZTT010000160.1, read on the forward strand.
GCGACCCGGCGCGTGCTCGGCTACCTGCCGCAGGAATTCGGCGTCTATCCCAAGGTCAGCGCCGAGGCGATGCTCGACCATTTCGCGGTGCTGAAGGGCGTGACCCGCCGTGGCGAGCGCCGCGACCTCGTCGACGCGTTGCTGAAACAGGTCAACCTGTGGGACGTGCGCAAGCGCAAGCTCGGTGGCTTTTCGGGCGGCATGCGCCAGCGCTTCGGGATTGCCCAGGCGCTGATCGGCGATCCCAAGCTGGTGATCGTGGACGAGCCGACCGCGGGCCTCGATCCGGAGGAACGCCAGCGGTTCCTGAACCTGCTGGCCGAAATCGGCGAGCGCGTGGTGGTGATCCTGTCCACCCACATCGTGGAGGACGTGACGGAACTGTGCCCGCGCATGGCGATCATCGCGCAAGGCCAGGTGCGGCTAACGGGCGAGCCGCGCGAGACGATTCGCGCCCTCGAAGGCCGCGTATGGCGCCGCGCGATCGACAAGGCCTCGCTGCCGCAATACCGCGAACGGATGATCGTGCTGTCCACGCGGCTCGCGGGCGGCGCGACGCTGATCCATGTGCTGGCCGACGCGAAACCGGAGGATGGCTTCGAGAGCGTGCCGCCGGACCTGGAAGACGTGTATTTCGGGCAGTTGCATCACGCCGGTTCGAACAAGGCGGCCTGACATGCTGCGCGAAATCTTCCGCTTCGAGTTGCGCCAGCAGCTCAGGAGCCCGCTGTTCTGGCTGATCACGATCGCGCTGGCGGGCGTCGCGTTCGGCGCGGCTTGCTCCGATTCCATTCAGATCGGCGGCGGCATAGGCAACATCCATCGCAATGCGCCGTCTGTCGTGATCACGATGCTCGGCGCGTTCTCGATCCTGGGTCTGTTCCTGATCACGATCTTCGTGGCCGGCGCCGCGCTCCGTGATTTCACGTCAAGCACCGCGGAAATGATGTTCGCGACGCCGATGTCGCGCGTCGCCTATCTCGGTGGCCGGTTCGCGGCCGGCTGGCTGGTCAGCGTGCTGGTCCTGGTCGGTGTCGCGGTGGGCTTCTGGCTGGGTTCGCTGATGCCGTGGCTGGATCCCGCACGTCTCGGCCCGACGCCGTGGAATGCGTATGGCTGGGCGCTGGCCGTGATCGTGCTGCCCAACCTGTTTTTTCTGGGCGCCCTGCTGTTCCTGCTGGCGTCGCTGACGCGCTCGATGCTGGGTACGTACGTCGGCGTGATCGCTTTCGTGGTGTTGGTGGTCGTGGCCGGCCAGCTGCTGGGCCACGGCAATATCGAGCACCAGACCGCGGGTGCGCTGATGAATCCGTTCGGGACTGGCGCGTTCGATCTGGCGACGCGCTACTGGACGGCTTCCGACAACAACACGCGGGTTCCTGCACTGGCGGGCGTGATCCTCGGCAACCGCGCGATATGGGTCGGGATCGGCGTGGCATTGCTGGGGGTGACGCTGGCGCTGTTCAAACCCGATCGTGAGGGCTTGCACTGGTTCCGTGGGCGCAAGAAGAGCCTGGCGCCGGAACCCGCGGCGCCTGCCGCGCCGATCGTGTTGCCGGTGGTGAAATTGCGCACGGGCTTCGCGGCGCGTGCCATCCAGTTCCGCAAGCTGGCTTGGTTCGACACCGTCAGCGTGCTCAAGGGCACTGCGTTCCTGGTGATGCTGCTGTTCGGGTTGGCCAACCTGACGGCGGCACTGGCCTTCACCGGCGAAATCTACGGCACCAGCGTGCATCCGGTGACACACCTGATGGCGCAAGCCATGGACGGCAGCTACAAGTGGCTGCTGCTGATCGTGCTGATCTTCTACGCGGGCGAACTCGTGTGGCGCGAACGCGGCGCCAGGCTCAGCGAAGTGGTGGACGCATTCCCGACGCCCGACTGGATCCCGCTGCTGGCCAAGGTCACCGCGCTGGCGGTGGTCATCGTGGTTTTCCTTGCGGTGGGCTCACTGTATTGCATGGGCTTCCAGGTATTGCGCGGTTTCCACGACCTGCAGCCGCTGCTGTACCTGCAATTCCTCGGCGTCTCGCTGCTCGAGTTCCTGCTGCTCGGCATCCTGTCGCTGGTTTTCCAGGTGTGGGCCAACAACAAGTTCGCCGGCTACGCGTTGATCATCGGCTGGCTGCTGCTGATGTTCGGACTGTCGCAGTTGCACCTGACAGACAATCTGTACCACTTCGGCGATGCGCCGGACGCGCCGTATTCGGACATGAACGGTTTCGGTTCGTTCTGGATCGGTACGCTGTGGTTCCGCGCGTACTGGTATTGCCTCGCCGTCGCATTGCTGGTGACCGCCGCGCTCTACTGGGTGCGCGGGACCACCAGCGGCTGGCGCGCACGCGGCCGGATTGCGCTGCAACGGTTCGGCGTGCCCGCGCGGATCCTGCTGGCGGCATCGCTGGTCGGCTTCGTCGCGATCGGGGTGTTCCTGTTCCACAACACCCACGGGCTGTACCGCTACGAGACCCATGACCAGCAGCAGCGCCAGCAGGCCAATTACGAGAAGGCCTATCGCAAGTACGTGGGCATGGCGCAGCCGCGCATCACCGACGTCAACGTGAACGTGGCCATGTATCCGGCCGCCCGGCGGGTCGACGTGGACGGGCACTATGTGCTGGTCAACAAGCACGACAAGCCCATCGACGAATTGTTGGTGCAGTTGCACACGCTGCCGACCCGCGACTACAGGGTGGACCTCAAATTCCCCGCGCACACCGTCGCGCTCGCGGACCAGCGGCAGGGCTTCTATCTCTACAAGCTTGCGAAGCCGCTGGCGCCTGGCGCGTCGATGGATTTCGGCTTCCGCATGCACGTGGCCTACGAGGGCTTCGCCAACGAGCCGGTCGGCGATGAGATCGTCCACAACGGCACTTTCATCAACAGCTTCGCATTCCCGCATTTCTGCTATGACGAAGGTCGCCAGCTCACCGACAACAACGATCGCCGCAAGTACGGGTTGGGTCCGGCGCAGCGCCTGCCGAAACGCGATGACGTCGCGGCGCACGGGAACAATCTGATTTCCTGCGACGCCGACTGGGTGCATTTCCAGGCGACGCTGTCAACGAGCGCCGACCAGGTCGCACTGGCGCCCGGCTATTTGCAAAAGGAGTGGACGCAGAACGGGCGGCGTTACTTCCATTACGTGCAGGACACGCCGATCCTGGATTTCTTCTCGTTCCAGTCGGCGCGCTACAAGGTCGCGCGCGACAAGTGGCATGACGTGAACCTGGAGATCTACTACGACCCGCAGCATCCCTATAACATCCAGCGCATGTTCAAGGCGATGAAGCTGTCGCTGGATTACTACACGCAACATTTCGGACCGTTCCAGTTCCGCCAGCTGCGCATCCTGGAGTTCCCGGATTACTCGGCGTTCGCGCAGTCGTTCGCCAACACGATTCCGTTCTCGGAATCCATCGGGTTCATCGCGAACGTGCACAAGCCCACCGACATCGACTATGTCACCTATGTGACCGCGCACGAGATCGGCCACCAGTGGTGGGCGCACCAGGCCATCGGCGCCAGCGTGCAGGGCGTGACCATGCTGGATGAATCGCTGGCGCAGTATTCGGCGTTGATGGTGATGAAGCACCTGTACGGCCCGAACAAGATGCGCAAGTTCCTGAAGTACGAACTGGATCGCTACCTGTCCGGGCGCAGCATCGAGGATGTCGCCGAGGAGCCGCTGGCGCTGGTCGAGAACCAGCCGTACATCCACTACCGCAAGGCCTCGGTGATCCTGTACGCGCTGCAGGATTACATCGGCGAGGACAAGGTCAACGCGGCCTTGCGCACGTGGCTGGACAAGGTGAAGTTCCAGCAACCGCCGTACACCGATACGCGCGACCTGCTTGCCGACCTGCGCGCGCAAGCGGGTCCGCAATACCAGGGCCTGATCACCGATTTCTTCGACAGGATCACGCTGTTCGACGATCGCATGGTTTCCGCGACCGCGAAGAAGCTTGCCGACGGCCAATACCAGGTCACCCTGCACGTGCATGCGGCCAAGTACTACGCCGACGGAAAGGGCAAGGAAACGCGCGCCAGGGTGGACATTCCGATCGAGGTCGGCGTGTTCGCGCAGGCGAAGGACGATGCGGAGCAGGACGAACAGCCGCTCTATCTGGCGAAGGTGCCGGTGAAGGACGGCGACAGCACGATCACCGTGACGGTGGACGGCAAGCCCTACGAAGCCGGCATCGATCCGTTCAACGAGCTGGTCGATCGCGTGTCCGACGACAACCGCGCGCCTGTCACCCTCGAGTAGCCTGGCGCGTCAACGCGGAGTCAGGCCGGATGCTTCTTCGACAGCTTGTCGATCAGCTTCACCACGATGGTGCCGCCCGGCACCACCATGCCCGCGAAGTCGGCGCCGAGGTCGAACAATGCGTCGCGGTTGGTGAGCGCGCGCACCGCGCCGCCCAGCATGTCGCCTTCCTTGTTGACGCGCCCGGAAAGGCCGTCGATTTCGATCACGCCGCTCTTGTCCTTCCACGCAAACTGGAACGCGTACACCGGGCGATAGAACAGGGTCAGCGATTCGATGTCCACTTCATCGCTGGCGATCGCGTCGGCCTCGACGGGCGCGGAAAGTTTCGCCTTGACCTGTTGCAGCACTGACGCCGCGGTAACGGTCGGCGCGATGAATTGCGGCTGGCTGCTGTCTTCGAGATCGCGGAACGCGAAACGGCCGGCGTAGTCGATCAGTGTTTTCTCCGGCGTGTCGTGGCGCAATGCGTCGACGTAGTGGGTGAGCGCCGTGACGCTCTCGCAATCCTCGATCGCGGCCAGTTGCAGCTCGCGGCGGGCATCCACGGGCAGCTTCTGCCCCAGCAATTCCACGCTGACGACGTGCGGATGCTCGACCTTGACGTGATAGGCAAGCCTGCGCGTGTAGCAGGTGCGCCGCGCGGCCTTGGCCATCCAGAACGGTTCGTAGCGCTTTTCCGTGTTGGCCAGCGAGATGTCGGCTTCCCTGGGGCGGTCCCACAACTTCATCCGCGCCAGCATGCCGAAGGCGCCGGCTTTTTCATGCTCGGCCTGCGCGCGCGCCGAGACCTCGTTGTACACGTCTTCGAAGATGCAGATCTTCTCGTCCATCCGCGGCTCCCCGGACGCGCCGGCGTCCACCTGCGTGGCGGATATTGCGCTTCGCTGCGGCCGGGTTCAACCGGCCGCGCGCGTCACTTCTTCTTCGACAAGGGCGCGAACTTCGAGGGATCGTAGCCGCCGACCTCGAACTTCAGGGTCTGCTTGCCGTGGTCGCGGGTCGTGACGTCCATTTCGATCACCTTGACCTTCTGCATGGCCGCAATGAAAGCCTTGCCTTCCTTGATGAACATGGCGGGCTCGCCGGTTTTCGGCAGGTAGGCCTTCCAGGTTTCGCGCTTGCCGTCGAAGCGCATCGTGACGTTGCACAGATCCTTGCACACGAAACCCTTGCTGCCGTCCGGCGCAAAAAGGTACACGCTGAGGCCCCACTTCACGTGCCGGCGCAACACCAGGCGCGTGCTGTTGGCGCTGCGCGGCTCGGAATAGGTGCTGGCGGTCGATTGTTCGCCATCGACGTTGGCCGTCTGGTAGTACCAGAGGCCTGCCAGCCGCGCGTGCTCGGCCTTGGACTTGGCGGTTGCCTCGACCTGCGCGAGCGTCTTCTGCACCTCCGCAGCCGCCGGCGTGCCCGGATATTTATGGACGATCTCTTCGCCCACCGGCGCGGCCTGGTCTTCGGCGTGCTGGGCCAGCATGTCCTGGTAGAGCTTCAGTTCGCTTGCGGCCGCGGCGTCGTTCGCGGCGGCTTGTGCGGAAGCGGATGGCGCGGCAGGCGGAGCGGGCGCCTGCTGCGAGCAGGCAGACATCAGCAAGGACGCCGTGAAGGCAACGGAGACGGGGAGCAGGCGGCTGGCGAAACGGCGGGCGGAGGTGTTCATGGCCCGCAGTATAGCCACCGCGTTTGCCTGCCTGTTGGCCGGTTCATGTCGCGGGATTTATTCCCGTCGAGCCTGGATCGACGAACACGGTGCCGGCATGTTGCTTTTCGAACGTGACGTTGACCGTGCGCCCGATCGCCCGCGTGCGGTGGACGGTGCCGGCCGGCACCACCATGTATTGCCACTCGCTCAATTCCACGGTGTCGGCGCCGGCCATGTCGATCTGCAGTTTCCCGGCTGCCACCAGAAAAAGTTCGTCCGAGTCGGGATGCCGGTGCCAGCGATACTCGCCCTCGAACACCGCCAGCCGCAGGCACTCGCCGTTGACGTTGGACAGCACGTCGTTTCGATATGACGCGTGGACGCCCGCCTGGTGGGCACGTATGTCAACGACTTGCAGTGCAGGATAAACGGCGTTCTGTGCCGAGTACTCGTCGGCAGACGGGAAGTGCGCTGTCATGTTTTCGTCCGCGGGTTGATCCCGAACAACTTCGCTCCCTTCTCGGTGCGAGGCCGGTGGCGGCTTCCGGGCTTGAAATGGAGATAAGTGCCCATGCCGAAACGCCGATCGTCCTCGATGACTTCGCCTGCGACGACGTAAACGGCTTCGCCCGTGTCGTGTTCGTCGACCACCGGCCAGACGCTGCCGGGCGCCATTTCCACCATCCACAGGCGCAGGTCTGCGGGGCCCGGCAGGTCGCGCCGGAGACAACCCGGCCCGACCACGACCGGGTCCACGGCATCCACCTGGATGACGTCGAGCATGTCCGGGATCGACGCGGTTTCGTTCATCGGGACGACGCCTCAGCAGTCATTTCGCGCACGCTGCCGCCCCGACCATTCGAGGGCCGCAAGAGGCCGTGTGCGCGTGTTACGCCCCTGCCATTGGCCCAACAGCATGCCGCCCAGAATCAGGATGCCGCCCAAAAGCATGCTGATGGTCAGGGGTTCACCCAGCGCCAGCCATGCCCACACCACGCCGAAGATCGGCACGAGGTAGGTCACGGTGGTGGCGCGCGGCGCGCCGACGCGCTGGATCAACCGGTAATAGAACGCATAGGCGATGCCCGTGCAGACCACGCCCAGGGCGATCAGGCTCAGCCACGCTTCCGTCGAAACGTGGGCAGAGGGCCATTGCCAAACCGCGAAGGGCGACAGCAGCACGGCACCCCATGCAAGCGTCGCCGCGGCAACCGCCGCCGGCGGCAGGCCCGCAAAATGGCGCTTGACCAGATTGGCGGAGATTCCGTAAAGCAAGGCCGCACCGGTGCCGGCCGCGACCGCGGGCGCGAGGCCGGCGCCGCCGATGTCGCCGCTCGCGAGCACCACCACACCCACCAGGCCTGCCGCAAGGCCGATCAGGCGGCGCCCGCCGATGCGTTCTCCGAACATCGCGAAGGCCGCCAGGGCCGCGAAGGGTACGGCCATGCTGTTGACGATCGCGCTGACGCCGGCCGGCGCGCGTTCCGCGCTCCATGCGAACAGCAGGAACGGCAGCAAGGTATTCACGACGCCGATCGCGGCGATCTTGAGCCAGCCTGTCGCGGCAAGCTGATGGCGCGCCCGCCACAGGAAAGGCGAGAGCGCCAGCGCGCCCAGCGCCAGCCGCACGTCCACCAACGCCAGCGGTCCGAACTTGGGTGCGGCGATGCGCAGGAACAGGAACGAGCCGCCCCAGATCGCCGCGAGCACCACCAGTTCGACCGGCGTACGCCAGTCGCCAGCGCCCTGCCTGGGCGTGTGCCGGCGGTGCCCGCCGCGCGGCGTACGTGGCGGCGAAACCTCGTCGCGGGCCAGCCAGCGAACCGTCGCAAGGTCGGTCACGTGGCCGTCCAGGAACAACATGCCGCCCGAGAGTTTTGCCAATTCCCTCAACATGGGACACCTCCACCCGGCTTGCGCGAAAGTTGTACAAGGCGCAAAAATAGGGCGCATCTGCCGCAAGCGGAAGCGACCATTTTTCAAACGAGCGTTGAAAGAATTCGAACATGAGCCGCAGCCCGCTCAATCCCCTCCAGACCTTCGTCGTGGCCGCACGCGCGCGCAATCTCACGCGCGCGGCCGAACGGTTGCACCTGACCGTCAGCGCCTTGAGCCATCAGGTCCGGTTGCTGGAAGAGCGGGTCGGCTGCAAGGTTTTCGTGCGCGGTCCGCGTGGATTGAAACTGACCGAGGTGGGGCAGCGCCTGTTCGACAAGATCGCGCCGCATCTCGATGCCATCGAGGATGCGCTGAAACCGCTGTGCGCGCGCGATGACCATGCGCTCTCGCTGTCGGCCATGCCCTCGATGACGTCGAGTTGGCTGCTGCCGAGGTTGCCGCGCTTCGTGGCGTCGCATCCCGAGGTCGAACTGAACCTCGACTCGTCGATCGAACTGGTGGATTTTGCCGACGGGCGTTGGGACGCGGCGTTGCGTTACGGGATGGGAGAGTGGCCCGGGCTCACCGTGGAGCTGTTGATCGAGGAGTGGCTGACACCGGTCGCCAGTCCCTCGTTGCTGGCCGGGCGCAAGCCACCCAAATTGGCGGAGCTCGGCAAGCTGCCCCTCCTGGGCCCCGAGGAGATCTGGCAGAACTGGTTCGCGCTGCATGGCGGACAACCGCCGCGGCGTTACGTGGCGTCGTTCAATGACGCCGAATCGCGCCAGCGCGCGGCGTTGGGAGGACTCGGCGTGGCGCTCGGGCGGACCACGATGGTGCGGCCGTTGATCGAGGCCGGACAACTGGTCACGCTGTTCCCGGAGATGATGAAGGGAAGGCGGGCCCACTACCTCGTGTATCCCGAACGCTCGCGCAGACACCCCGGATTCATGGCGTTCCGGGCATGGCTGCTGGACGAAGCCGCCGGCTTTCGCGCCGCCCCCCCGATCACGCTCGCCGGAACGGCAAAGCGCTTGCCGGCGAAGCGCGTGCGTCGTGCGATGCAGCCATCGTGAGGGTGTCGCCGTCGATCAGGTGCCGCTGCAGGGGTCGCGGCCCATCAGGTGATCGTAGGTCGACACGGTTTCGTCGCGCGCATGGCCATCGCGTCCTGCGGCACCCGCGGAATGGATGCGCCGGCACGCTTCCTCGCGGCTGATCTTGGTTCCGTGCACCGGCACGCGGCCCCATGCGCCTTGCCGGCTGCGCGTGCGCGAGCCTTGCATTTTCTCGGCATAAGCACTGCGCACCGTGCCGTCGCCGGGCACCGAACCAGGACAGCGCGTGTGCCGGTAGAACACCTCGCCATCCGCGGCGCGGCATTCCCACGACGTCGCCGTTTTCACTAGCGCGTGCCGCGTTGATGTACGTCTCGGCCGGACATCGTCGGTGGCTCGCTGGCGTTCCCGCGCACGCTGTTCCCGATGACTGCCCGCCGCGGATCCCGTCGGATCGCCTATCGTAGGCAAGGGTCGGAGATCCAGTTTCTTCTGCCGGACATTCGCCGCGCAGGGCGTGTCCTGAAACGCCATGCTGCCGTTCGCATCAATACAGCGATAGACCGTCGGCGCCGCATGCGCGCCGAATGCAATGTACGACAGTGCCAGGAGCAAAACAGCCATTGCGCTTATCCGGCGGGGAAGGCACTGCACGATCGTATAGTCGCAGGCGATAAGAGAGTGCTTACGTTCCATCGGTTCACCTCCATCCAAGACCCCGACCATGGTCGGATGGGCGACGTTGGCCGGACAGCGGCCACCGCCGCGTCCTCGTGTAGGGATATCCGCATCAGGCGGGCACGTCGCCTTGCAAACAGGTTGCCTTCGGAGTAAACAGGAAACGACCATTGAATGGCCGTACAGATCGGATGGATTGCCGGGTGCGCGGAAGGATCTGTCGAAGTCGATGACACTGGGAGGATCAGCCATGAGCAGGCGATTGACGTTGATGATGGCCGGAGCAGTTGTCTTGACGTTTGCGGCCGGGAAGGCTGCCTCCGCCCAGGGAGTCACTGCCGGGGGAACCCTGACGGCGCCCGATTTCGATTCGGGCGTTTCTGCGGGTGCGTTGTCTGACGGCAATTTCAATACGCCGGAATCGGATGGCCGGCCGGGTGTGAAGTTTTTCACCTATGGCGTTCAAGCTTTCCAGAAGGGCGACTATCGCCATGCGATCGAGATGTACAAGGTCGCGGCGTCGTGGGCCTACAAGCCGGCCGAATACAATCTCGCGGTCATGTATTTCAAGGGACAGGGCGTGCCCGTGGATCGCGCGCGTGGCGCCGCCTGGATGGTGCTGGCGGCTGAGCGCGGAGAGTCCCAGTACGCGCGCGCACGTGACTTGATGGTCACCGCGTTGAGCAAGGCCGAGTTCGCGCGTACCGACGAACTATGGGGAGAGTTGAAGCAAACGTACGGGGACCAGGTTGCGCTTCGCCGCGCCAAGGCACAATGGGCGTACGTACGCACGCATAAAACCGGTACGAGGGTCGGTGGTGCGGCGGGCGAACTCTCGGTTGGAGTGCTTGATGCCGGCCACACACCCAAGACGCTCGATTCTTCGGGGAACTCCATGCATGTGGCCACCACGGCAGCAGAAATATTGCAAGGCGGCTCCATCGATGGCTCCGTTGCCTATCGGCAGCTTGAGCGCAGCGACAATCCCTACGATCCGATTTTCCTGAAGAATCGCACGGGCAGCGTGAAGGTAGAGCCATTGGAGATGCTGAAGGGCAATTCAAAGGAAAAGAAGCCGGCCTCTTCCGACCCGCAGCAGCCATCCCGCAACGCTTAAGGCGCCATCGTCTACTGCCATGCAATAAAGGAGAAGCCGTGCGCCGGCGGCGCGCGGCTTCCCGCGTCCAAATGATCGGGTCCTGATCAATCCTGCTGTTCGGCCACCACGCTGCCGTCGTTGGGATCGACCAGCAGGTCGACGTCCTTGCCTTGCGGATTCTTGGCCTCGGCCTTCCACAGGCCCTGGTCGAATTTCACGTGGCCGATGTTCTGGTAGCCCTGCGCCGTCAGCTTGGCCTTGACCTCGTCTTCGTTGAGCCTGGAAGGCGCATCGGCTTCATAGACCTTGCCCGTGGTGGGCCCGACCTTGATGTGCGTCCACTTGTCGTTGCCGCCGCGCGCCTTGGCCTGCCACACGCCATCCTTGAACTCGAGGCCTTTCACCTTCTCGTAGCCGGCATTGGCGATGTCGGACTTGATGGTCGCTTCGTCCAGCGCGCCGGCCGGGTTGCCGACGCGGGTCGTGGTCGTGGTGGTGCGGGTGGTCGTCTGCGCCGGCGCCTCCTGCGCGAGCGCGGCGCCGCACGAGCACAACAGGATCGCGGAAAGCGCTGCGTTCAGTACATGCTTCTGCATGGCGATGCTCCTTCTGGAAACTTCCGCCAGCTTGCGAATGCGGCACTCAACGATGCGTGAATGCGGGCGGTGCGGCTCAGGAAGCATTCACGCGCGCGGCGCCTGCTAATCTGCGGCATCCGTTCATGTTTCCGCACGAATGCGCATCACCTTCCACCATCCCGTGGCGTTCTGGCTGGGCTGCGCGATCGTGGCGGCCGGCGTGTGCCTGCACCTGCCGATGTACGTGATGGCTGCGCCGATGCATTTCCGTCTGGCCGGCATGCCGATGGATCCGGGCATGCTGGTCGGCATGGCGCTGATTCCGGGCGGCGTGCTGCTGTCGGGCTGGGGGCTGATGCCGCGCCTCGCACAGATTCGCCTGACTGCGCATCATCGCGGCCACCTGCATTGGCATGTTGCCGACAATGTGCCGCTGAATCGTGCGCACTGGACGCTGGTGGCGGTGCTCGCGATTGCGCTGACGATCGACGTGATGAAGCCCGCATCGATCGCGTTCGTGATGCCCGGCATGGCCCGCGAATACGGCATCGGCATGTCGAAGGCGGGTTGGCTCGCGTTGTCCGCGCTGATCGGCACGGCCGTCGGTTCGGTGGTGTGGGGCCGCCTTGCGGATGTGTTCGGACGCCGCGCGGCGATCCTGCTTTCCGCGCTGCTGTTCATGGGCACCGCGATCTGCGGCACGATGCCGGCGTTCAATTGGAACCTGGTGATGTGCTTCATGATGGGCGCGGCCGCGGGCGGCATGCTGCCGATCGCTTTCACGCTGATGGCAGAGACGGTGCCCGCGCGTCATCGTGGCTGGCTGCTGGTCGCGCTGGGTGGCGTCGGAACGTCGGCGGGTTATCTCGCCGCGTCCGGCGCGGCGGCGTTGCTGGAACCCGGCTTCAGCTGGCGCGTGCTGTGGCTGTTGAACCTGCCGACCGGTGCGCTGATCGTGTTGCTCAACCGCTACATTCCCGAATCGCCGCGCTTTCTCGCCAACGCCGGGTTGCCCGGGCAGGCGCGCGCCGTGCTCGAACGTTTCGCGGGACCCGCGGGCGTGGTCGATGGCGTCGCCGCGGCGGATGCACCGGTCATGGAGATCCATCAGCCTCGCGCTGGCTTGCGCGAAATGCTGCGTGGCCGACACGCGCGCATCACGATTGCCTTGATGATGTGCGGACTCGCGTGGGGGCTGGTGAATTTCGGTTTCGTGCTGTGGTTGCCGGCGAACCTGCACAAGCTGGGACTGGATGCGCGTGCCGCCAGCGCGCTGATGGCGCAATCGGCACTGCTGGCGATCCCCGGCACCGCGGTGGTGGTGTGGTTGTACCAGCGCTGGAGCAGCTTCAAGTCGCTGGTGCTGTTCGTCGCGCTGACGGTGCTGGCGCTGCTCGCATTTGCGACCATCGAAGTGGCTGGCCTGCGCGCGCAGTCGTTCACGATAGCCGCGACGGTGCTGCTGCTGATTGCGATCAGCGGCGTGATCGCGACCATGATTCCGTACGCCGCGGAAATTTATCCGGTGCATCTGCGTGGAACCGGCTCGGGCTTGATCGCCGCGGGTTCCAAGGCAGGCGGCATTCTGGGCGCCGGACTGGGCGTCGCGGGCTTGTTCGACAGCTTCCTGGTCTCCGCACTCGTGATTGCCGTGCCGATGCTCGCTGCCGGCGTGATGCTGTGGCGGGGTGGCGTGGAGACCAGCGGCCGGGAGCTCGAGTCGATCCAGAAGACGTTCGAATGCGATCATCCGTGATCGCAGCGTTGCCCCGCAGCAGCGTCAGTGCGAACTCGTGGGGCCGGCAGGCGTGGCGTTGCGCGCCAGCGCCAGACCCTTCAGCACGTGCAGCGCCTCGGACAACGCGTAGTCCTTCACCGCGAGTTCGCCCGCGTCGGTATCCTGGCTCGCGGTCTGATTGCCGGCCAGGTGGTTCGGCAGGTCGCTTTCGTGCTCGTCGTCTTCGAGCGAGGGATTGCGGTCGGCGGCCACGGTGACGTTGCCCAGTGCGATGTCCGGCGTGATGCCCGCCGCCTGGATCGAAGTGCCGTCGGGCGTGTAATAGCGTGCGGTGGTCAGCTTCACCGCGTCGCCGTTGCCGAGCGGCAGCACGGTCTGCACCGAACCCTTGCCGAAGGTGCGCCGGCCCATCACCAGCGCCCGATGGTTGTCTTTCAATGCGCCGGTGACGATCTCCGCCGCCGAAGCGGTGCCGTTGTCCACCAGCACCACCATCGGCGCGCCGTTCAGCAGGTCGCCGGGCGTCGCGCTGAACTTGAGTCTGGATTGCGCCAGCCGGCCGCGGGTGCTGACGATCAATCCCGAGTCGAGGAAATCGTCGGAAACGCCCACCGCACTGGTGAGCAACCCGCCCGGATTGGAACGCAGGTCGAGCACCGCGCCGCGCAGCGGCCCCTGCTGCTTCTGCAGCTTGCCCAGTGCGCGCGTCAATTCGTCGGCGGTGTCTTCCTGGAATTCGCTGATGCGGATGTACGCATAGCCCGGTTCCAGCATGCGCGTGGTGACGCTGCTGACGCGGATGCGCTCGCGCACCAGCGGCACCGTGACGGGCTTGTCGCCATCGGGATGCACGATGCTCAAGGTGATCTTCGAGCCGATCGGGCCGCGCAACTTCTTGATCGCGGCATCGATGGAATCGGGCTGGACCGGCACGCCATCGATTGCCACGATCACGTCGCCCGGCAGCACGCCGGCACGCTTGGCCGGGCCGCCATCGATCGGCGTGACGATCACGAGCTGGTGGTCGGTCTGTGCAACCTCGATGCCGAGGCCCGAGTAGGTGCCGGAAGTGTCCTCGCTCAAATCCTTGAGCTCGTGCCGGTCGAGGAATTCGCTGTGCGGGTCCAGTCCCGACAGCATGCCGCGGATCGCGGATTGCATCAGCTGCGTATTCGCCACCGGCTCCACGTAGGCCTGCTTGATCATTTCGAATGCGCGCGTGAACGCCTGGATCTCCTCGAAGCTCGGCACATCGTTCGCGGCAACGCTGGACGCCGGAGCGGGCGCCGAGCTGCCCGCCGGCGCGGGGACCGAAGCAGAGCTTGGCGGAGGCGCGGCGAAAGCCACGGCGGAGCAGCCCAACAGGCCGCAAGCCAGAACAAACGAATATCGAGTCATGGGGAATACCGAAGGCGCACACGAATCATGACCGCGCACAAGCGCGGGGGTTCATTGTAGGCGCACGTGACCCGGCGCGCGCGTTCCTTCCGTGATGCCCCTCCCGAATGCCAATGGCGAAAATGTCGCCGCACGACCGACTTGCCGGATGTCTGTCGTGTTGCACGGGTTACACTCGTGTGATTGCCACCGCCGCATCACGCGTGCGGACGATCCGAAAAAGGGGCGCTCGACATGCCGTTCGATGAACACCAGTTGGCGCGGTTGCTGGAGCTATACCCCTCATCGAACCCCGAGGCACTTCTCCATGCCACCGCTGCGCTGGGTTTCAGCGTGGACGAATATTTTCGAACCAATCCTGACCTGAAGGAGGCCGGGTTGGATGAGGCCGGTGCCGCCTACCACTATTTGTCATGCGGTGCGCTGCACGAGCAGCGGCGCTTCAATTCCTGCGTGCAGGAAGGGGATCGATCATGGATTGCCGCGCTCCAGGTCTTCCCGCTGGACAGCCCGGCATCGCGGATGCTGCTCGTCAACCTGATGTTGAACCGCATCTGGAGTGACCGGTTGCCGCTCGATGCAGGACACGGGACGTGCCGGGAGTTCCTTGAGGTTTGCAGGCGCAAGGCGATACGCCCGGTCTTGATGATCGGTGACAGTCATTGCCAGGCCTACCTGGTGCCCCAGGAGATCGGGACCATCGTGCACATCCCGCTGCAAATGGTGTGTCACGGCGGTTCCGCGGCAGGGTTGGCCAACCCCGATTCGAAGTCGGGGTTTGGCGGAGCCATTGCCCGGTTTTTTGACACCCACGCTGACCTGATCAGGGAATTCGAGCTTCCATGTTTTTTCAAGTTCGGGCAGGTGGACGCCGAATTCGTATGGATTTTCAAGCGCGCGCAGCGACGTGAAACCCGCTGGTCCGCGGCTGGCTTCGAGGCGTTCGCGCGGAATGCCGTGGCCCGCTACATGGATTTCCTCGAGCGTTTGTCCGCGGCGCACGGCCTCGTCGGCCAGGTACGCGTTCTGTCGATTTTCCCGCCCACGCTTTCCGATGCTTCGTGGCACAAGGGCTACGTCAACGCACGCATCAGACGCCTCGAATCGGATATGGAGGAAGATGTTCTTTCCGAAAGGGTGAGGGACTTGTCGATTCCCACCCAACGCGAACGCACACGCCTGCACGCCTTGTGGAACGCACTGGTCATGGCGGAGTGCGCACGCCGCGGCCTGCTTTATGTCGACGACTTCCAGGCGCTGCTGGACCATCGCGGGTTGGTCGATGACGCCTACACTGCCGGGCATGATGGCGCGGATCACCACCTCGCCGTCGCCGTGATGGGTGGCGTGGTGCGAAACATATTCAAGCGCTACGCGACGACAGCAGATGCTCCCGGCGACGATGGTCCTGGCGGGGAATGCTGACGCCGCCAGGACGGAATCTTCCACGCATCATCGGGCGGCACCGGCGTCATCGCCTTGCCGCAAACCAGCCGTGCGGATCGACGGGTTTGCCGTCGTGGCGCAATCCGAACCAGGCGCCATCTTGTTCGGAATT
>DASZTT010000161.1:0-3957 GCA_035547895.1 Rhodanobacteraceae bacterium
CCCCACAGCACCATCGAATGCACGCTGCCCGCTTCCAGGGCGCGCCGCAGCGCGGTACCCGGCCCAAGCAGGCGATCCTGTCCGACGATTTCGTCCAGCGAGCGCGGACGCATGCGTTCGGCCAGCGGTTTCAGCGCGTCGGATTCGGGGAAAAGTCCGGCCGCACCTGCGGCGGTGGATTTCGAGCGTGACATGTGGCCATCATAGACAATCGGATCGCCGACCGGCGCTTACCCTTCCATCGCCATCACCACGCGCCGATGCCGGTAGATCGCATAGGCGATGCCGACGAAACCGGTCAGCACCGCCGGTGCCAGCAGGGTGCGTTCCTGCCAGTGCGGGAATGCGAACGCGCTGGCGACGCCGCCGCAGAGAAAGCCGACGAACAATGCGCCGTACAGCCGAATCCTGCGCAGATCCACGCCAGCGCCGCGCAGCCACTGGCCGAGAAAGGTGCCGAGATCCGTGACGATGCCGGACATGTGACTGGTACGCACCACCGCGCCGCTGTACGTTGCCGCAATGGCGTTCTGCAGCCCCGACGCGGCCGCCGCAAGCCATAGGCCCGCGTCGATTTGCCGGTGGAGCAGCGGCACGGCGATGAACAGCAAGGCCGATTCGATGGCCAGCGCCACCCCGTAACGGCGGCCCAGGCGCAGCGCGCTGTCGCCCGTGATGAAGCCGCCGAGCGCGCAGCCCGCGAAAAACGCCAGCAGCACCACGCCGAAATGCAGCAGGTTTCCGGCGTCCCCGCCCGCCGCCGCGATGCCGAGCAGCGAGGTGGTGCCGGTCATGTGCGTGATCGCCTGGTGCCGAAAACCGAGATAACCGGTCGCGTTGATCATGCCGGCGATGAACGCCAGCACGACGCCCCCGTACAACACCCAGCGTGGCAGCTTCGCAATCATGTTCGTCTTTCGCGCAATATCGCCAGGCTGCCTCGTTTCAAGCTCTTGCAGTCGCGCAGCAAGGCCCTGCGGCCAGCAAATTCGCCATGAGCCATTGGCACAATCCCCTCAGGTTTGATCCAGCGCCCAACGCACAAGGTGCACATGGTTTGACTTGCCCCATTCGGACGCCACGAACTCCACAGCGGCAACGCGGAATCCGAAGGGTTCGATGCTCCGACGCTCCAGGGCCGATTCCTCCCCGTAACCGAGGGTGAGATGCGCTTCGGATCTGCCACGAGAAACGAACATCCCGACGTGGCGCTGTGCATCGGCAATCGCGGCACGCAGGTCTCCGAAAATGGCCTGGCTCGCCGCGTCCGCAAGAGCAACGCATGCGCGGCCATGGTTTCCGAATCGTGCAACGGAATCGAATACCAGCTCGAAGGCAGGGAAAGAAAAATGCCGGGCGGCTGCGGACATTGCGTCCGGCAGTGGCTGCAGTTTTCGTTGGGGTTTGCCGCATTCCGCGACGCTGACGTGCAGGACGTTGGCGGGCCTCATGGCAAGGGGCGCGGAGCCCTGCCCGCAGATGCTCCGTTGCCATTCGACCACGCGGGGCACGTCGCGTTTTTCCGGATAGATCGCAAAGAACGTCGAACACAGATAAGGGATGGCATCGGCTCCAAGCGACTGCGGCCGCCGAGTCTCCGGAAAGAGATCCTCCATGCCGCCCTCTGCCTCGACGTAGTCCATCGGTGGCTAGCGATGCGAAGCTGGCTTGCCCGCCGGCGCGGAGGGCGCGGCCGGGCCCTCGCCCACCACGTCGGTACCTTTGGGTGGCACGAAAGTGAACGTATCCTCCGGCAATGACGGATTGCGCTGCCAGCCGGAGAACGCGATCTCGGTGCGATTGCCCAATGTGTCCTTGAAAACCATCCGGCGTGGACCGGATGCGTCGAAGCCGATCTCGGCGTATTCGAATTGCGGATCCTTGCTGCGCGACACCAGCCGCAACCATTCCAGCCCATCGTGCGTGCCTGCATCGGTCGCCTTGAACTCGCTGTCGAGCTGCGACAGATCGGTGAGCACCGTGAGCGGACTGTGTGCTTCCTCGGCGCCCTGGTCGCGCACCGTCACCTGCTCGAGGTCCGGCTCGTACACCCAGACCTTCTTGCCGTCGGCCACGATCAGTTGCTGGTACGGATCGGTCACCTGCCAGCGGAACAGGCGCGGTGCCTGCAACGCCAGCGTGCCATGACTGGAACCGGTGATGTTGCTGTGCGCGTCGTACACCGTCTGGCTGAAATTCCCGCCCAGCGAATGCAGGCCGTTGGCGAACGCGTCGAGTCGTGCGCGCGCGCCGGTGGCCGCGAAGGCGGTACACGCAACAAGAGCCAACACGATTCCCAGCATCACTTTGCGCATGACGAATCCTCGCGAAGCTTGATTGACCTGAATGTCGCCATTCCCGCGAAAGGAAATCCAGTGGCGCCCCTGGTCCGTACAGGAAAGCCACCGGATCCCGGACATCGCTTCGCAATTCCGGGATTGACGAGCTGAATTCTGGCAGCGCCGGATGAACTTGGAGCGACTCCAGGCGACTTGCCATTGTGCCGCATTGCCAGCACTGCGCTCAGGAAGGCGGCGGCGGTGCGATGACCTCTCGCTGACCGTTGTGCTGCGGCGGCGTGACCACGCCCTCCTGCTCCATCTGCTCGATCAGGCGCGCGGCGCGGTTGTAGCCGATGCGCAGGTGCCGCTGCACGCCGGAAATGGAGGCGCGCCGGCTGGTGGTGACGATCTGCACGGCCTTGTCGTACAACGCATTGTCGTCGCCGGAACCCTCTTCTTCCGGCAAGCCGGACTCGTTGATGACCTTGCCGTCGCCCAGCGTCTGCACTTCCTCCAGCACGCCTTCGATGTAACTCGGCTCGCCCTGGGTGCGCAGCCATTCGACCACCTTGTGCACGTCGTCGTCACCCACGAATGCGCCGTGCACGCGCTCGGGGGTGGCGGTGCCGGGTGGCAGGTAAAGCATGTCGCCGTTGCCGAGCAGCGTCTCCGCCCCGGACTGGTCGAGGATGGTGCGCGAGTCGATCTTGGATGAAACCTGGAACGCGATGCGGGTCGGGATGTTGGCCTTGATCAGGCCCGTGATCACGTCCACCGATGGACGCTGCGTCGCCAGGATCAGGTGCACGCCCGCCGCGCGCGCCTTCTGCGCCAAGCGCGCGATCAGTTCCTCGACCTTCTTGCCGACGATCATCATCATGTCGGCGAATTCGTCGATGATGACCACGATGAACGGCAGCGGCTCCAGCGGCTGCGCCTTGTCTTCCGGTGCGTCGGGGTTGGCCTTGAACAAGGGATCGGGCAACGGCTGGCCCGCGGCTTCGGCGTCGCGCACCTTCTTGTTGAAACCGGCGAGGTTGCGCACGCCCACCGCCGCCATCAACTTGTAGCGGCGTTCCATTTCGGCCACGCACCAGCGCAGCGCGTTGGCGGCCTCCTTCATGTCGGTCACGACCGGCGCCAGGAGGTGCGGGATGCGGTCGTACACCGACAGTTCCAGCATCTTCGGGTCGATCATGATCATGCGCACGTCGGCCGGTCTGGCCTTGAACAGCAGCGACAACACCATCGCGTTCAGCGCCACCGACTTGCCGGAACCCGTGGTACCCGCCACCAGCAGGTGCGGCATCTTCTGCAGGTCAACCACCACCGGCCGACCGCCGATGTCCTTGCCGAGCGCCAGTGACAGCGGCGAACGCGCATCGCCGTATTCGCGCGAGCTGAAGATTTCCGAGAGGTACACGATCTCGCGATGCGCGTTCGGGATCTCGAGGCCGATCACGTTCTTGCCGGGGATCACGTCCACCACGCGCACGCTGACCAACGACAGGCCGCGCGCGATGTCCTTGTCCAGCGACGAGATCTGGCTGCCGCGCACGCCGGGCGCGGGTTCCAGTTCGAAACGCGTGATCACCGGGCCGGGATGCGCCGACACCACGTGCGCGTCGATCCGGAAATCCTTCAGCTTCATCTCGACCTGGCGCGAAAGCACTTC
>DASZTT010000162.1:0-4803 GCA_035547895.1 Rhodanobacteraceae bacterium
CGGGCGCGTGGAGTCCGGCGCGGGCGACGCGCGCGACGCCGCGCTGCAACGCCTCCTGACGCCGCTCGCGAAACTGTGGATCTGCAAGCTGGGCGTGCGCATCGCTTCGGAGACGGTCGAGGCCTTCGGCGGCGTCGGTTATCTCGAAGACAGCGGCATTCCGCTGCTGCTGCGCGACGCGCAGGTGTTTCCGATCTGGGAAGGTTCAAGCAACGTGCAGGCGCTGGATTTCCTGCGCGCGCTGGAAAAGCTGGGCATCGATCCGCTCATCGATGCCGTTGATGCATCGATCGAAGCGGCCGATGGCGTCGTCTCCGATCACGATGCGGAAACCATCCATTCCGCCGTCCGCCACGCCGACACCTGGCTGCGCGACCACGCACGCGACGCGGATGCACTGCAAGCGGGCGCATTGCGGCTGGGCAATACCTGCGCGCGCAGCGTCGCCGCGGCCCTGCTGGCGCGGCACGCCGCCTGGGCCCGGCGCGATCGCAAGGATCCGGCGCCCGCGAACGCCTTGCGCCGGTTCTGCGCGCACGGCCTCGACCGGATCATCGAAACGGCTTGACGGCATTACGCAGCCGCACTGCGCCGCGCATGGAACGCTGCGGCGTAGCGGTCCAGCGACTGCGACCCGATCGCCTCGCGCAATTCGCGCATCAGCGTGAGGTAGTGGTGCAGGTTGTGGATGGTCGCAAGCTGCGAACCCAGGATTTCGCCGCAGCGATCGAGGTGTCGCAGGTAGGCGCGCGAAAAACCGCTGGCGCAGGCGTAACACGCGCAGCCTTCCTCGATCGGTCGTGTGTCGTTGGCGTACTTCGCATTGCGGATGCGCAACGTGCCTTCGCGCGTGAACAGAAAACCGTTGCGCGCGTGCCGCGTCGGCATCACGCAATCGAACATGTCGATGCCGCGGCGCACCGCCTCCACGATGTCCTCGGGACGGCCGACGCCCATCAGGTAGCGCGGCTTGTCCGCGGGCAGACGCGGACAAGCCGATTCGAGCGTCGCGTTGCGTTCGGCTTCCGGCTCGCCCACCGCCAGCCCGCCCAGCGCATAGCCGTCGAAGCCGATTTCCAGCAGCGCCGCCGCCGAACGCGCGCGCAGGTCGCCGTGCACGCCGCCCTGCACGATCCCGAACAACGCATTGCGGTTGCCGAGTTCGTCGAATGCGCGCCGCGAGCGCGCGGCCCAGCGCAGCGAGAGCTCCATCGAATCGCGCACCACGCCAGCATCGACGGGTTTGCCGTCGATCGTGTACGGCGTGCATTCGTCGAACGCCATCACGACGTCGGAATCCAGCACCGTCTGGATGCGCATGGATTCCTCGGGCGACAGGAACACGCGCGATCCATCGACGGGCGAGGCGAACGTCACTCCTTCCTCGGTGAGCTTGCGGCGTTCGGCCAGCGAGAACACCTGGAAACCGCCGGAGTCGGTGAGGATCGGCCGGTCCCAACCGATGAAGCGGTGCAAGCCGCCGAACTCGCCGATCACCTCCAGCCCGGGCCGCAGCCAGAGATGGAAAGTGTTGCCGAGGATGATCTGCGCACCGACCTCGCCCAGGTCGCGCGGCGTCATCGCCTTGACCGAACCATACGTGCCAACCGGCATGAACGCCGGGGTTTCGATCACGCCGCGCGGCAGCGTGATGCGGCCGCGGCGCGCGGCGTTGTCGGTGGCAAGGAGTTCGAATTGCATGGTGTTGGAGGTGGGAATCGAGCAACCGCAAGAGCGTACCAATGATTGTCATTCCAGCGCAGGCCGGACTGTGCTTGAAGGATTGCAGATCCGAATACCCAAGGCGGCCCGAAAGACGAACACCATGGATGACGCGCCTGATCCATGGTCTCGTGCAATGCCGCTACGCGCGAAAATACCGGGTCCCGGCCTGCGCCGGGACGACGAAGAAATCAACGGGCGGCCGGCGGCCACACCAGCATCGCATCGCCATACGAAAAGAACCGGTAGCGTTGCTCGACTGCGTGCTTGTACGCCGACAGCACGAACTCGCGCCCGGCGAACGCCGACACCAGCATCAGCAGGGTCGATTCGGGCAAGTGGAAATTGGTGATCAGGCCGTCGATGCTGGTGATGCGGTAACCGGGGAAGATGAAGATGCGGGTCTCGCCCGCGAACGGTTCGACCTCGCCGCCCTTTCCACGCGCCGCTTCCAGCGAACGCACCACGGTCGTGCCGACGGCGATCACCCGCCCGCCCTGCGCGCGCGTGCGGCGGATCTTCTCCACCAGTTCCGCACCGACGTTCAACCACTCGCGGTGCATCTCGTGGTTTTCGATCTTCTCCTCGCGCACCGGCTGGAACGTGCCCGCGCCCACGTGCAGCGTGACGTAGCCGAAGTCCACGCCGCGTGCGCGCAACGCATCCAGCAACCCGGTGTCGAAATGCAGGCCCGCCGTCGGCGCCGCCACCGCGCCCGGCCGGCGCGCGTACACCGTCTGGTAGCGTTCACTGTCACCTGCATCGTCGGGGCGCGCGATGTAGGGCGGCAGCGGCATGTGTCCGATCCGCAGCAGAAGCTTTTCAAGCGGCTCGGCGCACTCGAAACGCAATTCGAAGAATTGACCGTCGCGGCCGAGCACGCGCACCGGCGTGCCGTCGGCCAGCTCGATCAGGCTGCCATCGCGCGGCTTCTTGCTGACCCCAAGCAGCGCCATGGCGGTGTGCGTGCCGGTGACGCGTTCGAGCATGATTTCGACCGCGCCGCCGCTGGCCTTGTGGCCGAACAGCCGCGCCGGGAGCACGCGGGTGTCGTTGAACACCAGCAGGTCGCCCGCCCGCAGCATTTCCGGAAGCTCGTTGAAGGCACGATCGGAGAGCGCCCCATGCGTCGCATCCAGCACCAGCAAGCGGCTGGCGCTGCGCTCAGGCAGCGGTTGCTGCGCGATCAGTTCGACCGGCAGGTCGTAGTGGAAATCGGACTTCTTCAAGATCGACGATCGGCAGGACAGCGGCACATTGTAAGCGCCGCGCACGACGCACCGGCCAACACGTCGGGTTACAGCCAACCCTTTTGCCGCGCCAGCCGGTAGGCCTCGATCCGGTTGGCGACGCCCAGCTTGCCGATCGCCTCGGACAGGTAATTGCGCACGGTGCCGTGCGAGAGGTTGAGCTTGCTCGCGATGTCGCCGGCGCTCTGTCCCTCACCCGCGAGCCGCAACACCTGGCGCTCGCGGTCGTTCAACGGATCGGCTTCCGTCCAGGCTTCCAGCGCGAGTTCCGGATCGATCGCGCGGCCGCCGCGATGCACCAGCCGCAGGGAATCCGCAAGCTTTTCGGCCGGAGCGTCCTTCAACAGGTAACCCGACACGCCTGCGTCCAGTGCGCGTCGCAGGTAGCCCGAGCGCGCGAACGTGGTGACGATCACGACCTTGATCGGCAACTCGTGGCGCTGGATGCGCTGCGCGAGTTCCAGCCCGGTGAGGCCGGGCATCTCGATGTCGGAAATCAGGATGTCGGGTTTCAGGCGCTGCATCTCGCGCCACGCCGCTTCGCCGTCGGCCACCGAACCCAGCACCTCGATGTCGGGTTCCAGCGCCAGCAACGCGGCCAGCGCGCCGCGCACCATCGCCTGGTCCTCCGCGAGCATCACCCGCATCATGCGCGGCTGCCCGCGTGCTGCACCAGCGGCACCACGTTGGCTCCGGCGGGTTTCGGCGGCGCCGGGTCCGCCACCGCCATGGCAGGCAGCGGCAGGGCCACTTCGATGCTGGTGCCGCGCCCGCGCGGCGACTCGATCGCCAGCGTGCCGCCGCGCGCTTCGATGCGTTCGCGCATGCCGGTGAGTCCGTTGCCGCGTTCGTTGACACCGCCGCGCCCGTCATCGCGCACGCGCATCACCACGCGCTCGGCCCCGGCGATCACGGTGACCTCGACACGGTTCGCGCGCGCGTGCCGCTGGATGTTGGTGACGGCTTCGCGCAGCACCAGAGCCAGGCACGTCTCGACGTCGACGGGCAGCGCCTGCGGATCGTGCCAGTACTCCATCTGCACGCCGGCCGCTTCCAGCAGCAGGCGCGCGGAAGCCAGTTCCGCGGCCATCGCGGCCGCGCGGATGCCGCTGACCGCGCTGCGCACCTGCGACAACGCCTCGCGCGCCACGCGCGCAACGTCGGCCATTTCGCGGTGCGCGGCGGACGGATCGCGCTCGATCAGCCGCCCGGCGAGTTCCGACTTCAGGGCCACCATCGACAAGGTGTGTCCCAGGAGATCGTGTAGGTCGCGGCCGATGCGCTCGCGCTCGGCGCTGGCGGCGAGGCGACGCACTTCATCCATGGACAGGCGCAGGTCGGCGCGATGCCGCCGCTGGATGCGGTCGGTGATGATCAGGCCCGCGATGATCGGGCAGAGGATCCAGACGTTGACCAGCGACTGCCAGTTGTAGCCGAGCCAGAACCACTGGATGCTGTAAGCCAGGATCATCGCCAGCACCAGCGCGCCGGACTTGCGCGGGCTGCTCGCCGCGGCCGCCACCGAACAGGCATAAATGAGGTAGGTCAGCGCGAAAGGATTGAACGGCGTCGTGGCCATGCCGATTGCGAGAACCGCGAGCGCGCACCAGACGACGTGGCGCCGCGGACACAAATGCGCGCCGACATACGCCAGGATGAAAACCGGCAGGCTGAGCAGGGTTGCCAGAAGCCAGTGCGGAAAATGCGCGAAATCCTTCGCGTCGAAGAAACAGGCCGGCCCGAACAACCACACCAGCCACACCAGCCATATCCACGGCGTGACGCGTCCGTACCAGCCACGGGCATCTTCCATGGCCAGGCACAGCGTCGA
>DASZTT010000163.1:0-7196 GCA_035547895.1 Rhodanobacteraceae bacterium
CTGCACGCGCACCGCACGCTGGACGTGCCGGTGTACGGCATGAAGCTGGGCCGCGTCGGCTTCCTGATGAACCTGTACCAGCCGGACGATTTGCCGGCGCGCATCGCCGCCGCGCACCCGGCCGTGCTGCATCCGCTGGAGATGCGCGTCACCCAGCGCGACGGCGCCGAGGCCACCGCGCTGGCCTTCAACGAAATTTCGCTGCTGCGCCAGACCAACCAGGCCGCGCATATCGAAGTGGCATTGAACGGTGACGTGAAACTGGCGAACCTGATCTGCGACGGCCTGCTGGTGGCAACGCCCGCCGGTTCCACCGCCTACAACCTGTCCGCGCACGGACCGATCCTGCCGCTGGATGCGAACGTGCTCGCGTTGACGCCCATCAGCCCGTTCCGCCCGCGCCGCTGGCGCGGCGCACTGCTTCCCGCCTCGACCCGCATCGGCTTGCGCACGCTCGAACCCGGCCATCGTCCGGTCAGCGCCACCGCCGATTTCCTGGAAGTCCGCGACGCCGTGCAAATCGGCGTGCGCCAGGCGCGCGAACGCGCCATCACCCTGCTGTTCGATCCCGAGCGCAGCCTTGCGCAACGGATCCTGGACGAGCAGTTCGAGTTGTGAGGCGCCAGACTTCGCCGGCTTGATTGGTCGCGAACGAGGCTCGCGGCTTCGCCGCCGACATTTCGGATGCAGGATGCACCGGCTGCCTCGGCGGGAAATCTTCCGAACCGCGGCGCGAATTCCTTTTTGTTCAGAAAATGCCCGAAACATTAACGGGCAATTTGTGACGGGTGCACACTCCACAGCTTGTCCTTGCCGGGCATACTCCGACCTCGCAGTGGCAAATCAACAACCCATTGCGCCACGGACGAACGACAGGGGGCTCAGGGCGATTAATCCCCACGGTTTGCATTGCCACGCCGCCATCCGGCGCGGGCCATAGAGTGCGGCGTGCCCAATCAAACCATCGACTGATCATTCATCTGGAGAATGCGTGTGACAAAGTTCCTCACGGCCGTTTTTTGCATCATATGCAGCGGGTGTGCTTCCGCTGGATGTCCGAAGTTGCTTTATTGGGCCGTCAACCACTACTCGGAAAACAACGCTGCCGACGCACAGTATTGGGGGAAAACCGTTGGCGTTCAGGGTGTATTCGCCGTCTATTACATGACGTACTGGACGACAAATGTCGGAGCAACCCACAATAAACTCTGGGACGACGCAAAGTCCTTTCAACAAACCTACGCCAAATATGGCGTGACCGACAATTTCCTGAAGGTTTCGATTTACAGCAAATTGAACTGGAACAATCCGACGGTCGTCAATCAGTACATAACCAACTTCGGCAACCTGGCAAAAATGGCCAAGTACGCCGGGTTCAAGGGGATAGCCCTTGACCTGGAGCCTTACAATCCCGCCTGGGGCGGAAGCGCGGGGGGCAACGCGCAGATCGTCCAGAGGGCGGGCCAGTTGATCGGACAGGCCATGCACAAGGCTTACCCTGGCATGACGCTCATGATCGCGCCTGACGTCGTGCACGAATACGACGTCACCAAAAACCTCGACCTGGCGTCGGGCGGTTACAAGCTCTCCGTGCCTTTCGTGCAGGGGCTCCTCCAGCAGCCATGGAAACAGGTCGTGATGGCGACCGAAACCACCTACACGGCGCGGCCCGAGAACGTCCCCCGCTTCGTCAGTGAGGCTTA
The DNA here is from genome assembly GCA_035547895.1 of Rhodanobacteraceae bacterium. GTDB lineage: Bacteria > Pseudomonadota > Gammaproteobacteria > Xanthomonadales > Rhodanobacteraceae > 66-474. The sequence goes on from DASZTT010000163.1 coordinate 1,704, forward strand.
TTCCAACTACGCCTCCATGTACAAGGGCAAATTCCCGTTCAGTGTTGCCCCGGGAACCTGGCCGTTGGGGAAAACCAGCACGAACAAAGCAGCCGTAATGACCGTCGACAAGTTCCAGCAGAACATTGCAGCCGAGTACAAGGCGGCGACGTCCTACGTATGGATCTTCGGCAACGGGACGGCTTGGCAGTCGGACAAGTACGGCCCCGTCGTGTCGAACTTCCCCCAGTATGTCAACGCGGCCCGGCACGCGTGCACAAAATAGCGCAAGCTCCGCAGGAAGCCTAAAAAAGCCGCGACCTCACGGCCGCGGCATTATTTGAGAACCCGGGCGATGCGTCCAAGCGCGTCGCCCGGGTTAACCCATCGTCAACCCGACTGCGCGATCTGTGCCAGGCGACGCAGTGCCACCGAGGCGATCGGGTAATCGACGTCCACGCCGCGGATTTCATCGAGCATGCCGCGGGTGAATTGCAGTTGCGGATCGTCGCGTTGCAGCCACGCCATCACGGCGCCGTCGGCGCTTTGCTTGCCCTGTTCGGAGGCAAGGATCTGGCCGACCATCGCGCGCTGCTGCACGGCGAGTTCGTCGCGCAATGCGCCGCGCGCCTGCGCGTGCCAGCGGCTTTCCACCGCCAGCTTGTCGATCTGGCCGCGCAGCCACTCGATGTCGAGTGCCTCGCCAAGGTCGAAGAACACGCGCGCGACGTGTTCGACCGGACGGCTCGATTCCAGCGACGTTTCGATGATGTCCATCGCGACTTCCAGCGCGGGAATCGTCGCCAGCTTGTCGGCGAGTTCCTGCGGGAAGCCGAACCCCAGCCACTTCTCCTGATCGACGCCCCACGCGGCGCGTCCGGTTTCGGTGAGCGTCGCCGGCAGCGCCTTGCGCAGGCTGTCCATGCCCGGCTGGTAGCGTTCGACCAGCGCGGTGATGCCAAGGGTCGAGCCCGGACGGTTGAGCAGCCAGCGCGACATGTTGCGCAGCAGCGACCATACCTTCATCAACGCATCGATCTGCGCGGACTGGCTGACCTTGCCGTCCAGCGCGTCGATGCCCGACCACAGTTCGCGCGCGTGGATGATCTGGCGCGCGGCGTTGTAGGCCTTGACCACCGCGGCGGCGGTTTGCCCGGTGTCTTCCTGGGTGCGCAACACGAAGGTCGCGCCCATGCGGTTGACGATCGAGTTGGTGACCGCAGTGGCGATGATTTCCCGCTTCAGGCGGTGCCGCTGCATGTGCGCGGCGTATTTCCGGTGCAGCGGTTCCGGGAAATAGCGCACCAGTTCGTGCGAGAGGAACGGATCCTCGGGCACGTCGGAATCCAGCAGCTGCTGGTACAGCACGATCTTGGAATACGACAGCAGCACCGCGAGTTCCGGCCGCGTCAGGCCTTGGCGATGGGTGCGGCGTTCGGCCAATTCGGCGTCGGAAGGCAGCGATTCGATCTGGCGGTCGAGCTGGCCGCGTGACTCCAGCGTGCGGATGAAATGTGCCTGCGAGCCGATGCGGCTGACCGACATGTGTTCCATCATGCCGAGCGCGCCGTTCTGGCGGTAATTGTCCAGCAGGACCAGGCGCGCAACCTCGTCGGTCATCGAATGCAGCAGCTTGTTGCGTGCTTCGATGTCCATTTCGCCGCGCTGCACCGCGTCGTTCAGCAGGATCTTGATGTTGACCTCGTGGTCGGACGTGTCCACGCCCGCCGAGTTGTCGATGAAGTCGGTGTTGAGCAGCACGCCCTTGCGCGCCGCCTCGATGCGGCCCTTCTGGGTGAACCCGAGGTTGCCGCCCTCGCCCACGATCTTGCAACGCAGGTCGGCGCCGTTGATGCGCAGCGCGTTGTTGGCGCGGTCGCCGACGTCCGCGTTCGATTCCGAAGCCGCCTTGACGTAGGTGCCGATGCCGCCGTTCCACAACAGGTCGACCGGCGCCTTCAGGATCGCGCTGATCAGGTCGGTCGGCGACAGCGATTCGACGTCATCGCCGATGCCCAGCGCTTCGCGCATCTCGGGCGTGATCGCGACGGCCTTGACGCTGCGCGCGAACACGCCGCCACCCTTCGAGATCTTCGACTTGTCGTAGTCTTCCCACGACGAGCGCGGCAGCGCGAACATGCGTTCGCGTTCGACGAACGATTTTTCCGGATCCGGGTTCGGATCGATGAAGATGTGGCGATGGTCGAACGCCGCCAGCAGGCGCGTGTGGCGCGAGCGCAGCAAACCGTTGCCGAACACGTCGCCGGACATGTCGCCGATGCCGACGCAGGTGAAATCCTCTTCCTGGCAGTCGTGGCCCAGCGTGCGGAAGTGGTACATCACCGACTCCCACCCGCCGCGCGAGGTGATGCCCATGTCCTTGTGGTCGAAGCCCGCCGAACCGCCCGAGGCGAACGCGTCGCCCAGCCAGTAGTTGTGCTCGATCGAGAGGCCGTTGGCGATGTCGGAGAACTTCGCCGTGCCCTTGTCGGCCGCGACGACGAGGTAGGGATCGTCGGCATCGTGGCGCACCACGTCGGCCGGATGCAGCACCTTGTTCGCGGCCGTGTCGATGTTGTCGGTGATGTCGAGCAGGCCGTTGATGAACATCTTGTAGCAGGCGATGCCCTCTTCCAGCAGCGCGTCGCGGTCGGCGGGCGGACGCTTCACGAAGAAGCCGCCCTTGGACCCCACCGGCACGATCACGGTGTTCTTCACCATCTGTGCCTTGACCAGGCCCAGCACCTCGGTACGGAAATCCTCGCGGCGATCCGACCAGCGGATGCCGCCGCGCGCGACCGGCCCGAAGCGCAGGTGCACGCCTTCCACGCGCGGCGCGTACACCCAGATCTCGCGATACGGCACCGGTTTGGGAATGTCCGGCACCTGGTGCGAATCGAACTTGTAGCTGATGTATTCGGCCGGCTTGCCGTCGTGCGTCTGGAAATAGTTGGTGCGCAGCGTGGCGCGTATCTGGCCCATGAAGCCGCGCAGGATGCGATCGTCGTCCAGGCTGGAAACGTTGGCCAGCAGCGCCTTGATGGCGTTGACGAGGCCATCGACCTGTTCCTCGCGCGGCTTTTCCAGCAGCGCCGCGACACGCGCCACGAAGTCCGGATTGGTTTCGAGCACGGACGCGGGCGTCAACACGCCCAGCTCGCGCTCGAGCGCTGCGCGGGCCTGCTTGCGGGTGGCCGCGTCACCGGCTTCGCGTTGCGGATCGAACTTGGCTTCGAACAACTCGACCAGCAGCCCCGTGACCATCGGATAGCGGCCCAGCGTTTCGTCCATGTAGCTCTGCGAGAACGTGGTGCCGACCTGCTGCTGGTACTTGGAATAGCCGCGCAGCATCGCGATCTGCCGCCAGCCGAGGCCGGCTTCCAGCACCAGCGAGTTGAGGCCGTCGTTCTCGGCCTGTCCGTGCCAGATCGCGGCAAAGGCGGCCTCGAAGCGCGCGTGCACGTCTTCCAGCTTGAACCTCAGCGGCACCGCGGGCCGCACCACGAAATCCTGGATGCAGGCCTTCTTGCCGTGCAGTTCCAGCATGTGCACCTGCTCGGTGTCCACCTTCAGGCCGGCGTTTTCCAGCAGCGGCAGGACGTCCGACAGCGGAATGTCGCTGCCGGAACGGAAGATCTTGAAGTGCAGTTCGCCCGGCGTGCGCGGGGATTCATGGAACGCGAGGCGCATGTCCTCGCCGGCACCGATCATCGCGGCGAGGATGCCCACGTCCTCGGCCGCGCGTACCGGCGTCTGTTCCTCGATATAGGCGGAAGGAAGCGCGCTGCCCCAGCGGCTCGCGAGGTGCGCGCCGCGTTCCTCGCCGAGGCCGCCGACCAGCGCGTCGCGCAGTTCGTCGTGCCAGTTGCGCACGATCGGCGCGAGCTTCGCCTCCAGCTTGCGCACGTCCACGTCGACGTGTTCGCCCGCGCGCGGACGCACGACCACGTGCATCCTCGCCATCGGCGCATCGCCGATCTGCACGTTCGCATCCACGTAGGCACCGTGCAATTCCTCGCGCAGCATCTCCTTGACGCGCTCGCCGACGTTGGCGCCGTAGTGATCCCGCGGGATGAACACCAGGCACGAGAAGAAGCGGCCGTAGGCATCGCGGCGCACGAACAGGCGCGCCTCGCGGCGTTCATTGACGTCGAAGATGCCGCTGGCGAGGCTGAACAGTTCGTCGCTGGAAGCCTGCAGCAATTCGTCGCGCGGCAGCGTTTCCAGGATCGATCGGAACGCCTTGCCGGAATGCGATTGCGGACGCAGGCCCGAACGCCGTTCCGCCGAATCGAATTTCTTGCGCACCAGCGGCACGTCCTGCGGCCGGCGCATGTACGAGGTGGAGGTGTACAGGCCGAGGAAGCGCGATTCGCCGACCGGCTTGCCCTTGTCGTCGAAGCGCAGCACGCCGATGTAGTCCATGTAGCCGGCGCGGTGCACGCGCGAACGCGCGTTGGTCTTGGTCAGGATGATCGCGTCCATCGATCCGGACTGCGGCAGGCGGCTCGCGGTCAGGCTCTTGGTGGAACGCGGCGCGGTGGCGAGGTCGGGATTGCGCAGGATGCCGAGGCCCGAGTCCGCGCGCGCCTTCAGCAGCTCGTCGCCCTTCTCCGCCACCACGTCGTATTCGCGATAGCCGAGGAAGGTGAAATGGTTGTCCGCGGCCCAGCGCAAAAAGGCCTGGCCCTCGGCGATTTCCTCCGCGCTCAGCGAATGCTTTTCCTTCGGCAGCGCGTCGGCGATCGCCAGCATCTTGTCGTGCATGGCCTGCCAGTCGTTCACCGCGGCGTGCACATCGGCAAGCGCAACTTCGGCGGCGCCTTGCAGTTTCTTCAGCGTGGCCTCGTCGACGCGATCGATTTCGGCATGCATCACCGATTCGGATTGGCCGCCGTCGCCGCACGCCGCGATCGACTTGATGTTGCCGCGGGCGTCGCGCTGGATGTCCATCACGGGATGGAGCATCCGGTGCAAGCGCAGGCCTTCGGCATTGATGACCATTTCCAGCGAATCGACGAGGAACGGCGCGTCGGCGGTGACCACCTCGACCACCGAGTGCGCGCACCGCCAGCCGTTGTGCTCCGCATCCGGGTTGAACACGCGTACCGCAGCGTGGCCCGCCGGGCGATTGCGGGCCCAGCGGAACAGATCCGCCCACATCGCGGCCCAGCCATCGACACCACGCCGGGCCAGTTCGTCCGGCCCGAGTTCCGCGCACGCCAACCTCGCGAAAGCCTCCGCCGTCGCGGCGTCAGCCGGCTCGACCTTGCCACCGACGGCGGCCGCGATGGCAGCCACTTCATCACCCCCGGCAGGGGCGTGCAATGCGTTCATGTCTGTGCGATTGGGTGCTGGAAGGGAACGAATAGGATACCGCCGCCCCCGCCCCCCACACCAGCTTGGGCACGGGATGGCGCGCCTGCGAAATCCCTCACACAAACCGCGAACGCGCCAGTGCCATCCGCAGTTCGGGCGCAATGTGGCCGATTCAGCCGACGACCTCGCACACAC
>DASZTT010000164.1:0-12490 GCA_035547895.1 Rhodanobacteraceae bacterium
ATCTCGCGGTCGGTCTTGTTGCGCGGATGCTCGAACACCGCGCGGCAGCCCGCGTGCGTGAACACCGGCGGCCGCTGCGACAGCCGGATGCCGTCTTCGGTGGTCTGCACGTTGGCGTGACTCAGGTCCAGCGCGACGCCCAGCTCGTTCATTTTGGCGATCGCCTGGCGGCCGAGTTCGGTAACGCCGTCGCTGTCGCCGTCGAGGCAGCCGCAACCGAACGGCGTGCGGCGGTTGTAGGTCAACTGCATCACGAGGATGCCGAGCTGGCGGAACAGTTCGATGCGTTCGATCTTGTCGCCCAGCATCGACGCTGCTTCGAACGACAGGATCACCGCGATCCTGCCTTCGGGCTTCGCACGATCCAGGTCGCCGGGCCGCACGACCCTGATGAAAAGTTCTGGATGCTGGTCGATCAGCGATTGCGCCGCGGCGATGTCCGCCACGGTATCTTCGAAATTCCCGTTGTCGCCGCCCAGCGTGCTCTTGAAGGCGGTCAGGCCGGAGTTGCGAATGGCCACCAGTTTGCCTGCCGCGTCCTTGTCGAATTGCGTGTAGCCGAACGAGGCCAGCGTGTTTGCATCCAGCACGAACGCGTTGCGGTAGAGGCTTGCCGCGTCGGCGGGAACGGGACCCGGTTGCGGGGCGCTCGACGGCGCCGTCGCCGCGAGCAGCGTCTTCGGAGGCACCAGCGCGACGAGTGCCGAGACGCCGGACAGGGCAAGGAAATCTCTACGGGTCCAGCGTTCGGCTGCCACGGCTTGTCCTTTGCGTCGAGCAAAGGGATGGAGGTTACCACCAGCCGGTGCGATCGCCTGACCTGGATCAATGTTCCGTTCCGTCATCCCGGCGCAGGCCGGGATCCAGCGCCTTTGGCTTCCACGTGCACGGTGAGACGGCGGATTACTCACGCCTTCGTGGCGCTCGCGCTGCAATCCTGCGCACGCAGTCGCCTGCGCCGGCTCGACGAGCAAAAGCAAAAATTCCTCGCGCTGCGCTTTCGGCGGCGGCTACTTTTCGATGCGGTAATTGAGGCTCGCACGGTTGCCGGTGGTCGCGTTCTCGGCTTCGAACTGCAGGAAGCGGTTGAGCGTGTAGCGCAGGGTGATGACCTGGCCCGGCGTGAACAGACCGACGCCGTAGCTCAGGAACAACCGCGGCGAAAGGTATTTGCCCGCGGTGAACGCGGATCCGCCCAGCGCTTCGCTCGAGGACACGCCGGCTTCGAGGCCAAGCCGCGAACCGATCGACTTGGCCAGCCGGTCGCCGGCCAGTCCGCCCAGCGCCTGCGCGGCGGTGTTGAGCGTGTCGCCTTCGCCGCTCTTCAGCGAGTTCAACGGACGGCCGGTGACGAGATACGAAAGTGCTTCGGCCTGTTCCATCGCCGGATCGGAAAACACCGTCAGCACGGGCCGCTGCGCGGTGCCGCGGATTTGCAGGCCCACGGTGATGTCCTGGCTGCGGATGCTGGGCACGGCACGGATGTCGAGTCCGGGGTCGTCGAGCCGCGTGCCGGCGAACAGCAGGCGTCCGCGCTCGATGCTGAGGTTCTGGCCGTAAGCCTGGTATTTGCCGTCGACGCGGATCTCGCCGCGCCCGGTCGCGGTGCGGCCGGGCCGCGCGCGCACCGCGAGTTGGCCGTGCACGGTGCCGTTGAGGCCGTAGCCTTGCACCTTCACCTTGTCGCCGAGCTTCACTTCGATGTCGGCATCCATCGCCAGCGGTGCGACCTGCGCGGCGGGCGGCGCATCGACGATCACCACGTCCGGCGATGCCTGCGCGGGACCCTGGCCCGGCAGTTTTTCGACTTCGACCTTGGCGTCGGGAATCGTCACGCTGCCGGTCAGCGCGAACACGCCACCGGCGCGCTGGATGTGCAGGTCGGGCGAAGCGACGACGTGCGCGGCGGGAATGTCCGCGACCAGCACGTTGTCGCCCTTGATGTCGAGCGTCAGCGGCGCGTTGGCGGCAAGGCCGACGCTGCCGCCGACGTGCATCACGCCGCCACCTGATGCAATCTGTCCGGTGATCGCGAGACGGCCTTGCGCATCGCCGTTGATCGCGAACTCGCCGTCGTGCAGTTTCAGGCCTGCGCGCGGCAGCTCTGCGGAGAACCCTCGCGTCTGGATGCGGCCTTGGAATTGCGGCGCGGCCAGCGTGCCCGACAGTTGCAGGTTGCCCGCGAGCGAACCGCGCACGTTGGCGATCTCGGACGAGAAGGCTTCGAGGAAGGCGAGGCTGCGCAGGTTGGCATCGAGGGTTCCCTGCAACGCGTGATTCGCGCCGCTGAGGGTGATGTCCCCGTTGACATGGCCGCCGTCGTCGAGTGCGCCGTGCAGGCGGACGTGCTGGGTCGTGCCGGATGCATCGACGTCCGCGCCGATGCTGGTCCAGGCGAGCAGCGGCCGGTCCGTATTCGACGCGTAGACGATGCTGCCCGCGCTGGCGGCCAGGCTGGCTTTGCCATTGATCGTGCCGTTCGGATCGATCGCGAGTTGTCCCACTCCGGAAAGTTCTCCGCTTGCCTGCAGGGGATTGGCGCCCGACGCCAGCGTGGCCAGCAGTTGCAATGGCAGCCGTTGCAATGAATATTTCGCGGTGATCGCGCCTTGCGTGTCGCGGTCCGCCGACACGCACAGACGTGGCTGGCCGGCGCTGAGGCAAACTTGCGAAACCGTCAGTGCACCTTTCTGCCAGGCGATCGTGCTCGGCGCTTCCTGATGCCACGCCGGCATGCCTTGCGGCGACAGTTCGACGCCGCTCAAGGTGCCGCTCCAGCGCTTCGCGTTCGCTTGCCAACTGCCGTTCAATGCGAGCGTGGCGCTGAGCGGCTTGCCAATCGCGCGCAGTTGCAGGTGGTGCGATGCGGCGTTGCCGCGGCCTTGCAGGCTGACGCTGTCGAAGTCGATTCCCGACGCATGCACGCCATGCAGGGTCAAATCGAGATCGCCGCCCGGTTGCGCGATGTTCGGGATGGACGCGGTGAGCTGCAGCGTGTCGATCCGTCGCGAATCCGCGTCAAGGCCGCTGCCTTGCAAATGTCCCGCGACGGCCAGTTTCGGCCAGCTTCCCTTGAGCGTGAAGGCGCCTTGCAGTTTGCCGGAAGTGTTCGGCAACCAGTCGCCCAGCGAGGTGACGTCCAGCGTGACGTCGGCGTCGGTGCGCGCGCCGCGCTTGCCGATGACCTGCACGCGGCTGTTGCCGCTGACCAGCAGCAGCGACCCCTGCAGCATGTTCTCCGGCGTGATCGCTAGGTCAGCCTTGCTGCCGGTGAGGCTGCGCTGGCGCAGGGTGCCGGCCACCTTGTCGAGCTTCAGCGTGGCGACGGGGCCTTGCGGCGTGAGCTTGCCGTCGCTCGCCAGCGCGAAATCCAGTGCGCCGTTCCAGCCGGCGAGGATGGCGCCGGGGTCGAAATGTTTCGCGACCGCGTCGAGCTTCCATGACATCGGCGGCTGCAGGCCGATGGTGCCGTGCATGTCGAGGCCGCCCTGCTTCTGCACGACCTTGAGCGCGTGCAGATCGATCTGCCGCGGCGTGCCGGCGAGATCGACCTGCATGTTCGACAACCGGCCGGGCGGTCCCAACGCCAGCGCGCCTTTCACCGCGAACCGGTCGGCCGTGCCGTCGAGCTTCACGTCGCCGTGGGTCGCAAGCACCTGCCCGGCAAGATCGGCCGGCAGGACGACGTCCCGCCATGTGGTGTCCAGCGCAAACGACATCGGCTTCGCGTCCAGATGCACGACCCCGGTGGCGGTGGCCGCGCCGGCGATCTGCGGTGAACGCAGGCGCAGCGGATCGAGCGTGAGCGTCTTGCCGTCGTAGCGGAATTGCGCCGGATCGATTTGCAGCGCGGTGTCGTTGACGACCAGCGTTCCGTCCAGCCTGCCGCCGCTGCCATTGCCCGCGCCATGCACGTCGAGTGCGAGCGTCTTCAACGATGCAGGCAGGGCGGGCAACGCTTTGGCGTCGAACCTGGGAGCATCCAGCGCCGCCGTCCACGCGTGCGACGCGTCGAGCTTCAAGGTTGCATCGGCGCGAAGAATCACCGGTGCAGAAATCGCGGCACGCAATTGCGCGGTCTTGCCATCCGACTGCGAGGTGAGCGTGCCATCGTAACGCGTGCCGTCGTAGGTCCAGCCGAACTTCGCATTGCCTTGGCCGGCGTAGCCGCGCGCGATCGCAAGCGTGCCGTCGAGGTCGGCGCTGCCCTCGGGTGCACGCAGCGCGAGCTGCTTGATCAAAAGCTGCCGGCTGTTCCACTTGCCGGCGATCGCGAGGCTGTTCGCGGCGAACACGGGCTTGCCGGCTTCGTCGATCGCGATGCGGGTAAGTTGCGTGTCGTCGAGCACGATCGCGAGCGGCGGTTTCAGCGAGAAGCTGCTCGACTCGTTGGAGGGCCTGGAAGGCGCGAGATCCAGGGTGACGCCATCGATGCGCGCGCGTTCGACCTGCAGTGTGTGGCCGAGCAACGCCCACGGCCGCAGACGAACGCTGGCGCGTGCGACGGTCACCCTGGTGCCGTCCTCGGTGCTGTAACGCAGCCCGTCGATCGTGGCGGTGCCTGCAAGGCTCCCGCTTGCACGGGCGTAGGCGAACTGCCCGTGCATCATCGCGACGCCGCGATCCAGCGCGAAACGCAGACCCGACGGCGTGTACAGCACCCAGAACAGCAACGCTGCCAGCACGACCACGATCGCGACGATCGCGGCAACGATACCGGTCAGCCATTTGCGCGCGCGCGTCACAGGTCGGGCCCGATCACGATGTGCAACTGCGCACCGTGGTAATGGGGATTGTTGATCGGCACGCCGACATCGACGCGCACCATGCCGACCGGCGAGCGCCAGCGCAGGCCGAAGCCCGCGCCGGTGTTGTCGTGGAAGTCGGTGCCGTCGAACGCATCACCGGAATCGACGAACGCCGCCATGCCCCAGTCGCGCGTGAAGTAGTGCTCGATGGTGGCGCTTGCGACCAGCAGGCGTTCGCCGCCCACCACCAGTCCGTAACTGTTGCGCGGGCCGATCGCCTGGTACGCGTAACCGCGGATCGAACGGTCGCCGCCGGCGAAGAAGCGCAGTTGCGGCGGCAGCTGGCTGAAATCGGCCACGCTGGTGATGCCGGCGTTGCCGCGCAGGATCAGTCGATTGCTGCGGCCGATCGCGTGGATCCAGGTGACGTCGGCGAGGGCCTGTGCGAAGCGCGTATCGATGCCGGGACCGGCGCGCGCGATCAGGTTGATCGAGTAGCCCTTGCGCACGAACAACGGATTGTCGGCGACTTTTTTGGTAAGGCCCACCTCCGGGTAGATCAGCGTGCTGCGGCCGCGTTCGATGCCCGGGATGTTGACGTCGTTGCCGGAATTGCCGACGGTGAAGGTGCCGGCGAGCAGGTGCACCCCGATCGTGCGCACCCAGCCGTGCCAATCGCGGGTTTCGTTGGCGGCAATCGAGAACGTGCGCGAGACGGAAGTCTTGGTGTTCTCGTCGCGATAACCGATGCCGAGGCTGAAGCTGGCATTGTCGTGGCCCGGGCGGGGGATGCCGTACACGACCTGCGCGGTCTTCAGCCGTTGCGCGACCAGCGCTTCGGTATCCAGCGTATGTCCGCTGCGGTTGATCCAGCGCCGCTTGATGCCGCCGCGTACGCCGGGGCCGGTGTCGGTGCCGACGAACACTCCGGCCGTGTACACCGTGCGCTTGGCGGGCGCGACTTCGACCTTCACCGGCACCACGCGATCTTTGGCCTCGGCGACCTCGGGTTCGACATCCACGATCGAAAAATAGTCGGCATCGGTCAATGCCTGTTGCAGCGCAAGCAGGTTCGATTGCGAGTACCAGTCGCCGGCTTCCCACGGCACGTAGCGTTGCAGGAAGCCCGGCTTGAACTGCGAACCCTCGAAGGTCACCGCGCCGAGCTTGTAGCGTTCGCCCACGTCGTAGTGCAGGTGGATCGCGGCGCGGTTGTCGGCGCGCGTCACCTCGACCTTGTGCTCGGTGGCCTTGGCGTCCAGCCAGCCGGTTTCCAGCAGCGCGCTTGCAATCGCGGCCTTGGACGCCTCGTAGGTGCTGTCGTTCATCGGTTCGCCCACGCGCGGATGGAAGGCGTGCACGGCGATCTTCACCGGCCGCAGATCCAGCGCAACGTCGGGCACCTGCACATCCAGCGCCGCGACTTTCGTGACGGGGCCGGGCGTCACCTGCAGGTGCAGCTGCCATTCGCTGCCCACGTGTTGCAGGTCGCTGCTGGCACGTGCGTTGTAATAGCCGTAGGGTTGCAGTGCGGCGGGCGCCTGCTTGGCGGCATCGCCGGCCAGCACCCGCGCCTGGGTGTCGCTGACGTCCTTGCGCGTGGCGTACTGGCTGGCGGTCAGTTGCGCGCGCACCGCCGCGGCCATGTCCTTGTCGACGCCGGTGATCGTTACCTTCAGGGTATCGGCGTGCGCACCGGGCGCGATGGCGAGCGCAGCCAGCGCACACGTACGCACCATGAAAATCAGCCAGGGGGCTCGGGTGGGTGTGCGTGGTCGTCGCGCGTGCACGTCAAGCCTTTACGTGGCGGCCGCTTGCGCCTCGACCGCTTCCGGCGTGTGCAACGCAGCCGCCCGGGACAGTGCGGGGGCGTCCTGTTGCACGGTAACCGGGCGGTCCTTCGAATAGTGTGCCACCAGCGCGCCGACCAGAGCGGACAGGTAGGGGATCGCCTGCGCGCCCAGGATCACCATCCACAACTGGCCTTCGACGTAGCGCGAGCCGAAGTTGATGCCCATGCCGATGATCGCGAGGATCAGCGCGATCGACATCAGCAATTCCTCGCGCACGGGCCCGAGCGCGCCCGCCGCGCCGCCGCCGAGCCGGCGGCTCTTGGCGGTGCGGATGAACGCGGTCTTCTGCTTGATGAGGCCCATCCAGATGCCGCGCGCGATGGCGTGCGACAAGCCCATGCTGGCGATGGACGCCATCAGTGCATCGCGCCAGCCGCAGGGCACGCGCGCGCGGTACAGCACGATGCCGAACAACGCCTTCGCGAAGAAGAAGCCCATCACCGGAATCAGGAACAGCCGCATCGGCAGGCTGAAAATGGTCGGAGCCAGCAGCATGCCGGCGGTCCAGGCCAGCGCCATCAGCGTGAATACCATGTGCAGCGCATCGGCGAACCACGAGAACCAGCCGGTGAGGAAGTGGAAGCGCTGGCCGGCGGAGAGCGGCCCCTTGCGCACCATCCAGTCCCAGCGGCCTTTCAGGATCTGCATCGCGCCGAAGGCCCAGCGGTAGCGCTGGCTCTTGTACGCGCGGAAATCGGCGGGCGTGAGGCCCTTGCCCATCAGCTCGTCGACGTACACGGTTTCATAACCGGCGTGCATCAGGCGCAGGCCGAGTTCGGCGTCCTCGCAGATCGTCCATTCCGACCAGCCGCCGGTGCCTTCCAGCGCGACCCGCCGCACCATCGTCATGGTGCCGTGCTGGATGATCGCGTTGCGTTCGTTGCGGTGGTGCATGCCGATGCGGAAGAAGCCGTCGAACTCCCAGTTGGTCATGCGCCGGAATGCGTTGAGGTCGTATTCGCGGTGCGCCTGCGGGCATTGCACCACCGCGACGTTGCGGTCGTGGAAGTAGCCGGTCAGCGCCGACAGCCAGTCGTGGCGCACCACGTAATCGGCATCGACCACCGCGATGATGTCGGCGCGCGGGTCGGTCTGCTTCAAGCCATAGTTCAACGCGCCAGCCTTGAAGCCCGGCCAGGGGTCGAGGTGGAAGAAGCGGAAGCGTTCACCGAGCTGTTGGCAACGCGCTTCGACCGGCTTCCATACTTCCTCACGCTTGGTGTTGTTGTCGATCACCAGCACTTCGAAGTTGCGGTAATCGAGCTCGGCCAGCGAATCGAGCGTCGCGATCACCATGTCCGGCGGCTCGTTGTAGCAGGCCAGGTGGATCGACACGAACGGCTGTTCTTCGGGCGGATCGGGCGGCAGCAGCTTGAAATGCCGCAGCCACTTCCTGCGCCACAACACTTCCACGAATTCGAACCCGTTGATCAGCAGGATCGCGAGGATCGCCAACTGCGCCGGGAACAGCACGATCAGCATGGCCCAGTCGACCACGTCCAGGTAGAACTGGAACGGCACGGTCGCCGACCACACGATCAGGCCGGCGGCGAGCTGGATCAGGCACAGGTACACGAAGCGCCCGGTCAGCTTGAAGCGCGCGAACCGCCAGGCGAACCAGATCATCGGGATCAGCGCGAGCAAGCCCGAAGCCATCGCCTTCCATGGCCAGGTGGAATCCTCCAGCACCGGTCCGGCCAGCGGGAATTTCAGTTGCCGGTCGGCGTTGAACACGCCCCAGTAAGCCTCGACCAGTCCGGATACCTGTTGTTTCCACGGTTGGTCGAAGGCCTCCATGACGTAATAGTCGAGATGCTGGGCGCGTGCGACCTGGAACCATTCACGCAGGAAGATCGCTTCGTTCTCGATCGAGGGTTTGGCGAAATCCAGGCGGTTGCCATTGGACGGCCAGCCAACCTCGCCGATCACGATGGGTTTGTCCGGGTACAACTGCCGCAGGCGCTGGTAACGCACCAGTGCGTCACCCACCGCGTCCTTGCGCGGCACCCTGTCCCAGTACGGCAGCAGGTGCACGGTAATGAAATCGACGTGCTCGACCAGTTCCGGGTATTCCTCCCAGAAACTCCACGGTTCGGCGGTCGAAACCGGCTGGTGCACCGCCGCGCGCACGCGGTCGATGTAGCCGATCAGTTTTGCCACCGGCATGTCGTTGCGCAGCAGCACCTCGTTGCCCACTTCGACGCGCTTGATGTCCGGCCAACGGCGCGCCTGCGCGATCAGGGCCTCGATTTCCTTCTCGTTGTTGTCGGTGCGTCGGTCTAGCCAGGCGCCGGCCAGCACGTCGAGGTGGTACTTCATCGCCACCCGCGCAATCTCCGGGTACTGCAACACCGAGTAGAAACGTATGCGGTGGGTATGCCTGGCCAGCAGGGCGAGGTCGCCATCGACTTGCTCGTCGGTCGGGAACGTGCCCGACAGCGGACTCTGGTAACGCTGCAGCGGGCTGTAGGCGAAACCGTCGGCCTGGCCATTCCACGGCACCACGTCCTTTGGCTGGTCGGCGGCCGCCCACAATGCGAAGTTCAGCGCCGCCACCAGCACGGCCAACAGCAACGCCACCACGAAGGTGGCGGCGCGGCGCGGCGGCACGTGGATGGCCAGCGGTGGGCTCAAGGGGATCCCCGGTCGGATCGATGGGCTGAAAACCGCGCAAGATTAAAGGTGTGCGTCTGAAGATTTTGCAAACCCGGCCGCGCAACGGCTCGATATTCCATTCGCGTCGAGCGTCGCGAGTGCAGGGCGGAGCCGGAACGCGGGCGGTCCTTCGGCTTCCTCGTTCCTTCAGGAGTGGCCGTCCATGGCTGCTTCCCGCGCCGGCCGTCGCTGGACTGCGCGCGAAGCCTGCTGCGGACCCGATCCGGGCAACGGTCTCGAACCGATGGTCGTTGCGGGCGACGAGCAACCCCATCGCCGGGTAAAATCCCAAGATGTCCGACTTTACGCTGCACCAAGGGACAGCGCCCTTGCTGGTCAGCCTGCCGCACGATGGCACGGCGCTGCCCGCGGCCGTCGAGGCGCGCGCCAGCGCCGCGGGGAAACGGGTGCCTGATACGGATTGGCACGTCGGCAAGCTGTACGCGTTTGCGCACGAGCTGGGTGCGTCGGTGATCACGCCGCACTGGTCGCGTTATGTCGTCGACCTCAACCGCGATCCCGAAGGGCACAAACTGTATCCTGGGCGAACCGAAACCGCGCTGGTGCCGGTCACGACGTTCGCGGGGCAGCCGATCTACGCTGCGGGCGACGAGCCGCACGAAAAGGAAATCGCGCTGCGCACGGCGATGTATTGGCAGCCTTACCACGACGCGTTGGCGGGTGAACTCCAGCGCCTGCGCGAACAACATCCGCGCGTGGTGCTGTGGGATGGACATTCCATCAAGAGCCGCGTGCCGATGTTTTTCGAAGGCCGATTGCCGGACTTCAACCTCGGCACCGCGGCCGGCGCGAGTTGTTCGCCCACCTTGCAGGCGCGCCTGAGTGGCGTGCTGCGCGAACGCGCGGTGGGCAGCGACGGCTATTACAGCCACGTCGTCAACGGCCGCTTCAAGGGCGGCTACATCACCCGCCACTACGGCCGCCCGGAAACCGGCGTCGAAGCGGTGCAACTGGAATTGGCCCAGTCCACCTACATGGACGAGGACAGTTTCGAATACCTGCCCGAGCGCGCCGCGCCGGTGCAGGCGATCATCCGTGCGCTGCTGGAAACCTGTCTCGCGCACGCCACGGGTCCGGCAAATCCATGAATCCGAACGCCCGCGAGGCTTCGCAGAAGCCCGCGCCCGACGAGCGGCGGGGTCGTTCGCTGGTTGGTCGTCGCGGTGGCGGTGATGGTGATCGGGGTGTTGCTGGCGGCGTTCGAGATCGCCCTGGCCTGATGCCACGCGTCAGCCGCGCAGCCGCGCGATGCATTTGAGCTCGATCGCGATCGGCGTCGGCAGCGCCGTGATGCCCAGCGTGGTGCGGCACGGCGCGGCGGACGGATCGGGAAAGTACTCCGCCCAGACGGCGTTGTAGGCCTTGAAGTCACCGGCCATGTCAGTGAGGAACACCGTCACGTCGACCAGGTCTTCCCAGCATGCCCCCGAGGCTTCCAGCACCGCCCGCACGTTGGCGAATACCTGGCGGGTCTGCGCGGCGACGTCGTGCGCGACCAGCTTTCCATTCGCGTCGAACACGTTGCCGGGAATCTCATCGCTGCCGGGCGTGCGCGGGCCGATGCCGGAGAGGAAGAGCAGGTCGCCGACGCGGCGCGCGTGCGGATAGGCGCCGACGGGCGCGGGGGCGGCATCGGTCGAGGTGCTGTCGATCATCGAGTTGGACACGGTTTGGTTGCGAGTGTTTGTGCGGCTGCGACGATGTTGCACGCCTGGGAATCCGGTGGTTGCTGCGACATATTCGTCAGGGATTCGTTGGGTGATCTGATGGTGATCACCTGGCTGCCGATCCGCTGGCCGCGTTCGTCGCTGATGGTAAGCCGGTAGCGGTGGTCGGGCCGCAAGTAAAGCTGCCCGGTCGGAATGCTGTAGTCACCCCGTGTGATCTTGACATCGTTGACGGTCATCAGCGGGACGGGATCGAGCACCATGCGGTCGGCGGGAATCGCGTCATCGCCTTCATCGGCGTAACGCGCCGCCACCATGCAGGGCCAGTGTCGCTGGCACACATTGCCGTCGACGCTGAAAGGCACGCGCGCGCCCCACAATTCGAGCCAGGTCGGCCGGCCGAACACGAAATGTTCTTCGGGGAAAATCACGCTGGCGTCGTAACCGGGACGCAGCGACCAGGCCTTGGCATCCTTGTTGATGAATACCATCGGTTGGGTGGGATGCAGGCTTTCGACAATCGGGCGGTAGTCGGGATGATCCATTCCCCTGTCCTGGTGCGGAATCAGGATGGTCTGCTCGATCGACAGCGGCGTGATGCCGGAATCCTTGATGAAATGTTCGGCCATCGATTCCGCGCCGAGGAACTGCCCCGACTTCTGGATGTGGGCGTAGCCCGCGTTGACCACGATTTTCGCGTTCGGGTCGGCTTTCAATATTTTCCAGAGGTTTTCCGCCTGCTGCGCTTCGCGCGCGTCGCCGGTGTGGTTCGCGTCGGCTTCGTAGGCGACCACCTTGTAGCCCAGCTTCAACGCGGTGCGCACCATTTCCGCGTAGACGGGTTCGCGGGTGTAGAAACCACTGTCGGCGACGGGATAGCCGCGTTTGTGCAACCCCCCGATGTCGGCGGGATACAAGGTCTCCACGGCGAACACGTTGAAGCCTTCGTCGTGCAGCGGTTTCAGCAGTCGCACCGTGAGGGTGCGCGTCAACGCGATGTTGTGCGCCTCGTTGAGGAACACCACGCGGTAGCTCTTCGCCAGCTGCGGGATGTAATCCAGCGCCGGTACCGCGTGCCATCCGGGCTGCGTAAGGGGCGAGGGTGCATCGTCCGCCAACGGCTTCTGCTCGATCGAAAAGCCCAGTTCGGCGTCCTTGTAGTCGCCGATGAAGCTCTGGTACCACGACAGGTACTGTCCGAAGATCGCGCGGAACGCGGGCTTGCCGTCCGACGCGTAGGCGTGCCGCAACACCTGGTATTGCGCGAGAAGATCCTTGCGGTCATGCGCGCGCTTCATGATCGCGTCCGACTTGTTCATCGCCTCGAGCTGCTCCTCGCGCCACACCGATGGAACCTGCGCGGGCGCCGCGGGCGCGAGTCCCGCCAGCAGCAACATGACAAGGCAGATGGTGCGCAGGCTCTTCATGGATTCTCGCGACCGCGTGCGTGGGTTTGACAACGCTACGACGACAACGACCTCGATGTTTCGATCCGCATCAAAACGTTCAGGCAGACGGCGCGGCCGGCCGCGCCATCGCGCTTTCG